>JBDRCA010000001.1:0-5502 GCA_043822165.1 Candidatus Altarchaeota archaeon
AAACAGAGTTATGCCTCGCCACACCTGAGCTTGCTTAGCTAGGGGCACCTGTGTCAGTTCTCGGTACGATCAGACAGGATCCAATCAGTCTCTTTTTCATGGACTCCTTGGTTCATCTGAACCCCCAAATGGGGGCCATTCGCAGTTTCGGCTGTTTCTCACTATTACAGTACTCCACAGCAGTATCCTGCTTAGACAAAACGATGATTTTGCTCAGACTACCTGGAAGCGTCAGAGACTGACCTTGCGTTGCCGCATGTACCTGTCTGGTACAGGAATGTTAACCTGTTTCCCTTTCGATTTTATGCGGATTACGCTTATCTTAGGGTCGACTAACCCTCAACTGACGAACATTGTTGAGGAACCCTGGCCCTTCAGGTGACGAGGATTCTCACCTCGTTGTGCTGTTACTACTGGCAGGATTCTTATTCAAGCCGGATCCACGTCTTCTTAAAAAGACGCTTCTCATCCAACAAGATACCTCCCTACGCGATCACATTTCTTAGAAATGTGCGTCGTGGTATCGGCAGACGGCTTAGTCCCGTCCATTTTCAGGGCCCTAGGCCTCGGCGAGTGAGCTGTTACGCTTTCCTTAGAGGGTAGCTGCTTCTAAGCTAACCTTCTCGCTGTCTTAGGTCTAAGACGCCTTTGCTTACACTTAGCCGCCGTTTTGGGGCCTTAACCACGAGCGGGGTTGTTTCCCTTTCGGGACACCGGCTTACCCGGCGCCCCCGTTTCCGGTCATCTACGATGTGCCTAGATTCGGAGTTTGACAGGATGTTGAAGAATTTCTTCTCCGAGACACCCAATCAGTGCTCTACCCCAGACACAGTCTCCGACCAGAATGGACTGAGGTCCATTTCGGAAGGAACCTGCTATCACCGAACGCGATTAGCATTTCACTTCTATCCCCAGGTCACGAGAACGGGTTGAGCCCAGAACCTCTAGCAGACTTCCATCCCCCGGAAGGGGGACTTCATCTTGCCCAGGGTTAGATCGTCCGGTTTCAGGTCGAAATCACGTGATTTATGGCAGTTCATTACCATTTCCCTCACACGCGAACGTGCTGCGGAAATTTGGTTTCCCTGTCCCTTTAAGGTCACCACATAACTTCACTCCCTGCCTCATGTTTCAAGACGAACGATGCAACGCCTAAACGCCGCATCTAACTATCACCATACAGTTTCAGGTTCTTTTCACATCCTGTTAAAGATCCTTTTCGACTTTCCCTCACGGTACTAGTACGCTATCGGTCTTAAGACGTATTTAGGGTTGGGAGTTAATGCCTCCCAGTTCCCAAGCAATATCCAATGCTCGGTACTCGCGGACTCCACCTCTACTTTTTCGATTTTAGCTACGGGGCTATCACCCTGTTTCGCGCCGCTTTCCAGCGGACTTCACCTCACCGAAAAAGAAGATTGCGTGGGCCGATACACCACATTTCCCCAGTATCACTACTGGGGATTCAGTTTGCCCTTTCCGGGTTTCGATCGCCTTCACTAACCGGATCGCTTATTGCTTTCTTTTCCTGCGGGTACTAAGATGTTTCAATTCCCCGCGTTACTGCTCCCATAAGGGAGTAATTCGGACATCCCAGGTTCAATGGCTGCATGCGCCTAGCCTGGGCTTTTCACAGCTTGCCATGTCCTTCGTCAGCGCTTAAGCCAAGTCATCCCCTGCATGGTTTATACCAACACAACTTTTCTGGCGAGTTACCTACGCATGTGAGAATTAGTTTAAACTAATTCTTAACATACGTAAGAATTGTGTTTCCTCACGTATGAATCTCATTATCTGCATCCCATACCCTGGGCGTACAGACTCGAACTCCGTCGCCGAATCAGTTGACTCGGGACTGCATTCAATATCACTTATTTGAACTAGTGATCGTGTATGTTTTTTCTAAAGAATCAGGTAGTGAGTAGATATTGATTTCGACAAATTGTCTCCTACCAAAATTTGATGGATGATAAAATGGGAAACATGAGTTAATATACCCTTTTCCCTTGGACCCGTCGGGATTTGAACCCGAGGCCTCCCGCGTGCAAGGCGGACGATCTACCAGACTGATCTACGGGCCCGGATTTCCACCGAGACGGGCAAAAAAAATGTTTCTTTGTGTAGTTGCTTTAAATTTGGCCCCAGTGTATGAAGCGCCTTCGTCAATTCTGGTTTCTTGGAGGTGATCCAGCCGCAGATTCCCCTACGGCTACCTTGTTACGACTTAACCCCCCTTGCGAAAAAAGGATTCGACACGTCCAAAAAGGATGAGCCTCATCCTTAATTCACTCGGTTGGTTTGACGGGCGGTGTGTGCAAGGAGCGGGGACACATTCACCGCTGGATGGTGACCAGCGATTACTAGGCATTTCAGCTTCACGAGGGTGAGTTACAACCCTCGATCCGTACTAAGACGTAATTTAAGGATTAGCTCGCACCTTACGGTGTCGCAACCCATTGTTTACGCCATTGTAGTCCACGTGTAGCCCAGGAGATTCGGAGCATACTGACCTACCGTCGCCCGCACCTTCCTCTGACTCATCGCCAGCGGTCCCCCTATTGTGCTCGCCCTCTCGAAAGAAAACGATAGCAAATAAGGGCACGGGTCTCGCTCGTTAACGGACTTAACCGCACGCCTCACGGTACGAGCTGACGACGGCCATGCACTACCTCTCGGCTCGTCAGGCAAGACCTTCAGCCTGGCCGTCATTCTGCCGTCGCCCCTGGTGAGTTGCCCGGCGTTGTATCCAATTAAACCGCAGACTCCACGCCTTGTGGTGCTCCCCCGCCAATTCCTTTAAGTTTCAGCCTTGCGACCGTACTCCCCAGGCGGCGGACTTAACAGTTTCCCTTCAGCACTGCGGGAACACGAGGTTTCCGCAACACTTAGTCCGCATTGTTTACGGCTAGGACTACTCGGGTATCTAATCCGATTTGCTCCCCTAGCTTTCGTCCCTCATCGTCGAGCCCGTTCCAGCGAGACGCCTTCGCCACCGGCGGTCTTCCCAAGATTATAGCATTTCACCGCTACCTGGGGAATACCTCTCGCCCTTCCCGGCTCCAAGTCTAGTAGTATCCTCTGCAAGCCCATCGGTTAAGCCGATGGATTTCACAGAGGACTGACTAAACAGACTACGAACGCTTTAAGCCCAATAAAAGTGACTACCACTAGAGCTGCTGGTGTTACCGCGGAGGCTGGCACCAGTCTTGACCAGCCCTTATTCCCGTAGCTTTTTACACTTCGGAAAAGTAAACCTTGTGGGTCCACACTTGGGGTTCCCTCGTCACGCTTTCGCGCATTGCGAAGTTTTCGCGCCTGCTGCGTTCCGTAGAACCTGGATCTTTGTCTCAGTATCCATCTCCCGGCTCCCTCTCTCAAGGCCGGTACGGATCGTCGGCATGGGGGGCCGTTACCTCCACCATCTACCTAATCCGCCGCAGACCCATCCTCAAGCGAAATTCGTTTGAATGCCAGACATTCCAGTACTTGGCATCTATCGGGTATTGTCCTCAGTTTCCCGAGGTTATCCCCGTCTTGAGGGCAGGTTGTCCACGTGTTACTGAGCTATTCGCCAGGAGTGCAAGCACTCCTTGGACATGCATGGCTTAATCGAACCCCTAGAGCAGTAGTCTCCAGCAGGATCAACTGGAATTACATTGTACGATGTCGCTCAACGTTTTGTTTTTGTGAATTGACGTTGCGCTCCACACACGGGTATAGCCTTAAAGCAACCACACAACATAATCAAATCTTCCTACACTTCTGGGAAGACCTTCACATGCCACGTCCGATAAATGGACAATGGAACAATTATTTAGCTTTCAAGCTTTAAAAACTCGAAGAGATTGTCCATTCGTTTAGAAGCCAGCCCATCCTCAAAAACTGGGATTGGGCGCGCACAAAACTTGAAGAAACATTACATGGAGGGATAAGTATAAAAAGGAGTTGGTTGGTTCGGTCTGTTCCGAAGGAAACCCATCTTTGTTTTTAAACGGAATGAGAAATTGGTAAGTGAAGAAAAACCAATCAAGGAGAGACCAATTATGGAAAAAATAATTTTATCGATTGTGGTTTTACTCACAACAGTAATTGCAGGATGTCTAACCCAAGAGCCCCTCATTGGAGGAGAAAGAGACGAACACGGTTGCTTGGGCCCTGCAGGTTACAGCTGGGACGAAGACATCGGAGCCTGTGTCAGAGGTTGGGAGATAGACAATGAAGGCAAAAGAAAAGCAGCCACTATTTCGGTTGAGTTTATTGGTGAAGGATATGGACTTACAATTGTGGGTTTTGAGGTGATGAGATGTCCCGGATGTTACAGCGTATTTCTTTCAAAGAGCGATAACACTCGAATCAATGTCAATTTAGAGGATTGGGAAGTCGTAGGCACGGAGAAACACTATCCCGCAGATGATGCGGACAACGAAGGCACAATTTACTCTTTCGAAGATTGCATCGCGGCGGGTTATCCTGCCATGGAATCTTATCCGAGGCAGTGTCGAACTCCCGGGGGAAAACACTTTGTCGAAGAAATCGATACTCCAATTCCCGAACCTGAACCGATTCCCCATCCTCCCTTAACCAAAGAGATTTGTGAGGAGGGGAAGGGTCGCTGGAATGAGTGCGGAAGTAGATGTCAGATAGACTATGCGGGAAAAGAGGAGCCCATTGCTTGCACGCTCCAGTGCGAGCAAATCTGCGAGTGCGGTGGATTCCAAGGACTCCCCTGCCCTAATGGGTATGTCTGCCAGATGCCCTCTGGATATGACATGCTCGGCTATTGTGTCCTCAATCCTCAACAAATGCCGATGGATGTCGCCCGCGCATTAGCCATCGCTTCCAAAAGCGAATGTACGAAGGAAGGAAAACTAACGAAGGACATCACCTACAACGAATACACTAAGACATGGTGGATTGACCTTGACCTCGAAAAACCAGGATGCAATCCCGCCTGTGTCGTCGACGAAAAAACCCAGACAGCAGAGATAAACTGGAGATGCACGGGAGTGATTCCTCCCACAGATAACTGTGAATTAGATCCTGACCCCGGCCGCTGCAAGGCTTACATGCCTCGTTTCTATTTCGACGAAACCGAAGGTAAATGTAAGGAATTTATTTGGGGTGGCTGCGGAGGAACAGTTCCGTTTGAGTCATTGGATGAATGTCAGAGGACTTGTGATATTAAAAGAATAGGTAGATACTGCGAGTCTGATGAAGATTGTGTGTGCCTATCGGGCTGTGCATGCGGTTGCTACAATAAAGACTACAAATCACCTCAGACATTAATCGCATGTGCCTGCGACGCCTACTGCCTTGTATTAGAAGACTACCAATGTGTTTGTGAAGACAACATCTGCCAAGAAACCTTAAAGGAAACTGAAAAGCACTACTGCTCAGACGACCAAAGAGGGATCGTTGCCTGCACAATGGATTACAGACCGGTCTGTGGAGTAGAAGGTGACGGAACAGAAAATACCTACGGAAACGGATGCACAGCATGCA
>JBDRCA010000002.1:0-7043 GCA_043822165.1 Candidatus Altarchaeota archaeon
CGCGAAAAAAGAAACGGCAAAACAGGAACCCTGTTTATCAGTATCGCGTCGAACATATCATCCCCTCCCAAGGACGCCTTGTTGACGATCAGGAAAAACAAGGCCAAATACGAGACTACTCTCCTTTTGAATAATAACTCCGCTATCAAGTAGACCGCGTAAAAAACCAAAAACTTGCTCAAAAGATAAACTCCGAAGAAGACAAGGGTTGATGGAACGCCAAGGACTTCCGTGAAGAATCCGAGGATAATCCACAGGAACGTGTAATAGTATCCTGCCTGAGCCACCAGGAAGTCGCCGGGATACAGACTAGGATTATAGTAGCTTCTCATGTACGGGATAACGATGGCATGATCCACCAGGCCGTAATAGTACCCGCTAACAAGAGTCGAAACTAAAACGAAAAACAAGACGTGCAAACTCTCCCTTCCCATGTCATCCCCCAGTCTATCTGAATAATTCTAGTAAAAGAGTTATTAATGCGACGACAACGCCTGCTAAAAGCATGATTACCCCGTTTTTGATTTCATTACTCTCCCTTGATATCTTCGCCGCTATGAAACCGAGAGAGAAGAGGATAACGGTTTCAATGACTAACGCCAACGTGAATGCAGTGGGGACGGATACCCACCCTACTTCCACTGCACCATACGGGGAGATTATGATCAAGGCCGCGAGTAGCGGAGACAAGCCGTCGACTAAGGATGCCTGAATCACGTAACGATGGAATTTCCTACCGATCTTCGTGTCGTCCAAGTCCGCTAAAACATGTCTCTCAAGGGTCTTGAGCTCCCTTGCCCTTTCCGCTTTCTCAGTGGCGTAGGCGCCCCAGACTCCTGAAACGCCCATTGCTATGGCTGCTCCGAGGCAGGATATTATGACGACGTCCGGGTTTTCCGCGCCCGCGAAATGCAAGGCAAGTATTATGCCGAGTATGGTGAGGGAGCCGTCGAATGTGTTCATGAGAAAGTATCTACGAGCTATCCCGGATTTTGGGATGGACTTTAAAAATTTCAGAAGCTTCATGATTCACGGATTATTTTTCAGGGATTTTTCGCCCGTATACCACTCGGTCTATGCTGTGGACGACTGCTCCCGAGTCCTCTATCCTCGTGCGAATCTTCTCGAAGTCTATGCCCTTGCCTTCTATCACAATTTTAATGGACTCGGTCTTCTCATCGACTGCGTAAACGGAAATGCTCGAGGCTTCGACACCCCATTCACATAAGTCTCTGCCCAGCTCTACGATGTTTGGCTTGTGGGGTTTCAAGACGTCCAAGACCAGTAATACAAGGGGTTTCTTTTGCTTGTCCATTCTCGCTTACTTATTGAGAAGCCGTGTTTTTAAATGATACTTCCTCAAGAGGCTTCTTTGCTTTTCCTTCCGGCTTTTGCTCAGGGTATCCTGCAGGTATCAGAGCGACCAGCGTGTATTCCTCCCCCACCTTCAGGAGTCTGCGCACGTCTTCTGCATACGGTTTCTTGTCGCCCGCCACCCAGCACGCGCCGAGCCCGTGGGCTTCGCACGCCAATATGATGTTCATGGTCGCAGCGCACCCGTCTTCGAGATAGTATTTCTCGTCTCGCAGGCAAAAAACCGCAAAACAGACTCCAGCGTCCGCGATGAAGGGTCCCGTATTGCACATGCCGCCCAACCTGGCAAGCAAGTCCTTGTCCGTCACGGCCCCGATAAGCCACGGCTGCACGTTCCTCGCAGTCGGCGCAAGACGCGCGCAATCCAATACGTCATCTATCACGTACCCAGGCACCTCGTCGTCAGTGTATGCCCTGATGCTCCTCCGGGATTTAATAAATTCTGTTGCGTCCATGAAACATAAATTAGATTAATAGACTATATCCTTTTTTTCCTCGCTTTCCCCTAAATTCAATACATATCATGCGTCAACTAACACACTCCAAAAGAACTCCCGGAGAAATCTGCCCACAAGTCGAGGAAATAAACGGCATAGTCCACCCCTTCACGGACCAGCCCCACGACTACGTGGATTTAATGGGCAAGGCCGCGCGCTACTCCGACTTAATACGCGAGGTCGCAGAAGACAAGGGGCGAGTCCTCATCTTCATCGGCACGATGCCCGAAGACACCCTGGATGCGCTCAAGCACCTGGACGAACCCGCAGCCAAGAGGCTTTCGGAAGGGCTCACGGACATGAGCGATACGGGCCGGGATGCTCTGAGGCGGGAGCTTAAGCTTAAGGGTGTTCGCATAAAAACGGATGCGAGATACACTATCCTGGATGAGCTAAGCCTACTATGCAAGGCGGTTTCGTCTATTGAGCCTGAACGGTTAATCTACTTTGAAGACGACGTGGATTCTGCCCGCTTGAGGCGGCGGCTGGGGGGTAGAGTCGACGCGTCTACTGTTTCTGTTTCCTTCACTGGCGAGAAGCCTAACGTGTGCGTGAAAGACCGCGGCAGTCAGGTCTGTGACGCGCTTTCGATTCCCCGGCAGCGACTGAACATAACCTAAGTATTTACGCGAGCATTCTCGTAAATGTCCCGGGGCGTATGATTTTGATGCCCTCGTATTCTTTTAGGTCGAGGAGGTGGTGGTCGTTTGTGATGACGTAGTCTGCGTTGCCTGCTACTGCGGCTTCCAGGAACCGGTTGTCGGAGGGGTCCGGGCACGCAGTGATTTTTTCGCCGGCTTCGAGTTTCACGGATTTGCCGTAAAACTTCAAGACTTTGTCCAAATAGTCTTTCGGAGGCTTGACTTTCCCGAGGATGAACAAGTTCTCGTCCTTTATCTGTGACGTGTAGACCGCCTTCAGTTCGCCGGCAATGCACAAGTCGAGAATCCTTGCTGAACTGCTTGACCGCTTCCAGCGGCTCGCGACCAAAAGATTCGTGTCCAAGACTATCCTTACTTCCATGACATATTATTCGAACGCGTTTTTTTAATCTAAGAAGCCCCTTACTTTAAATCATGAAGCAGAGGCTTATCCTAACACATGATGCTGGAATACTCCCTCCCCAAGCAAAACCCGTCCCCATATCCCCTCAAAACAAGGCGCTCTACGACGACATGCTCGGCAAACTAGACTTGTTTTCTAACGCGAAGATGACTGCTGCGATCCCATTAACCCAGGAGCTCATCGCCCGGGCTTATCAGGCCGCATGCTCGTTTTCCGATTCAAGGAATTTTACGAGCTACCTGTGCTCTCACACGGTATTCAAGGCGCCTTCACAAGCCCCGTTGGACGTTCACTTAAACGAGTTGTTGGATGACTCGCGCCGTCCGCGATACGGGCTCGTAGCGCTCATCAATCCGGCCGGCATAGGATCCAGGGGTTTCGCCAACAAGGAGGTTTTGCCGGACGTTAAGCGCGAAATAGGGAGAACCGGATACTCTCCAGTGAGCCTTGACACGTTCAAGCGCACCTACATGGAAGCCGGCGACGTCTCGATATTTTTGAACGAGTCAGTGGGGATGGAGAAATCCCAGCTAGTCGGCGTCCTCGAGGCCGCGGTTTTCACTGAAGGAAGAGAGGCTGCAGCAAACCTTATGAGCTTTCTGGGCATGTTGGGCGTAGGCAGCGAGTCAGTGGGAGCGGGGGGAATGGCCGGGCCGGTAACCGGCATGGGACGGCTTGAGGCTTCGGTGGGTCTCGTGTTCCGCGCACCGCCTCAAGTTAAAGACCTCAGTTTCCCGCAGAACTTCGGGAAGTTCAGGGAGTGCCTCAGGCAAGTCAAGACTTCCTGACGACTCCGGCTTTTATTCCTCGACGATTTTCACGGACTCCATCTTGTCGCCGACCTTGATTTTCTGGGCGACTTCAATGCCCTCGACTAATTTGCCGAATACCGCGTAGTTGCCATCCAAGAAACCAGCTTCCCCTGTTACGACGTAGAACTGGCTCGTCGCAGAATTCGGGTCATTCGTCCTTGCCATCCCCAATGCGCCGAGCTCGTGCTTTAAATCAGGGTGAATCTCAAGCGGGATGCTCTTGCCGGAGCCTCCCCTTCCTGTGCCTTCAGGGTCTCCGGTCTGTATCACGAAGCCGGGTTCCACTCTGTGGAAGATTAGTCCGTCGTAGAATCCGCGTTCTGCAAGCCCAATAAAGTTTTCCGTGCTGATTGGTGCCTTCCCCGTGTAGAGGAGCGCCTTCATCGTTCCTTTGTCCGTCTCAATCACAGCGTAAGTCTTTTTCATGGTATCACCTGAAGATGCGGGCGCCGGAGAAACCCCTTGAACAGTTGTTGTTGGTTCCTGGTTTTTCCCGGAGTCCTGGCTTATGCATCCTGCAGTCAAGACCAGGGCCAGAACGAAGAGTGCGCCGTACTTCATGGTATACAAAATACCATTAAGTTAATAAAAATAAGCTCCCTAAGTCATTACCTGGAGATGAAGACCCGCCACTTAACTCCCGGACCAGACGAACACTTCAGAAAGCGCTTCGCCTTCACAGACGAAGAGAAAAAGAAGGCGTTGGAAAATGGCAGGTTGTTTTCAGACAAGCTGACTCCCGAAGACGTTGAAAGAGCAGGCGCACTAGTCCACGAGCTCATTTACCCCGCGTCAGAGGATCATCCCCTCTCGATAGTTGACATATTCGAGAGATTCGAGAGTCCCGGGGTTGAAAGCATTGTCGCGTCGAATCTTCTCGCCATGGCTTATCCCCGCTGGCAAAGGGAACGAAAAGCAGGGGAGAAATCAACGGGAGGAACGCAGACATTCGTAAGCGGCGACGCTAAATCACAATTCGGCACTACAATACAGACAGACGACTGCTATCTGTGGCTGAAAAGAGAAGACGACTAAAATGACACGGCATATTCAGAAACCAGGAGGGCCATTCGAGGACTTCAGGAAACGCTTCGCCTTCAGCGCTCAGGAGCAGGCCAGGGCCTTGGAGATAACCCAAAAGATTTATCCTCACGTCTCCGAGGATGATATAGCTGGTTCAGGCGAGCGCGTTCACACATTGCTTTTCAAGGCGAGCGAGGCGCATCCAGTGGGTGTTGATGATGTTTACTCGGAGTTCGGGAAAACGAATGCAAGCGATTTCGCGGCAAGCCTTCTTTTAGCGGCGGCTTACCCGCGCTGGAAGATGGAGGGGTTGGTTGCTGAGCGCATGCTTGACGGAACCCAAACATTCATAGACCAAAAAAAGGATGCTAGAGGCCACGTGGTGGCAAGAGGCATCGTTAAAGCAGACAACGTTGTTTTCTGGCCCGTAAAAAAGAAGTAGACTTGATTAATCCTGATTCTGTCCCGCGACTTTCTCGGCGAGATTAAGGATTGTTCTCATGCACGAGGCCTGCCTGAACGGCACATTAAAGTCACCGACCATGACCTCCACGCTCCTGTAGACGTCCCTCATACCCTGCTCGTGGACTTCAATGAGCTCTTCATGCGTTAATTCCTGGAGTTTTTTGCCGTCTTGGGCCTGGTGCAGTCTCCTGTGTATCCTCATGACGGGCTCAGTGAATTCCTGGTATCTTGGCATTTCAGGCGGTAAGCCGAGCGCCCACTCAAAGTAGGATGCCCATACTCCGCCTGTATTGGCGACGATGTCCGGGACTCGGAGGATGCCGCGCTCGTCTAGTTTTTCGTCTGCTTCCGCGGTCGTCGGGTCGTTTGCCGCCTCAAGAACTATGCCGGCATTAATCTTGCCGGCGTTCCTAAAGTTTATGACTCCTCCCTTAGCCGCGGGAACCAGTATGTCGCATTTAATCTCCAACACCTCGCTTGTAGGCTTTTCCGCGTACTGTTGGCTGTCTCCTCCAAATCCTGCGACAGAACCGCTCGTCAAGGCGTGCGCTCCAAGCTCGCTCGGGCTCAAGCCTCCCTCATTATGGACTATGCCATCAACGTCGGCGGCGGCTATCACTCTTATGCCGAGTCTGTCGAGTTCGGCGTGAAGGGGCCTGCCGACTTTCCCGTAACCCTGGATTACAGCGGTCTTACCCCTGCAAAGCGCGTGGACGACTTCCCTTACCTTATGGTTTTCATCCACTCCCAGTCTGCCCTCCTTGAAGGCTGTGAGGAATTCTTTGCCTTCGCCTGAAAGAGCACCGTCGGCGAGGAAAAACGTAGCGACTTGCTCGTCTAATTGGTCTGGCGCAACCGAGCTTTTCCATTCGTCTTTGAGGGCTTTCGTGATTACTGCTTCTTCGAGCGCTACGCGGGCTCCCCTGGATGTTGCGCCGCGGCGTACTGCGTTGCCGCCGCTGTCTTCCGGCTTGGCGGTGACGACCGGGTTTGCGACGAATTTCGCGTATTGATCATCCATTGCAGTTCTTCTCAGAAAATCTTCAGCGGGGGCGTCCCCCAATACGTTAGTCTTGAAGTAGTCTCTGCCCTGCTGGGGGCCGTAAGTGTAAGGCCCTATGCTCGTTTCTTCTCCTGTCAGTATCCCGCCAGCCAGCCTCTGAAGGTTTGCCGCGTAAGCATCCCTTATGACTTCCATGTCCGGAGTATCTGTTCCGATGTCTCCTGCCGGCACGTACGCCAGAGGCCCCATGTACGGGAAAAACTGTTCCGTGAATCCTGTGAAATTCTGTTTCCTGAGCTCGCCTTGGATTCCTCTGCTGTCTGCGACGATGCATGCTTTCCCCCCGTTCATTGGGACTCCGAGAAGCGCAAGCTTTCGGGTCATGTCTGATGAGAGCGTCTCAAGGGTTGTGACGTCCACGTCGGAGGCCATCCTTATGCCGCCTTTGAATATGCCTCCGAGAAGATTCGTGTGTCGTGAAAGCATGGCAGTCATCCCGACAGGCACTTCGCCCCAGGCTACTGCCTCAAGAGTCCTCTTCTCAGTCGGCAGGAACGTAGCAAGCGTCTCAGCAACCCTTCTTATCGCAGGCCCGAGACGCGTGTCTGAACCGTATCTTTCAAGAAGCTTATCGGAGGCCCCTTCTATGCGCTCCGCGTACGTCTGCCGCATATCCTGGTAGTTATGCGCGTCCCTGACTAACTCATACGACGTCCTATATGGGGCATTGGGGTTGGGGTCGCTGGTCGCCCGCACACCCTCTGCTATGCTCCTGCGATCCGTGCCGTAAGCGGACTTGACTAC
>JBDRCA010000003.1:0-12234 GCA_043822165.1 Candidatus Altarchaeota archaeon
TTGACTTTCCTGCTCCGTTTCTGCCGACTAAGGCTATGGATTCCCCTTCCTGGATTGTCAGGTTAACTCCCGTAAGGGCGCATGTTCCATCATGGTACTTAAAACAGAGTCCCTCAGCCTTCATCAATTCGGCCATTGCTAGAATTCCCCCGTGAATCCTCTCGCAAGCATCGCGGAGTAAACCCGCTCAGAGCGTTCGAACGAGCGTATGAAAAGCTCCCCGATTATTGTTCCCGCGTGCGCCATGTTCGTTAATGCGTTGGAGTTAACCGTTCTTGCTGTCCGCGCCCGCTTAATCCGCATGAGCTCGTCGTGTAGCAGGAATATGTAACGGTAGATGAATGATAACAGCATTGTTATTATCCTCGGGGTTCCGAGTTTCCGGAGAGCCTTCAAAAGCTTTGGGAACTCGGTCGTGGACGTTAAGAGCACCACCGTCAAAACCGAGAGTATGCTCTTCGACAGGATTATTGCGTAAGCGCTCACATCTTGTTTTCCGGCATATATTATTGTTGCTCCTGCAAGGACTATGAATGGGGCCACCGCTAGAAGCCGCGTTATAATTACCTTAAAGGGCACCTTCGATGCGGTTACGAGCGATATCGTGAACAGGTAGTACGCGAGGAATATTGTAATTTTGTCTTGGGGGGTCAAGACGAATAGGAGTATCATAAACAACGCTGAAATGACTTTTAGTTTAGGGTTTAGCCTCTGCAGGAAGCCGTCTTCTCGCGCGTACTTGTCTATGAAGTCGTGTTCCATGAAATTTATCCTAATTCTTTTTGAGGATTGAGCCGATCCCGTATGCTAGCAGAAACATTATGGCGGTCCCGGAAAACCCGGCAAGTGACGCAGCAACGATTTCGTTGTCTATTCCCGGAATCGCGTAGTCGGGCATGGGTGCCGAGACGACTTCATGTCCTTCGCCGTGTTCTATGAATCCTAAGTCTTCTGCCACGCGCTCCAAGCCGTCGGGACTGGAGGAAGCGAAGAGTGAGACTACTGTTGCCATCACAAGGCTCGTAATCAATCCGTAATGCCACCACTTCATTTTCATATCTTCGGTAATTCAAGCAGGTCAGGCCGCCTGCTTTTAACGTACGTGACTGATGCAAACGTTATTCCCGCCTCAATCAAGCCGATTACGACGTGCACGGAAAGCATCGCCGGGATGGCCACCCACATGGCCACTGTTCCTGAAAGCCCCAACTCGACTGCACAGGCAAGCGAACCCAAGACCAGCGAAAACCATCCTGCGATTCCCGCAGACAACGCCCTGTTCTTCAAGACCGCATAAATCGCCTGATAGATATAGTAGCCAAGTATCGTGCCCACAAAACCCATGTTTATGATGTTTGCTCCGAGCACTGTTATTCCGCCGTCTTGAAACAGAAGAGCTTGGATTATGAATACGGACGCCATGACGATTGAGGCGGTCCAGGGGCCTAGGAATACTGCAGCGAGGACTCCTCCGAGCATGTGGCCTGAAGTGCCGCCTGCTACAGGTGTGTTTAGCATCTGGCCTGCGAATATGAAGGCTGCGAGAACCCCCATGAGAGGTACTTGTTTTTCTCCGAGTGATTTGTTTGTTTTTTTGGCTGCAGTGTATATTATTCCTGCTGCTATCGCCCATAGTGGGATCCACACGTTTGGCGTCAGGAATCCGTCCGGAATGTGCATTTTATTATTTGTTACTTTTTTTATTTTTGTGTTACCATAGTATAAAAGCGCGGTAACACAAAACACGCGCGAAGATGACACAAAATGGACAGGGCAACCAGATTCGGAATATCAATACCCCAAAGCCTCTCACGGCAATTCGACGAAACCATAAAAGAGCTAAGATACGCGAACCGCTCCAAGGCAATACAAGACGCCTTAAACGACTTCATAAAAGAGAGGAGATGGCATGCCGGCGAAGGCGAATTCACGGCAACACTATCATTCATATACGACCACCACACAGGAGACGTCACAGAAAAACTAACCCACATACAACACGACCACGACAAGATAATACGCTCAACAATGCACAGCCACATAACACACGAACTCTGCTGCGAAGTATTGATAGCCAAGGGAAAACGCAAGGAACTCTCGAATCTCGCAGACAAGATAGCGGCAACCCGCGGCGTAGTAAACTGCAAGCTAGCAATCTTGAGCTAGCCCTTAAAGAGCATCCATCCGCCGCGCAAAATCACGATACCTTGAACGCACCATCCTCCGAATATCACGCTCAAAACCTGTCAAACCTTGAGGAGTCTGATCGGAAAAAAACACCCGCTCGTCTGAGCGAATATTCATAGCCTGCTCCGGTGATGATACGACGAGATGATACCTGGATTTAAGGGTTTTCGCGTCCACCCTGTCGAAGACTATCGGCGGCACAGCATCCTGTTTCCCGGGAGGCATGAACTGGCGATACGCCCCGTGAACCATGAATTTTTCTTTCCCCTCCCCTTTGCCGGAAAGATCGACTACAACAAAAGAATCCTGCGCCATCTGAAGAAGCTGATACGCCCGCTGATACGAATCCCCGTCACTGCTTAATTTCGCAGCAAACCTCTTGGGGCTTCGCTTGTAAACAGGGAGAAAACCTGTAGACTTCGCAGTCAACGCGCTCAGAAACGCGTCGAAGCCGCCAGCCTGCTCGCGGACGACAGGTTGGATCCGAGTGTAATAGGCGGGCACAAGCCTTGCATGGTACCCGCGGGAACGAAGATACTCTCCAATGAGCATCGACGCCATAGAACACTGAACCGGATCCTCGCTCAGATTAAGAGCCGCCTCCAGGGGAGCAGGCATCTTAGCCACTAGACGCGCAAGCTCGCGGACGTTCTCGGATTCGCCTTCAACGTCGAACGCCTCTGGTCCGGGAAACTTTGGTTTGACTATTCTTTTATGCCTCACAGATAAACTTGGGGAAAATAACGTAAAAAATCAGTCCAATGGCTCGTTTATGTCAATCCAGTACTTGAATTCCTCAAGCTGTTTTTTTAGCTTAAACGGCGTTTTCCTGCCCCACTTGGCGAGCCAGCCGGCATCATCGAACCTGCAAACGACCGAGTCATCGTCTAAATCAACCCTTTGGATGAATTCAGCCAGCTCCCTGTTGCGGATCACCGAATCCCTGGGCTTGAATACGCCGCTCCACGTCGCCCACACCTTAAAGACCGTGTCCGCGTGCCTGCCGCCTCCCATGTCAACGGCTAGCACATCGCAGGAGTCAACATGGTTTAAGACAAGCTTCATTGCATCAAAACCGCGCACGTCCCCGCAGACAAAGACAACATTGCCGTGCTCGCCCGCAAAATCATCCAAAGCGCCCGCGCAATCAGAGCCCTTGTCGACTAGCACCACCTTCCCCGCCTTCTCGACGTAATCGGCCGTGCTTTTCCCCACGTGCGGCCCGATTTCAACGACCACATCGCCCTCACGGACCGAGTCTGCGAGAACGCTCCTGTACCTGCCAACATCATAGACTAAACGAATCATTGCCTCGTATATGATTTAAACCAGTAAATCTAATTAATTTGAATTCTTAAGATGCACTTAGAAAGGCTCGAATTACGGGGGTTCAAAAGCTTCCGGGACAAGACCACGATAGAGTTCCCGGACAGATTCACAGCAATAGTAGGCCCCAACGGCTCCGGAAAATCAAACCTGACTGAAGCAGTCTGCTTCGTCCTCGGCAAATCACGTGGACTGCGAGCAAACGTCCTCCAAGACCTCATCTTCAACGGAGGCATCGGCGGCACACCATCCACTAAAACAGTAGTCTCCATAACGCTCACAGACGACGACGGAAAAACATACAAAATATCCAGGATGGTCGACAAGGAAGGACGCTCCCTCTACAAACTAAACGACAACAGAGTAACCCGCGACAAAATCATGGACATCGCCGGCGACAACGAATACAACATCATACTCCAAGACGACGTCACCAAAGTCATCGAAATGAAGCCGACTGAAAGACGCGTCATAATCGACGACTTATGCGGCATCGCAGAATACGACAAAAAGAAAGTAAAAGCTGTCAAAGAACTCGAAAAAGTAGAAGACAAAATATCAGACACCCACATCGTCCTCGGCGAAAAACAAAGCTACTTGATAAGACTCAGGAAAGAACGCGACGACGCGCTAAAATACAAGAGCGTGAAAGACGAGCTCTCATCTAACAAGGGCAGCCTCATACACCACAGCATACTGCGCGTCGAAAAACGCGTGGAAAGGCTTGACGAGAAGGCGGCTGAAATAGGCGGCGAGAAACAGGAGCACGCCTTGAAGATTAAGGGCTTAAGAGAGAAAATCCAGGTTGAACGCGAAGCCTTAAAGGAGATAGGCAAAAAAATACTGGCGCTCGAAGAAGGCAAAAGCAGGGTCCGCTACACCGAGCTTTCATCTGACATACGAGGCATTGAGGAGCGCATTAACGCGTTGAGTGAGAGAGAGGCTTCTGTTTCCTCTGAGCTCGGCGAGTACTCGGGCAAAAGAAGGGAGCTTGCAGGCCATGTTAATTCCATTGACCTTGAGCTTCCGAGGATTACGGCCGAGATTGAGAAGCTTGAAAAGGAAATCCTCAAGGAGTCCGCGAAGGTCGCTGACCCGAAGCTGGAAAAAGAGGTCTCGGAGGCGCAGACAACCGTATTGGAGCTTAAGTCAAGGGAGAACTCGCTCAGGGAGTCCATAGAGGAGAGGACGCAATCCATCTCGCGCAAGGAAATAGACGAGGAAGAATTAAGGCGGGAGATAGACTTGACCCAGACTGAGCGGGTCGAGACAGTAAAGCATATCGCGGAATTCGAGGAATCCTACCGCGTAAAAGAGAGGGAATACACGAGGCTTCGGGAAAGCCTTGGTAAAAACAAGACTGAACTCGAGAGAATAGACAAGAAACTTGAGGAGGCGCAACTAACGGAAGCCCGCAAGAAAACGCAACTCAAGACCATTGAGGAAGCAGGCGGCGGCGTAAAGGGAGCGGTCAAGGCAGTCATGCGCCTAAAAGACGTTTTGCCGGGAATACACGGAACAGTAAGCCAGCTGGGAGCCGTCGCCGACGAAAAATACGAGGTAGCCCTACAAGTCGCAGCCGGCGGGAGACTTCAAAGCATAGTCGTAGACGACGTGAAAGTCGCGGGCAAATGCATAGACTACCTGAAGAAGAAACAGGTGGGTAGGGCAACGTTTCTGCCGCTTGACAAGATAAGTGTTGGAACGCAAAAGAACCTGCCGGATGGCGCCATAGGATTTGCGAGAGACAAAATCAAAACCGAGGCCCAATACAGGAAAGTCTTCGACTACGTGTTCGGGGACACGGTAATCGTCAAAGACCTTAAATCAGCCGAAAAACTCGGAGTCGGAGAGATAAGGATGGTAACGCCCGACGGAGAACTGCTCGAGAAAAGCGGGGCCATAACCGGCGGACACATCAGCAAAACAGTCGAGATAGGATTCTCCAACCTCGAGGAACTCGAAAAAGAAATAGAGAAACTCGGAATAGACATCGCAAGACTCACAGAGCAAAGAGAGAACCTTCTCGCAGACATAGTCCAGTTCGAGGCAAAACTCATGGACTACGGAAAACTCGTCGACGAGAAAACAGAAGTCGAAAGATACCGTGTCGAACAAAAAAGAGTGGACGAGCGCATAACGGAGCTTAAGAAGCGGGCGAAGAAGGCGGCAGACGAGAAAAAGGAGATCCAGGACAAAATAGCGGGAGCAGAGTCCAAGCTATCCTCCTGCGAGTCGGAGCGCAAGGCCTGTGAGAAGGTTTTGACAAGGCTTATGGATGAGCGTGGCAAACACGACACACACCTTGTGGACGAACTCAAAAGCAAGGAGACCGAGCTCAAAGTCAGACGGTCCTCTCTCACAGAGAAAAAAAGGAGTGCGGATGAGCAGTTGTCGGAGTTGGATGTCAGGGTTACGAGGCTTAGCGAGGAAAAAGAGGGCATAACGGAGGCCAAAGCCTACAAGAAAAAGGAGCTTGAAAACCTGGTTGAGGAACTAAGGATAGTTGAGGCCGAGGCGACAACCCTAGGCGACGAGATAAAAAGCCTCCTGCAGATGAGGGAGAAAAATGAGGCGAAAATCGTGGACTTGTCCGCAGACGTGTCCTCGAACGAGTTCACTGCAAACGAGTTAGCAGAGAAAATCTCGCAGGTGCTGATAGAAAAAGCCAAAGCGGAAACAGAACTCGAAGCCCTCAAAGACGATTTCACGGAATACGCGGAAGTGGAAATCATAGACACCCCGGTCAAAAACATCGAACGAAACATCATGACGCTCGAACGCCAACTCGAGGAATTCGGCAGCATAAACATGAAGGCTATCGAAGCCTTCGACCAGGCGCAAGGCGAATACGACGAAATCCAAGGCAAACTAAACACTTTGAAGGCGGAGCGCCAAAGCATATTCGATTTCATGGAGCAGGTGGAACGCAAGAAACACGAAGTCTTCATGAAGGCGTTCACGACAGTAAAAGAGAACTTCGAGGACATTTTCACGAAACTCTCGGACGGAGTGGGAACACTCATCCTCGACAAGCCGACTGAGATATCAGAAAGCGGCCTACTCATCAAGGCCTCGCCGGGAGGCAAGAAAATCATGAACTTGGACGCCATGAGCGGCGGCGAGAAAGTGCTGACTTCCTCCGCGTTCCTGCTTGCGATACAACAATACAAGCCCGCCTTCTTCTACATCGTCGATGAACTGGACGCGGCACTGGACAAGAAGAACAGCGTAAGGCTTGCCGCAATGCTGAAGGAACAGGACGCCCAATTCATACTAGTCACACACAACAACGCAATCATAAAATACGCCGAATCAGTCGTGGGCGTCAGCATGCAAAACGCAGTCTCAAATATAGTCGAAGTAAAACTGGAAGGATAAAAAAAATCAGAGCCACTCATCCAATGTGTGCTTCGGCAACGCCTTCTTGCTAATCTTTCGAATGTTGAATTTCCTAAAGCTTATGCCTTCCTTGCGGATTATCGCCTGCGCGGTAGGGGCGATAGACGGAGCCATAAGTATTGCGCCAACATCCTGGCGCAGATGCTCCCGCAGCCAGTTCCTGTATCTTACAACCTGCAACGCCGCAGGCAAACCAGCCCTCTCGCTCTTTAACTCAACCACAGTGTATATGCCTCTTATCCTGCCGTACAAGTCAAAAAAGCCGACGGGACTTTTGTACTCAACGCTCTTGAGCTTAAAATCAGGGTCAACTTCACCGGGGTGAGAAGCCAGGTAGTCGCGCATATCCTTCTCGTTGTGTGTGACGGTTATGGACTCCCGGTCTATGAGACCCTCAAATGCCTGGTAATCGATGACGTCCGAGACGGTTATCTTAATCTCCTCGAAGGGCTTGCGCGTGCGCTGACTATGAAGGAGAAGCCTCCCGTCAACCACTTCAACCGCGGAATCCGTGGGCGAACTCATCCAATTAAGCGGCTTAAAACCCACAGGACTATGAACGATAAGAGTCGTGTCCGGCTTAATTATAATCAACCTATCGCCCTCACCCACCACGGAACGAGACCTGCCCCAATACTCGATACTGCACCTGACCAAAGCCAAAATAAGTTTTCGCTCCTGAATGTCACGCCCGAAACGATTACGCAAGCCTACAAAATCTTCCCCCACCTAAACCACCCACCAAACAAGATAAACCAGGAAAACCACGTCAAGAGAAAGCTCAAGCAAAGTATACGGGAGTATCAAGCCTGCCGCGTCAAGGTGATAGCTTCGTATGTGCGGCGTGTGGCGCACGTGAACGTGATCCAGGAGCATGTGGGATACGTAGGCGAATCCCAGGCAGTAGAAAAGGGGCTTGTTTACAGAATGTAGAATCGCAATCAAAAAACACACTACGAAAAACCCCTGTGCGTGGTGTATGAACGTGCGCTTGTGGCGCAGCCGGTCTAACACAAGCCGGTTCCAGTGCGCCTTAAGCCCGCCTCGTCCGGACGAGAAATATGTTACGAGATGATCCAAGTCAATGAGAGTGGAAACAACCGCCGTGAGGATAACGTATTCCTCCCCGAAAAGACCCTGAGAGTAGCCGAAGACTCCGAGGGATAACCCTGCCAGGAAATGAGTCAATGGAAGCATTTTAAAGTGAGCCCTCATTGATTAATGAGGATGGATAAAACACTTTTCCACGACCTAATAAATACTTTAGAAAACAATGAACCAGGAAAAATAATCATCAAAGGCGAATGCCGGGAGTGCGTAAACTACGACAACCACCTCTTCACGTCCACCGTCTGGGACAACGGAATAAAAAAACCATTAAACCCCATCCTGACCATGGAAGCCCGCCGAAACAAAGAAGACATGATCCTAAAAGGAATAATCCCGAACGCCAACGAAACACGAAAAATAAAAAAACACCTAAAAAAAACAAAACCAGATGAATGCTTTATCACATATCTTGCAGCCGCGGAAAACCGCAAAAAACCCCGCCCAAGCTCATGCTGGGACGACTTAACCGAGAAACTCCCTGAAAACACATTATCCCAGAGAAAAGACGTGCTAGAACACGTAATCCGCGAACTCTCAGGGAGAAAAGGAAGCATTATAGACATAGGATGCGGAGATGGAAAAATGCTTGCAATGCTAGCCGGAAAAAACCCACAACTTGAACTTTGGGGAGTGGACGCGAACAAAAAAGCGGTATTGAAGGCGAAAAACACGTTAGGCGAAAAAGCAAACATACTCTACGGCGACGCATCATACATGACAGGGTTTCTCCCCGGAAAAGACTTCGACACAGCAACCGCGATAGGAATCCTCGACACCCAAGTAACAACCCGGGAGGAAAGCCTTAGAATACTCTCAGAAATCCACGAAACCCTGAAGAAAGACGGAACACTCATAACAACAGCATACAGCCTACCAGCCATAACACACGAAGAAACAGAGAAAAAAGGATTCAATATAACCAAAAAAACAGTTCCGAAAAACTTTTTCACCAACAAAGAACCCAAGGATATGATACTTGCAAGAAAAGTCGGGTTTACACTGGAATAAAATACGATTTAAGTAAATCAATCAGGAGAAGCGAACCAAACATGATGAGAACAAGTCCAATATCACCCTGCTGGAAATAAAATCTTCTTTCATTAAAATCATTTGTCAGGTCACCACCGCCAACACATTTCTGGTAAAACAATATCTTATTATCTTCCAAAACATTTGGTATAATATTTTCAGCCGTATAAGCGTCTATCTGGCATATCCTATCAAAGTTTGCTTCATAATAGTCAAGCATCATAGTGCGCATATACTCTGCGTGGGATTTATTCCTGAACAAAAGCTCAACATTATGCCGTCCACCATGACTCAGAAAGTACTGGTTAGGAACATAAACCGCGTAATAATGTTTATTAATGTGATTCATAGCAAATGACTCTATCCGTGATATAGTCCACCAAAAAGGAGGACCATCCGCAATTAGAGCGTAGGAACCATTCCGGATATTCTCGACATAAGCTATTTCTCTTTTGGTCAAGGAATACCAATCATGTCTTGGGAGTTTATAGCGAAGATGATCCATAAAGCTTAACCGGCCGCTTTTATTTGTGAATTCCTCCACCACAGCATAGTTAAGTGGAATAACATCCAAATTCTCTGCGTTTAGTTTTATGATATCTCCTTCAACCAGGACTGCAGACTGTTTGGGGATGAATCTAAGGGGCTGATCAACAAGCCACCGAAGGTAGTCGGCTTCTGCCACCAATCCTGTTCTTATCAGACCTGGCAGAATCAGAATCAACACTAAAAAAGTTTGAAAACATACTCTCGCATGAATCCTTGATTCAGCCATTTTCCCGAGTTTAATCAGAGAGATGATAACCATCGGATAGAACGGCAGCAGATAGTAGATAGGAACATGCTCACTGCCCGCCGATTTAAGAATATAAAAAACAGAGAAGAACATGCCAATAGAAGAACACGAAGAGAAAACACACCTGCGCTTGAAAAAAACGACGCCTGAAAGAATAATCGCCAACATGATGGATGCGAACTCGATATTCTTTGGAATCAACATAATTCTTAGGGTCTCCGTAAAACTGTTCGATGGCATGAAAGAAAGCCTAAACAGATAAACCAACATGTTTGGGAAACGCACAATAAAAAAGAAATACATCAAAAGCATAGGAGAAAACAGCGGAATCAGAAGCGGAAATTTAATATTAAACAAAAATTTTTTAATGTCACCTTTCTTCAGGTAACATGGATTTATGATGCCTGTCAGATAAATATGGGATAACAGTATGATGCAGATGGGAATCAGTGAAGTAATCAATGAGAAAACCGCGAAGGAAAAAAAAGTGCCAGCATACCATTCCCTGTTCTCATTCTTAGAGTAGTAAAGAAAGAAAAAACCATTAAACAAAAAAACAGTTGATAAAACAGAATAATCATTGCCAAAAGACTGGAAAAAAATAAGGATTATGAAAAGTAAGGCTAAGTAGAAATGATTAAACTCTCCAACCTCGATTTTAAGAACTCTCCATATCAGATAAAACAGATGAAAATTCATAATAATAACCATGACAGGCATAACCTCCCAGAACAATTTAAATCCAAAAAAAGACAAGAAAAAGTAACCGTAGAGATATTCGATGGGGCCATGAAAACAATAAGGCTGCCCACCATACAAGACACCCTCACTGAAATAATCAACACACCTAGACTCGCGAAAATTATCAAAAAAAGTAGGGCTGGGGAAAAACCTCGCATAAACCAAAAAAACAAGCACAACAATTAAAACCTTGCTGACACCCACCAACCTTTGAGCATTCATGCTAAAAAAAACAATGAAAGATAAATAAAAAAACAAAAAAATACAATCTATCGCAAAAAAACAACATTAATAAAGCAATAACCTATATAATAGAACACTATTTTTCTGCGTATGGGCTCGTAGCTCAGTTCGGTAGAGCGCCCGGCTTTTAACCGGGCGGTCGCGGGTTCGAACCCCGTCGAGCCCGAGCAATTCTTTTTTCTTTGATTCCATGGGGAGATAGAGTTTGTTAAGGCCTTCATCGTGCACAGTTTTATTGAGTCAGCATGTGTTTTATGTTTTTCTCGTCTTCGAGGAATTTCTGGTAGTCTTTAATGTTTTTGAACGCCCTCAGAAGGACTAAGCGATGGTTTAAGTCTACCGCGTAGACTATGTGTTTTCCCTGCCATAGCGCCCGAAAGATGTGGTTTCCGCCGACGAGTTCCTCGAACTTGTGCAAGTGCGTGAAATGCTCGTGTTCACAATCCAAGAGCATTTTGGCGTCAAAGTCAGGGGCATCCCTCAGAAAGTGTTTAGACGCGACGGTTTCACGTATTAGTGGTCGTAATTGACGGAAGTGGCTTGCACAGTTAACGCATTTTATATGCTCTTGAGGGCACGCTCTCATGTTTATGTATTTAAGTTTCTTGAGTAAATAGTTTCTTGAGGTTTGGCGAGGTATTTATGGATAGAATCTTTTTTTGCGTTGTGTTGCTGGTTCTGGTTTCATGTGTCGGCGCTCAAGGAGACGATTTTTTCATGCGGGTTCTGTCGTCCGGGAACGCCTATGGTGTGGGCGGGGATGTTGCGGTGAATGAATACTTTGAGAAGGACTTGGTGGTTGCGGGCGGCAACGTCATCGTCAACGGAGACGTAAAAGGTGACTTGACGGTTGCGGGCGGCAACGTGGTACTAAACGGCGACGTCGGGGAAGACCTGCGGGTTGCAGGCGGCAGGGTTGCGGTGAACGGCAACGTTGCGGGAGAGCTTGTTGTTGTTGCAGGCAATCTAGAGTTTTCTGAGGGCTCAAGAGTTGAGGGTGACGCGCTCATAAGCGGGGGGAGCGTCAGCTTGGACGGTAAAGTCATGGGGGACACGACGATTAACGCCGGAGACCTAAATGTTGGGGGTGGATCAGAGGTCTTGGGTAAACTAAACGTTAGAGCGGGAGGGGTGGAGGAGTTAGCAAGGGGTGTCGAAGGCATTCCATTGGGGGATATAAGAGAGATGCTTGAGAATGCGCCTGATGATAAAGGCGCGTCAGCTGTTGCGAGGATTTCGTTTCTTGGTTCTATTCGAGGCATGGTTGCGGCAATCCTTCTCGGAGTAATCATAATCTATCTTTATCCTAATCCTGCGGAAAAACTGGCGAAGGTACTGAGGAAAACGCCGGTAAAGGCATTTATCACCGGATTAGTGATGATGATGCTAATCCCCGTAAC
>JBDRCA010000004.1:0-2537 GCA_043822165.1 Candidatus Altarchaeota archaeon
GAATTCTCCGTTTTCGTCAAGATTCTGCCAGCCGATGGCAGTATACTCGTTTTCGCCTTGCTTTTCCACCAACCGGACATCATACAATTGTTCTCC
The DNA here is from genome assembly GCA_043822165.1 of Candidatus Altarchaeota archaeon. Taxonomy (GTDB): domain Archaea; phylum Altiarchaeota; class Altiarchaeia; order IMC4; family SCGC-AAA252-I15; genus SCGC-AAA252-I15. The sequence continues at coordinate 97 of JBDRCA010000004.1, forward strand.
GTTGTCCAAGACCACTCCATTCCCATTAACGGGCTTAAAGTCGTCTGCAAGCGTGTCTGCAGCGTAAGCGTGCAAGCCAGAGTAGGCTCCAATCTGCTTTTTCCATGCGAACTCGTAGTTTCTGGCTTGGGTCGAGAATAAGAGGTGGTATTTTCCTTTAGGTAGGTTATTTTTTTCAGAATCCGTGCGCATGGTAGTCTTCTCTGGCGTAATTTAACATCTCGTAGGTGCGAAGTAGTCCTTCAGGGTAGGTTTGCTCACTTTCCTTTACTTTTTCGGGGGTGAGTTTTTTCTTTACTTCACGTAATGCTACCGAGCCCATATCACTTGTCAGCTTGTTGAGGCTGTAGCCGAGTTTTTCAACTGCTAAGGTAATTAATCTTCTATCGAGCATCGCCATTAAGAAGACTCGGTGGTCTAGGGGGTAGTTGACGTCTTTGGCCGCATCCATATTAAGGAATTCTGTGAGATCATCCGCCTGCTTCTTTTGGTCTACGGTAAGGGTGGGTACGATCTCTTCGAAGGCGTCCTTCCACTCGAGTATGTCGTGTCGGCCGACGGTCGTGATGTTTCCAGCCGCCCACTCAGAAGCTTCTTGACTTACCGCTTCTGGCGTGTATTCGGGATTAGACAGTATTTGGTCGATGTAGGCGCGGGCAGCAGCAACCGCTTTCCTCGCTCTTCTCCCGGAAACCGTTTCAATGCCGTGTTTTACGACACCCCACTTGTGCATGGTGTAACCCGTGCTTGGGTCCGCACCCTTAGGAGTTATTTTAAAGCAACTCTCTCTTACGCCCACATCAAACTCTTCAAGAGGTTGTTTCCGACGCCACTTAAAAACCATTGTAGAATTATTAGAATAGAGATTTAAGTCTATCAACGTCTAATTCTTTTAGGGACTCTATGATTAGGTCTGGGTTTTCTTTTTCGAGTGCTTTGCGACCTTGGTGGCTGCCGTACAGGACTGCAACGGCTTTCATTCCCGCCGCTTTTGCGGCGCGGATACCGTATCTCGAGTCTTCAAACACCACGCATTTCTTCGGGTCGGCTCCCAGGTTTTTCGCGGCGTGCAGGAATATGTCGGGAGCAGGCTTTCCCCGCCCAACATCATCTATTGCCGAGACGTCTTCGAAGAAGTCGAGCAAATGCGCAGCTTCAAGTACGTTTAACGCCATTTTTTTGCGGGCGCTCGTTCCGACCGCAATCTTGATTCCATCTCTTTTTAGTGCGTGAAGAAGCTCGACCACGCCAGGCAGGACTTCGACGTCGCCAACCCCTCTGATTGCCAGGTCCCGGCGCTCATCGCCAATCGCATCCAAATCCTTGCCTTCATAGGATGCGTCCTCCCTGTCCAGAAACTTCGTAATGATTTCCTCACCCTTAAGACCGTAACCGTCAATCAAGTCTTCGCGCGTGAAATCCAAACCAAAGTGTTTTTCCACAACCCTTTGAAACGTCTTGTGATGCAAGTCGAACAAGTCGATGAGCGTTCCGTCCAAGTCGAAGATTGCTGCCCGCATTTTTTCCTATATATGTTTTTATGTCGGAATAAATACTTGGAGGATGAAGTTTTCAAAAGCTATTGCTTATCCCGGGCTTCCAATAATTTTTGCGGAAGGATACTTTATTGTTGAAGGGAGGAGGTTTTCAAGCCACTCGTCAATCGGCGCGGCCTTAACAACGTTTAGGGAGGGCATGCGCACTGAAACAACGGTTGCACCATACGAATTCGACCCGCTAGTCAAGGTTGACGGAATACCTTTGGAAGACAGCCGGGGCGCGGGGATGCTTCACATCATCGAAGAGTTCATGATGCGCGCGAAAAACTTCGAGGGAATAAGAGTCGACTCGAAGAACTTAAAGATTCTTTCGGGAAGCTCGGATTCAGGGTGTACAGCGCTCGTGACTGCGTTAAATGATTTCTACAAGCTGGATTTACCCAGGGAAGAGCTGCTTTCACTAGGCCTCTACGGTTCCGAGACTGTTTTCAGAAGCCTTTACGGCGGGCTTTCAGAGTATCGGGTGAGGGGAGAGGAAGTCTCGGTTCAAGTTCTTGCAACTGCGAAAGAGCTTTCAGACGTGGTTGTTTTTGCAGTGCCTTTTGCGGGGTCGAGGTTTTCCGCGGACGAGATTCACGGAGCGGTTGTGGACCACCCTGAATACGATTTGAGGGGGAAGACTGTGAATGCGAGGATTAAGGGCGTTAGGAAGTGTGTTGGTAAGGGGGACATGCATGGTTTGTTTGAACTTATGGAGGAGGATGCCCGCACCGTCCACAAGATGTTTGAAGATGTCGGGAGGAAAGTGATTTCATCGAGGATGAAGAGTTTGTGCGCGCAAGTGGAATCCTGGCGGAAGGAGGGGCTTAAATCTTACTGGAACGTGGCGGGAGGAAGGCAAGTGTACATATTCTGCCTGAAAGAAGAAGCACGAAAATTAAG
>JBDRCA010000005.1:0-4639 GCA_043822165.1 Candidatus Altarchaeota archaeon
CCTCCACGAACACATAGTAACGCACACCGGAAAAAAAATAAAGCCGGAAGGAGATGATATAGTAACCCGCGAGATAACCGACGTCGAAAGCGTGGAGGACGGAGAATTAAGCAGCCTTTGGCTAAGAGACAGGGAACCCAAGTATGTGGCGCGCTCAGTGAGCGGGAGCCTGTGGGAGATAAAGACCCAGGAGTCCCTGGAGGAAGTAAGACACGTCCATGAAGTATTGCTCGACTACCTGCACCACACATCGGTGAGGATAAGCTATGGGAGAGTGAACAGAACCAGCAGAGAATACATGATGGACTCGGCCTGGATAATACCGAACCCGCACCTTTCATTGGAGGAGGATCGGCTCAACATAACCATACCCTCCCCAGACAACAGAGGGGAGGATGACATAAGGATGATGAAGGGAATCATCCGGTTGTTTAATTGCGAGACACCAGAAGACATTGACCTCACTCTCTCGTCCATGAGCCCTGACGAGCTCAGGGGATCCCACGACGTATTGAGGATTATGCAGGAAATCTCCGAGGAAAACGAGAGGAAGGACGAATCCGATGCTGTCCGTTACTTCCTGGGCAAGATAAGACAGAGGATTCCCATAAGACACCGGAGAGGAGGCTAGGATGGTAAAGCGTGTAGTCAAGCAGCCCGGCGACATGCAGTTCAAGGCGTTGATAACCGCACAGCTCGACAGGGATTTCGCGCAACATCTGCCCGCGAACTTGTCGCACATGACTGAACCAGAGAAAGAAAAAGCTGCCGCAGCAATACTGTTTCGCGCAAGCGACACCTTGATTCAAAGCCTGAACCTTGAACCCGAAACCGAGGAACGCCTGAAGAGGATAGATGAGCGCCGAAGGAGGCGAAGCCACATCCAAGCAAGGATTATGGGCCCAAAAAGGGGTCTGCCGAAGTGGGAAATCGACCCGGAGGAATTAAGACTTTTCTTCTCAGACTTCAGAGACAGTCTCACGGAAGTAACCGCAGCCCACCCGGAGTTTAAGATAGGGCAAGACCAGCACGGAGAACCTTTGACTGCTGAGATAATGCTCCACGAAGTCAACGGGGCATTACTGCTTATAGGATCAGATGAGGCGCCAAGCATAATCGACGAGAGATTCCTTGCCTCATACTGCACCGTAGCCACTAAAATGCACTCCATCCAACTTAGAGACTGCCTCGGCGACAAAACCCCGGAATTCATAAGACGCTCCAGGATAGTCGCCACGGAATACGAGAAAAGACTCGTAAGCCATCCCGAGTACCCGAACAAGTAAATGACACATAAGAAGAACAAAGACTCAACACGCAAAAGCCTGGAGTACTCCGTCAAAGACGGAGCAGCATTCTCTGTTATGACAGGGTTCGGGGAACAATACCTGAACCCGCTTGCCATCGAACTGGGCGCCTCAAACATCCAGATAAGCCTTCTGGCATCCATACCCCCGTTCATCGCCTCCCTGTGCCAGCTCTACACTTCACGGCTCATGGAGCGCATAAAAAGCAGGAGGCAGATGATACTAAACTTCGTAATGCTCCAGGCGTTGACGTGGATTCCCTTGGCATTGATCCCGCTACTTGACTTGACTGGGAGAGTAACCTGGCTCATAGTCTTCGTGTCACTGTATTTCGTCTTTGGGCAGTTCGTCGGCCCCGTCTGGAACAGCCTCATGGGAGACTTAGTCGAAGAAAACAAGAGAGGCAGATTCTTCGGCATGAGAAACAAGGTTTCAGGCGCCGTAGCCTTCGCCTCCCTTTTCACCGCCGGTTTTGTCTTAAGCCGCTTCCCGCAGGACAAATTATTCTATGGCTTCACCGTGATATTCACGGTAGCATTCATAGCACGCATCGCCTCCTGGCTGTACTTGAAGCGGATGGATGACCCGCACGTCATCTTCGACAAGAAAGCCTCCTTCAGCTTCCCGCAGTACGTTAGAAAGCTTAAGGAAACCAACTACGGGAAATTCGCGCTATACCAGGGATTCATGAACTTCAGCGTACAGCTGGCAGGACCCTTTTTCGCAGTATACATGCTAAGAGACCTCCACCTTTCCTATCTTGAATATACCGCAGTCACCGCGTCAGCAGCCTTAACATCCTTCCTCGCCATGACGTACTGGGGCACCATCGCAGACAGGTGCGGCAACAAATCCATACTAAACGTGTGCGGCGTCCTAGTCGTCATCGTCCCGCTGCTCTGGCTTTATTCCGGCAACGTCACATACCTCATCCTAATCCAGACGGTCTCCGGTTTCGCGTGGGCGGGCTTCAACCTGTCTTCCGCCAACTTCATATTCGACAACGTGAGCGCCGTAAAGAGGACTAGAGTGTTCTCGTACCACAACGTACTCCAGGGGAGTCTGGTTTTCCTGGGCGCCTTGTCCGGCGGAGTCTTGAGCAGGGTTTTCAGCAGCCCCTGGATTTTCGCTTCAAGCCTGCAAATCCTATTCCTAGTATCAGGGCTTATGAGAGCGCTTACCTCCTTGTTCTTCCTGCCGAGGATACAGGAAGTAAGAGATGTCGAGCCGATAACGCCTAAAACCTTTTTCATGAAGTATTCCGGCACGCAGCCTGTGCTGGGAATGACGTTCAAGACGATAATAGGATTCCACAAGTCGCTTACAAACATAAGAAAGAGGAGGAGGCACTAGACCATCAAGTGTCCGCAAGCTCTACCAACACTACTTCAGGCGGCGACATGAACCTTATCGGCAGGAACACCATACCCACCCCATTGGAGACTATGAGTTTCAGAGTATCCAACTCGTATACTCCTGACATGTAAGTCTGCCTAAGCCACCCACTCATGTGGGGAGCCATAAGCCTCACAGGCAGTACCTGTCCTCCGTGCGTGTGCCCGGAAAGCATCAAGTCTACGAGACTTGTGTCGAGCTCGTCCGCGTACTGGGGATTGTGGGATACGAGGACGACGAAGTCTTCGTCTTCGACGGGCTTTAACGTAGGCGAGATGTTCTGCGTATTCGTCCACATGTCTCCGACGCCGCCGAGTCGGATTCTATCCGGCCCTGAGTCAATCCAGAGCGCGTCGTTGTCTATGAACTTTATCCCGTATTCCTCGCAAATCTTGCGCATGAAAGGAATATTCTCCCAGGCGTCATGGTTCCCAAAGACTGCGTAGACGCCCAACGGAGCGTTTAAGCCGCCTAGGGAGCGCATGCATTCTTCCATGTCTTCTCCCGCCAGGAAGACGTAGTCTCCGCCGAGGACTATCAAATCAGGTTCAAGGGAGTTAGTCAATGAGACAACATTCTTCAGTCTCTCAGGCGAAAAAAGGCTGCCGCAGTGAACATCCGATATGAACGCGATTTTTTTCCCGACGAAGCCTTCCGGCACGTCAACATCCGAGACGACAAAATCATTGACGCGGAGCAAATACGGCTCTACGAGGGAATAAACAGCGAACACTGCAATGACCACCACCAATAAGACCTCTTTTCGCATACAAAGAACTTACCGGCCAACCATTATATAAACAACAACCAAGATCCGATTAAAGGATTAATTTCGGCTTGAAAAAGATTACGTCTTTGTCTATCTCGCCGAATGATGCTCCTTCGCAACTGAAGGTAACGGACACTCTCCCGTCGTTGGTCTGCCGCTTCCTGAGCTCATACGCCATAATCTTTAGTTCATATCTCGACGAGTTAACTCCAGTTGATGCATTCAGGTAAAACTTGAAGTCTTCTTTTTTGATTGATATGTCTTCCTCGTAGAGGACTTGTCCTGTCCTGTCGACTATTTTTACTTGTGCTGTGCCGTCGACTTCAATAGAGGAGCCGTCCTTGCGCGTTAATCGGAACGAGACAGTGTAATCCCTGTTATCGTCTACTTCGAATTCGAGTCCTCCTATGAAATCGGGTATTTTCGCGGGATACTTGAAGAGAATAGGATAAGAGACTGAGCCGATGACGATAACGGATATAACCACGAAAAGGAAGAACAGGATTCCGACGGTAATCACCTGCTTCGAAATCATCCGCGCCATAGTATCCGTTACTACATTATGAGTAAACAATAGAAATATTGTTTCCGCCAGTTTCCTGAAGGTATTTTTAAACGCGCTCCCATTAGGTGAACAGGTGGGGGATGATAACCGTGGAGGGGGTGGTTCATATTTTCATCAACCTCTAGCTGCATCCCCTGCCTACCACACCATATTCTACAAACCTGAAAACGCTACGCTGAAACCGAAAAAAAGAAGGAGAAGTTGCGCCCCGGCCGAAACCACCAACACACAACCGAGAACAAGGGCCAACAGCATAACAGGGTTATATCCATGGCTTGATGACTATGCCCTGAAAGACTATCTACCCATCAAGAGCCTATGTTGCACCAGAACAAACAGACGACGCACAGGAACAAATAGACTCTAAGGTAACAGTGCCCTTAAACACTCATTGATTAAATTACAAGACATATTATTGATATATGATATCAGCAAGTGAAATCGAGCTCCCAAAGATACTCTATTTGTTTGGAGCAGGCGCAACACATGCAGAGATTTTAAACTCCCTAAAAATTGAAAATAATTCTAATAAAATCGATAAATATGGTCTATTGATCAACCATACCTCAGAGCGTGTATTGTCGAGAATAAAGAGAAATGTAA
>JBDRCA010000006.1:0-4229 GCA_043822165.1 Candidatus Altarchaeota archaeon
CTGTTATCCCAATGTATATTATTTTCGGCGTTTCATATTCCTTCATCGAGCACGTGTCTCCGCACGTGCAGGATTCCTGGGTTAGTTGGACGAGCGTGTTCACGTAGGATACGATGACGTATGCCATCACTACTGATACGATGAGCACTGCTGCGCCTATCGTCCTGTTGTTTATTTTCATTTTGTGGTTTGTAGTGTTTCCAGTATATTACATGTCTTGCAGACTTTATTACTTGATGGTTCCCCGCATGTTTCGCATTCCGAGATTTTTCCGCTTGCGTGCGTATACTTAAGCCGCGGCTTTATCTTTAAAAAGCCTTTCATCATTTCTTCCTTTGAACCGGGGTGTTTTCCCTCCCATTCATTTATTATGTTTTTGACGTTGCTTCGAGTTGAATCGACTGAGCATGGGCATGGGTCGTAGACTACTGGGAAGCAGTGTATGCGCGAGTATTTTTCGACTTCTTTTTCTTGGCAGAAGTACAGCGGTTTGATTCTTGGAATGAATTTCCTGCTCTTTACGATTCCTGCGGTGGGTCCGAGTCTTGCGCAGCGCGCGATGTCGCCTCTTATGAAGTTCATGAAGATTGTCTGGACTTCGTCGTCCAGGTTGTGGCCTGTCGCGATTTTATCGGCTTTGAGTTCTCTGCTTTTTTTGTTTAGTATGTTTCTCCTGATTACGCCGCAGATGGCGCACGTATTCAGCACAATCCCCTTTGAGTCTAAGACGGATTTCATGTAGCATACAGAGCATCCGTATTCGTCTCTCATGTGTATGACGTGCAGTTTGATGTTTTCTTCCTCGCAGAATTTTTTTATGTTTCCCAAGTTTTGTCTTGAGTAGTCTCCCAAGAGTTGGTCGATTATTATTCCTTCCACGTTGTATCCTAGTTTCGCCAGGATGTAGAGTGCCGTCGTCGAGTCTTTCCCGCCTGATACTGCAACGAGGACTTTGTCTCTCTTTTTTATGAGTTTGTAGTCCCTGATTGTTACGCGGACTTTTTCCTCGAAGTATCTTGTGGACTCCATTTTTATTCCACCAGAAACGCGTTTTTTACTGCGTCGTCGAGGGTTTCGCGGGATATCCGGGATTCGAGTTCGTTTATTACGTTTTCATCCGCTTTAGTGGAGGGGTGTCTCGGAACGAGGAAGTTGCAGCATTCAGTGTACTCCTCGATAGAGGTTTCGTAGGTCCCGATTTTCCCGGCTAAATCCACTATCTCTTGTTTGTTGAGGCATATTAATGGTCTTATCAGGAGGGTCTTTGTTGCCTTGCTTATGACTGATAGGTTGGCAAGCGTTTGTGATGCTACCTGCCCTACGTTGTCTCCTGAGGCTACTGCTATGTAACCGTCTTTTTCGCAGAGCATTTCCGCGACCTTTAGGAATAGCCTCCTCAGGACTATGATGCGGTATTCAGCCGGGACGTTCATGATGAGCTCTCTCTCCATCCGGCTTGCAGGGATGCAGACCAGTTTCGTGTCCGGGTGGTATTGCCTTAGTTTGTCGAGTATTGTCTTCAGTTTTTTTGGCAGGGTTTTTTTCGCGTCTTCGTGGAGGAAGTGGAGCATTGTCACATGGCATCCGCGTCTCATGCACATCCACGCGGCTACTGGGCTGTCTATTCCGCCGGACAGTAGGAGCAGGATTTTGCCGGATACTCCTACTGGCAGTCCGCCGGGGCCGTCTTTCTTCGCGGTGTGAACGTATGCTTCGGCTCCTGCCACGTCGATGCTTATCTCAAAGTCCGGGTTTTTCAGCTTTACTGTGCAGCCTGTTTCATCGACTATGTGTTGGCCGATGATTTCGTTTAACTGCTGGGATGTCTTGCCCGTCTTTTTTTCGAGTCTGTTTGCCGTTACCCTGAATGACTCTGGTGCGGGTTTTACTGTAGTGAATGTTTTCAGTGCCGCCTCTTTCATAGAGTCCGCATCCGGTTTAATCTTTACTGCAGGGCTTGCCGAGGATATTCCGAAAACCTTCGCTACTGCGTCAGTTGCGGCTGGGTCAGCGGAGTCGACTATTATCCTCCCCGAGACCCGGTAGATTCGCCCGTGTTTTATTCCCCTGTGTTTAAGCTGGCTTTTGATGTTTTTGATAAGTTGTTCCTCGAACATCCGCCGGTTGCCTCTCTTCAAGGCTATCTCGCTGTAGCGTGCTATGACGCACGTATCCCTTTTTCCAGACATAATCTTGGGTGATGGGGTATTTGAAGTTAATAACCTATTTTATAACAGAGGATTAAATCCATTCTTCTTCGAACATGATCTCGTCGCCCCTTCGGATAAACCCGCCTTCACAGACGACTGCGAATACGCCTTCAGAAGGCATGATGCACTCTCCAACAGTCCTTCCTATCTCACAGGGCTCGGGACAATCCTTGCCGACCGCCGACACCTCAAGCAGAACCTCCCCTACGCGAATCCGAGTGCCGACTGCAATACCCTTCAAATCCACTCCTTGAGAGACAATATTCTCCCCAAAACAACCATGGTCCAAGGTAAGACCCCGCTCGCGCACGACCTGAATGCTCTCTGAGGCGAGAAGAGACACCTGCCTTACGCCGCCTTTAGCGTGATAGTCGCCTGCAAATCCCATCTCCGCCAACGCCTTAGCTTCCTCCACCGGCTTTTTCACACCCCGATTAGGGCTTATGCAGACTTGAATGACTCGTCCTTTCATCTTAAAACAAGTGCACGTTCACGGATTCTCCGGCAGATATTGATCCTTGAGGTAATACTTCGATGAATCCGTCAGCCATGCTAAGGGACGTAATGGCGCTGGATCCCTTAAAGACAGGTTCAGCCAAGAGTCCTCCAGAATATGGCGTAAGCTTGACAGGCAGAATCATGTGTCTTTTACCGTTTTGAAACGTCTCCGAAAGGTTTGCATGCAATACATGCGGCTCCCCTGCAAGACCCATCATACCCAGGATCATGGATTTTAAAAGCGAGTGGAAGACGCATAAAGCTGATACTGGATAGCCAGGGACGCCGACGACCATGGCTCCTCCAACGACTCCCACAAGTACTGGTTTACCCGGCTTCATTGAAACTCCGTGGAATAGTATCTCGCCTATTTCGCCGACAACGTCCGGGACATGATCCTCTCTGCCTACGGAGGAGCCGCCAGAGACAAGGACTACATCCGACGAAGATGCTGCATCAAGGATGCTATCTCGTATCAGAGCATTGTCATCTCCTACAACGCCGAGATCCGTTACTTGAACTCCCAGCAATGAAAGCTCGTTTGCGAGCGCAGAGCTGTTTACTCCGTAGATTTTTCCGGGAACCAGTTTTTCACCGGGTTTTAAGAGTTCGTCGCCTGTAGCGATTACCGAGACACATGGTTTCTTGTATACTGTTATTCCATCGAGTCCGAGAGTTGACAGAACTGCTATGTGCCTTGGAGCAAGACGCAAGCCCTTTGATAAAACTTTATTCTTCTTCTTAATGTCTGAGCCGATATCAATGACGTGTTCCCCCGTGGAAGCCTCTTTTTTTATTCTCACTGTTCCTTCTAACATGTCAGTGTGCTCTACCATTACGACAGCATCAGCTTCATTTGGCATCATGGCTCCCGTAGTGATTTCGACGCATGAGCCACGTGCAAGGCTCTCGTTTGCTTTCTCTCCCGCAAGAACCGTGCCTTCGACATTTAATTCAACAGGTTTCTCTTCGCAAGCCCCCTCAGTGTCCTGTGAATGAACCGCGAAACCGTCCATCGCAGCCTTCCTGAAATGGGGGACATCTATGGGTGAATAAACGTCTTCGGCTAAAACCCTCATCAAGGATTCACTTACTGGAACCTTCACGCTTACCATCTCACGCGCGTTTTCCGCGAGTATCCTCCTTGCCTCTTCGATTGTTATCACTTACGGACCTCCCAAACGAAGTGCCCGAGCTCGCTGGCTATCATGTTTGCTCCAAGTCGAACGGCGTTTCTTGAGCCTGGGAGACAGATTATGAGGCTTTTTCCTGAAACGCCTGCGAAAGACCTGGATAATGCTGCGGGGATGCCGATTTCACGGTAGCTTTCATATCTGAAGATTTCGCCGAATCCTGGGAGATGCTTGTCTATGAGCGGCGTCACAGCATCGTATGTTACGTCTCTTTTTGAGATTCCTGTGCCGCCGTTTGAGATGATGACTTCTATCTCTGATTCGACAAGCTTGGAAATTGTTTTTTTTATTGTATTTTTGTCATCTCTTATCATATCGTATTCTGTTA
>JBDRCA010000007.1:0-19096 GCA_043822165.1 Candidatus Altarchaeota archaeon
GTACCACGTACTGGCCGTCGTCCGAAGTGTCAAGCTTGCGTCCCTCCTCGGCCGCGATATTTTCGCCGATGAGATAATCCTGGTCTTCAGGGCTAACAGCAGTGAACATAAGATTTGAACCGCCGCCGCCTCCACCCCTCGAAAAACTCATAGGCCCGCCAAAACCGAAATTCGTCCTCCCCCGGGTTATCCTGTATTCGCCGATTGCTGCGACACTCTTAACGCCCTCGATATCCCGGATATCAGCTATCATGTCCTCGGTTATGCCCTCGTCGGTTCCAGTGTACCTGACATCAACGACCGCGGCCATGTCCCCGAAAGACTGCTGAATCTGCCGGTTAAGTCCCTCGCCGATGGCGCCGAGGGTTAGGATCAAGCCTATGCCCATGGCTATCCCAAGAGTTGTGAGAAGGCTTCGCACCTTCTGCCTGAAGACGTTTTTAAGCGCTATATCCAGCATGTTCGGTTTCTATCTAATTCTTCTTGGAGAAAACAGCGGGGCGCAACGGCTTCCCAGCCCGCCGCCTAAGCACGACCCAGCCCGCCAAGAGAACAACAGCACCACCAACGTAGTAATAATAATTCGTGGTGCTTGAACTTGTAGTGCGGGCTAATGAGGCTGCTGCACTGGTTCGAGCAGCAGACCCTAAACTCAACCGCTCCGTCTGCGTCACACGCTCATTGTTGGGTCCCGTGTACTCGAGAGTCAATATGGCGTCGCCCGCCGGGGCGCTGTCGAAAGTGAAAGTCGTCTGCGCAGTCGGCTTGATGTTGGACTTGTATTCAATGAGCTGTCCGCCCACTGCCGTTGCCGCAGCGCCTGTGCCTGAAGTAGATGATGCTTGTCCGCCGGCTCTGGCAGCCCCCCCTGCGCCACCAATTATCCTCATCGGGTTTGCAGCCTGCTGCGGGCGCGCTCCCGTGGGAGTTCCGGATTGCTGGGACTGCGTCATGTTTCTTTGCGTGAAGTTTCCGCCGTTCGCTGGAGTAAGTATCGCTTTTACACCTTCAGCGGTCCGCGTCCCAATGTTTGCAATGTCAATCTGAAGACCCCGCGAAGTGTCGACGTTTATAACCTCGAGGATAACCTTCCCGGTGACGTCTACGCCGATGTCTTTAGTTACATTGTAGGATGTACCCCCAACTTTATAGCTTACTTGTAGAGGTATAGAGTACGGCTGTATCTGAGCATCCCATCCAACAGCCACGTCAAAGGACGTCTGGACGGATTCTCCGGCGCCCACCAAACCAATGTATCGTTCGCTCGTGTCTACAGGCACAAACGGGCTTGAAAGAGACAGGCTAAGCGTCGAATCATCGGCTGCCGCCTTACCGACGTTTTTGAGTTCAACGAAAATGCTTACGGTTTCCCCGGGACCTGTCTCGCCGTAGCTTACGTTAACTATCTTAAAGTCAACGCCTGCACCCTCAATGTTGACTCCAAGCGTTAGTGAGTCGGAGGAACTTGACCCTGAGTCGTCCTTGTATGACAGGGTTAGATTAGTCTGGCACGCACCGGTTGCAGTCGGCTTTATTTCGTAGGATATGTTGAATTCCTGGTTTGTGTTGAGTGCGCCAACGTATTTTCTGGATGAACCAATGAACGTCATGCAAGTGGATGAGAGTGTCGCAGTCAAGTCTTTGACTGAACCCCGGGTCATGCCGGTCAATGATAGAGTATCCAGGGTATCCTTGAAGTACGTCGTCTTTGATAGGGAAACCTCAAAGTTGGGGCTCCCGTGGATTGTTGCAGGAATCTCCCAGCGCGACTGCATGTCGTTTTGCCGGACCCCTGATGAATCATACCCATCATAGTCAATGGTAACGACCAGTGAATTAACCCCGGCCTTCGCATTAGCCTTAACCTTTAAGGGAACAGTAAACGTCTTGGATGATCCAGCGTCTATTGTGCCCACACTGAATCTCTTCTCCCCGTCCAAAATGTTCGGGTTCGTGATGAGTATTCTCACGTCTTCCGCCCTGTATCCACCGGAGTTCTTAACTACGAGATTTAGTATCCCGGAGTCCCCGGGGTGAAGCGCCGAAGACACCGACGTCGCGTCGAAGTCAACGGCCATGTTCGAAGGAGACGTTGAAGTCGCCCCTGAAACAGTCAACACACAAATCATTACATATAATCCAAACAATAATTTTTTCATGTTCTTGCACCTCTATTTATTTGATCCTGAAAAACGGGCCTGCAAGACAGATTTCCTGCATCGCCCTGACACGAGCCAGAAACAGCCCGCTCATTTACAGTGAACTGGCATTCCTCCCCGGATGACTTGCCATCGCAAGCGTCAAAGGATTCCTGCGGCAAACCCATCTGAGGCGGCAAACCCATACCCCCCCGAGGACCCACACCATCCCGGCTCCAATTACCCATACGCTGCATACCATCGCCGCTCCTATTTTGGAGTGGCCCGTCACCTGAGAAATTCCTGAACCCGGGGTTAGGACGCTGGCCATCAAAACCAGGGTCACCACTCTGTCTAGGGGCGGGAGCAGTCACTTCACGGGACTGCTGGCTAAGACAGCCCGAAACCAACACACACAATCCAATCACGAATACTTTCTTTATCATTCGACTTAATCAATGATTGAAACACACCTAATACTTGATTGAAACACCTGTTGCAAAAATTGAAACACCCCCCATCAAATCCCAATCTTTATTAGATTGGTGTTTCCCAACGGTTTCTTCTCGACCACGCCCCTGGCCTCAAGCCTTGAAATAGTGCGAGACACCCTGACCTTCGACAAACCGCTCTCCGCAACAATATGAGTCTGATCCATCTTTTTCTCCCTGAGGAGAAGCTCAAGGATAACACGCTCATCCTGCGGTAAGACTTTCAGTATCCTCAAGACCTGGTTCTGCTTGATCCTCCACTGGAAGAGCAGTATAATCAATGCGCCGATGCCCATCGACAAGCCTGCCACAGCATACGTGAGAACAGGCATCGATGAGCCGGTGTCCTCGACGTAGTATCCGTTGAGTATAGACAATAGTATACCAAGGCTGAATACCGCTATTATAGCTGCCGCAAGACGAGTCTCAGATACTTCCATGTTAGTTTTACTCGCTTATGTCCTCTTTCATCTGCAGATACGTCTTGCGGTCCAATTCCCCGGAAACATACCTTTTCTTCAGGATATCCAAAGGCGTCTCACGACACTTCTTGGAATCACGGGTAAGCCAGTAGAAAATCAAGACCACAACCAAGACGATTACAATGTTCCAGACGAGAAACTTCGGAATAAAGCCGAAGAGCGCATCACGCCCGAACAAAGGGTCGTAGCGCACACCCATATTCCAGGCTGCTCGCCCAGTCTGCATCGTAAACGACGGTTCCATTACATCACCTCAAGTTACTTTAGATTTAATCCGCGTATTAGACTATAAAGGAAGATGGAAAGGGGAGGGACGAATCCCTCCCGAATTCCATCTAGGTGTTTTTTTATTCAAGGCATTTACCGGGCATCATGTGTCTGCCGCGCAGACCATACTTGAGGGGTTTAACGCCCAGCTCCTCGAGCATCTGTTTTCCTTCCCTGATTTTCCCGTGAGCCTGGGAAAACTGGGGAAACTCGTCTTGGCTGATCTCGTCTGCGAGATACTTACCCTTCGGGTGCTCGCCGACGAGCGCCTTCCATGATTCATAGTCACCTGAAGCCAATGCCTCATCTAGTTGGCCGCGCTTCACCTGCCTCATTTCATCAACGGCAGCCCGCACTTGCTCGCGGGTTGCGTTTTCAGGCAATCCTAATACTTCGAGTTTTTCTTCCTTGCCTTCGCATAGCCGATCCTTTAAGGCACCCCTGAATTGGGGTCCTGTCGCGTTTTCTGGTAGATTGAATCCTTCTGCCATTCTTCCGCGGAATTTTTCCCCTCCGAAGCGCCCGATCTTTCCGTCGACTGACGCATTAGCAGCCAAGACTAATCCGAATATTAGTAATGCTGCGAATCCGACAACCAAAAACTTCTTGTTCATTGTGTGGTTCACCTCTTTTTTTATTATAGACATGAACTGAAACAAACATTATTCCCGCGTGAAACAGCTGTAACAGAAAATGAAACAGGCGGTGAAATTCAGGGATTAATACATTATTTACTTGCAGCAGGCAAACATGTTTTTCATGTCGTAGAACATTTTGCAGAATGTTGCGCAGGCGGACTTTAGTTCCTTTTCGCCATTCTTGGTTAGATAGTATGCTTTGTTTTTGTCTGATTTTATGAGGCCCTTTTCCTTGAGTTCTTTAAGGGCGGGGTAGATTGTTCCGGGGCTGGGCTTTGAGCCCCGTCTTTTCTCGAGTTCTTTCGCGATTTCGGATCCCTTCATCTCTTTTTTAGAGAGGATCCAGAGGATCATGTAGGACAGGTATCCTTTCATGTCACAGCAGTCCATGGTATTGTATTGGGTTTCCGACATATATAAGTTCTTGGTATCGGATAACCGATAGATTTTTATAGTAGTATGTTGTAATACCTACTATCGGATAACCGATAAATAAATGGAGGTGAGATGAAATGAAATGCAAAGACTGCAAAATCGTCTGCGACGGCAAGGAAATAGCCGCCATAAGCTGCACTGAAGACGGAATAACGATAAAGTGCACAGACGAAGGGAAAAAATTGTGCAAAGACTTTTGCGGAACCGGGTGCTGCTGAAACGCAGCACTACGGCAATTTTTAACCAGGAACGCCAATAATGGAGAAAAATGTCCCTGGAAAAACACCTGAAAAAACTGGCAAGATTCCAGTACGAGCATCACTTGATGATTGTTGTAGTCTCGCTTATTATTACAGTTTACATGGCGCAAGGGCTTGGCAACGTCTACATGGAAACTGATTTCGCCAAGATGATGCCCCAAGACGTGCCAGTATTCAAAAACTCCGAGAAAGTATCAAGCAGATTCGGCGGATCAGACCTCGTCCTCGTCGTAGTCGAACTAGACCACGGCTCAGACATCAAAGACAAACCACAAGACATACGCGACCCCAGAATCATGCGAATGCTCGGCGAACTCCAAACACAGCTTGCAGCCGAACCCAAGATAGACAGAGTACTCTCAGCAGGGAGCTTTTTCCCATACGGCGTACCCCAAACGCTCACGGGGGTCAAAACAGTATTATCCGCCATACCCGGCTCAGACGGCATGTTCAACAAAGACTACTCGATAACAATGCTCTACATATACACCAACGTCGGCGGAGGAAGCAGGGCAGTCACATCCTTCACGCGAATAATAGAAGATAACATCGAAAACGTCGCCAAGCCGCCCGGAGTAGAGCTCACCATAACAGGGGGCCCGCCAATCGGCAAGACCATAGCTGAAATCCTTTGGAGCGACGCAATATACACGACTCTTCTGGCGGCAGCAATAATACTCGTGCTCCTGGCGATACTGCAGAAAAGCATATACAAGGGCGTCCTGATTTTCATACCCCTGCTGCTCGGTTTGACTTGGACGCTTGGAGCCATGGGACACCTAGACATACCCTTGTCGGTTGCAACGGTTGCCGTCGGCGCCATGATACTGGGACTCGGCGTCGAATACGGAGTCTTCGTGGTGGAGCGCTACATGGAGGAGCGGGAAGGCAAAGGCAAAAGCCCGGCAGAATCCATTGAAGTCGCAGTGCCGGGAGTAGGCTCCGCAATACTTGGCTCAGGGATAACGACCATGGTAGGCTTCGGCAGCCTGCGCCTTGGAATCATGCCAATGATGCAAGACCTTGGGACAACGCTCGCACTAGGCATTGCAAGCTGCCTGCTCGTGTCTCTTTTAGTAAACCCGGCATTCATCATACTCGGCGGCAGAATCACAGGTTTCGGAGGCCGTGAAAGATGAGCAAAGAGGCGTTCAAAAGGCTCATGGAGGCTTACGGCAGGTTCATTTCAGCCTACCCGTTCATTATACTTGCCGTCGCGCTTTTGTTCACGGTTGTCGCGGCAGGGCTTCAGGCAACTCTTGAGCTTGTTCCCATGGGAGACAAGGATTTCCTGCCTGCTGATAGGCCGGTTGTGGTTGCCTTGGAGAAGATTGAGGACGAGTTCGGAGGCCTGCGGACGTTGACTGTCGTCGTCGAAGTCGACCCGACCGTCTCCGGTTCCAACGAGGTGAGGGACAACCTTGACCCGAGGATGGTGGCGTATGCATGGACCCTGCACGAGAAGATTGGAACATTAAAGGAGGTCGGGGCGGTGACTAGCGGCGCAAGCCTTCTTAAGGCAGGTAACGGCGGCACGCTGCCTAAGAGCATTGATCGTGCGAGACAGCTTTGGTCGGCTAATCCTGCCTTAAACCAGTATTTGAGCGATGACCATAGTCTTTTGCTTATTAGGGCGGAGATTCTGCCGGACGTGGATGATGAGGAGGTCTACAATCAGCTTGACTCTATTTTGGCTAACACGAAGCGTCCGCCGGGCGCGGCAACCTTTATGATAGGGGGCATACCCGAGAACGTGGAGTTGGACAGGTTGATCGCACCGGATATGGGGAGAGTCATGTCCATGAGTTTCATTGGGATAGTAATAGTTGTCTTCATCATCATGGGGAGCTTGGCTTACGGTGTTTTGCCGTTGTTTACCATCATCTTCGGGACGACTTGGAGCATGGGTATGTGGGCGGGTCTTGGCAGGGATTTGACGCATAATACGTCAGGAGTGTCGTCGATGATTATGGGGATTGGCATCGACTTCGGGATTCAGACGATAACAAGGTTCCGCCAGGAATACGCAAAAGACGGTAGGCTCGACGAGGCCCTGGGCGAGACGCTGGCAAACGTAGTCTACCCCATGTCTACGACGACGATTGCGGCGCTCATAGGATTCCGGGCGATGAGCATGGGCGAGTTGACTCCTCTGGCGGATATGGCGAGCATTATGAGTCTTGGTGTTTTTGGTTGTTTTTTGGCGGCGGTCACTGTTGTGCCGTCTGTTCTTGTAATCTATGAAAGATACTTAAGGAAGTTTAAACTAAGAGAGGTAATTAGAAGATGGATTTAAAGCATTTTGTTTTGGGAGTGATTGTATTGGTTGCGTTCGCGCAAGTTTGTTTCGCGCAGACGCTGACGCCGACTGCATTGGTCTTAAACTATGACCAGACCGTTGTTCCGACGGGCATGAAACCTGGGGACCAGAAGACAGTCTATATTGTGATACAGAACACCGGCGGCATGCCAGCAAGGGAGGTTCAGGCGGACCTTCCGGGTTCTGGAGGCATCACCACGCCGAAGGCGACAAACGATGCTGTAACGTCAGGCGGCTCATGGTTTTTGGGAACGGTTAATCCCGGCGCGAGCGTTCGTCTTGTGACTTCGATTAAGGTGGATGAGAAGGCGCGTGTCGGAACGCATTACTTGACTCTTTACTTGAAGTATGATGAGAGCAGGTACACTTCATCGGGGAGCATTGCAATCGAGGAGGAGAAGAGCAACTGGATTATACCTGTTGAGGTGACGTCCGGGAGCTTGTTGGAGCTTTCTGATTATGTTGTGGACAAGGATGAGTTGAAGCCGGGTGATGACATCGGGTTCAGGATCAGCTTTGAGAATACCGGCGACACGGATGCGTTGGACGTTCACGCGTACTTGGGCATGCCATTGGATGGTTCAGCCACGAATACTGCAGTTAACGCGGAGATTTACTCTGTCTTCAACGTGTTGGGGACTTCGAAGAAGAGGGTCGGGGACGTAGCTGGCGGGTCAGTCGGGGTTTTGGAGGGAGTCATACACATCGACGAGAACACTCCGTCAAAGGCTTATACGCTGCCCATTACCGCGGAATACGATGACAAGAGCGGCGCCTCGCACACTGACACTTTTTACTTGGGGATTTACGTTGCAGGCAACCGAAAGCTTTCAATCACCGGGTTTCAGACCGATCCCGTCGAGATTCACAGCGACGACGAAGACGTTGAGTTCACAGGGAAAATCGAGAACCAGGGCACGGAGCAGGTTAAGAACGTAAGGCTCGTGTTCGAGCCATCTTACCCTTTAAAGAATGCGAGAAGTTTCGTGCAGACCAGTGAAGTCGGTACCATCAAGGGCGGTGCTTCTGCGTCTTTCACCTTCTACGCGGACGTCGAGGAAGACATCGACCCGCAGCAGACTAACGTGTCTTTCCTGCTTGAATACGAAGTCAACAACCAGAAGATGCGAGACGAAATAACCTATAAAGTGGACATACTAGAGAACCCCCGCTTTCAAGTATCAACTGATGCAGCAGCCACTAAAGCATCGCAGAAGGGCACAGCTAAAGTGACTTTGGAAAACACCGGCAGCAAGTGCGATGACGTCACATTAATAGTCTTGGAGAAAAGAGACCAGCCATTCAACTTCGCGGACAAGTCAGCATACATAGGAGACATAGACGCGGGAGAGAGCGGCGTCGCATCCATCGAATACACAGTCGAGGAGGACGCGCCAACCCAGCCGCACATCGTGCCGCTTGAAATACGCTGCACCAAGGCAGACCAGGTGCTAGTCTTCGAAAAAACGATGACGCTCCAAGTAGGCGAAACAGAGGAAGGCGTATACGGAGTAAGCACGCCCATCTGCGCGCTCGCCGCAATAGTAATCGCCGTGCTAGTATTGAGCCGCTTCAAAAAACGGGAGCATAAGATAGAAGAAGTAAAAACAGGAGGTAAAGGAAAATGATTGTTACGACAACAGATACTATTTCGGGATACGAACTGGAGATAATGAAAGTAGTGTTCGGGAACACTGTGCGGGCTAAAAACCTTGTCGAGGACATAACAGCGTTTCTGAAAAACATAGTTGGCGGAGAACTCCAAGAGTATACTGAGATGCTGACGGATGCGCGCCGGGAATCCATGAACAGGATGGTAAACGCAGCCCAGGAGCTGAAGGCAGATGCTATCGTTAACGTGCGTTTCACGACCGCGACGGCGGTTGCCGGAGCAGCTGAGCTTTTAGCGTACGGCACTGCAGTTAAACTCAAGAAAAAATAAGGGTTTATTGCCGCGGAGCCGTTCTCGGAGAGTTAGGCGTCTTTGTCAGTTTTAGGAGGGTTTCGATTCCTCAAACCCTTCATCTTCCTCCCTGAATCCTTGGCGGGCCGGGCAGTCACTAGGATTATGTCGCCGACTGCGGCGACGGAATCATAGCCGACGCACTCTTCAGTGAGAACCCTGCGTATCTCTGCGGGATCCTTGGGTATCTCGCGCAAAGACTTAAGGCAGACGCTCAATACCGCGCCCTTGTCAAGGTTCAGGATAACATCCTCCACTTTTCCGACGCGTTCTCCCCTGACGGAGTACACGTCCAAGCCGTAAAACTCTGAAAGCTTCTTAGCCATTTTTATATCGGTCTTATGCGAAGGTCATAGACTTCTGGAGTATAGACGCAGTCGTCATCAAGCTGATTCATGCCCGAACCCATAACGTGCTGGGACTTGACTCCGGTCGCAATGTTGATAATCTCTATTTTGCCTTCAAGTTTAGGGTCGATTCTCGCACCCCACATGACATTCGCACTGGGATCATACTCCTTGGTTATGAGTTCGCCTATTCTGTTGGCTTCTCCGATGGTCATGTCTTCTCCGCCGGTTATGTGAATAAGCGCGCCATTAGCGCCCTTGTAGTCAACATCCAAAAGCGGGTGTTCTAGCGTGTTCTTGACGCCTAACTCGACCTTGTTGGGGCCGTGACCGTCTCCGACGCTTATCACAGACACTTTACCGCCACCTAGGACGGAGCGTATGTCTGCGAAATCAAGGTTAATGAGAGAAGGAGACGTAAGCGTCTCAGTAATGCCCTTGACGGCCCGCGACACGATCTCGTCCGCCACTAAAAAAGCCTTGTCTATCTGAAGGTTGGGAACGTAGTCAACGAGCTTGTTGTTGTCTAGGACGATTACAGTGTCCGCGGCCTTCCTGAGGCGGCCTATGCCCTCGCGCGCCTTATCCAGCCTTGAACGCTCAAGCTTGAATGGGAACGTCACGACGCCGACGACTATTGCCCCCACTTCTTTCCCGCATTCTGCAATAACGGGGGCAGATCCTGTTCCCGTGCCGCCGCCCATGCCCGCGGTTACGAACATGAGGTGTGTTCCCTCAAGGAAGTTTATTATTTCGCTTCTGTTGGCTTCGGCTGCCTTCATGCCGATTTCTGGGAATCCTCCCGCGCCTAAGCCTCTCGTCAGTTTGGCGCCGATGAGAATCTTTTTAACGTTCGAGTCGAGTTTTTTTAAGTCTTGCGCGTCCGTGTTTGCGGCTGCGAGCTCGGCGCCTGTGATACCCATCTTGGAGAGCCGGTTCACAGTGTTTCCTCCGCCTCCTCCCGCGCCGAACACGACTATGCGTATCTTGTTCGGGTCTTCCCAGGATTCCTCTTTTGCCGAGAATCCCATCCGCGAAATTGCCTCCTGCACTAATGCTTTCATGTATAGATCAAGTCCTCCCTGGGTTGAAACACCCAAAAGTTTGTCAGTTAGTCAAATCAGCAAGACGATTATTTAAACCCCATAAACCGGAAGACGCAGACCATGACAGATGACTGCATAAAAGTCGTAGTGTCGCCCTTAATCGATTGTTCAATTTTCAGGTGGAAGACTTGTTTTTATCGCCAGTAAGCTTTATCGCGGCAATACAGGTTGCGAGCACGGCAAAAGGATACGTTAGTAGGATGGCGCCTGACACGCTTCCGGCTATTGAGTGGAGTATTGCGAGCAGAATCCACAGTATTATCGTGAACTGCAGGTTGTCTCGTCCGACCCGCATGCTTTTCTTGAGGGATGCTATGCCACCGCGGCCTTCAAGTATTGCTATCGGAATCGTATAATTGAAGAGTATTAGGAGGGCGAGACCAGGTAGCAGGAAGAAGAATAATCCTATGACTACGGACGTGAAGCCTGCGATGAACATGACCCAGCTTTTGAACAGGTAGTCGAATCCGCGGAACACGTCCTTTATCTCGACTTGCTCGTGCCGGATTGCCTTCAATGCCATGAAGTGTAGGCCGAATAGGAGGGGCGGTGCAGTGATGATGAATACTGAGCCTACTGCGACGATGACACCTGCGATAACAAGGCTTATGAAATTCTTTTTGTATAACTCAAAGGACTCTTTCAGGACATCCTCGACTTTCACGACGTCGCTTTCTTTTTTACCGACTTTTCTCGCAGCCATAGACAGTAATTTTATTAGCCGAACAATCTATAAAAAAGAATCTTATATGCGATATTTGTTTATTTTAATCCATCCGTATTCTGGAACCGTTTCTATCTCTATTAGTCCTTTTTCCAGGAGCTTGTTGGCGGAATCCTTGGGTATTATCATCCCGGGGGGTTTTCCTCGTCTGCCCTGTATTTTTTGGAGGGTTGGTTCGCGTCATCCAGCATATAGAATTCGAGGCCGTTTTCTTCGCACATGCTTCTGAACGTGTGGAATTGGCCGCACTGGTTGGCGCTAAGCCAAGCCGCCAAGTCGCCGTGGACTTGAGTCACTTTATCGAACTCGTCAACGGATACAGGTATTCTCTCAAAGACGACGTCTTCGAACTCCAACTCAACCCTCCTCCGAGTAGTTGAGGTTTTGGGTGGAAGAAATATTTTTCTGTCGGGGACATAAACCGCAGCCTCCCTGGACAATTTATGGGATGAACGAAGAGCCTTCACTAACACCATAGTAGATATTGAGCAGGATTGAGAGAAAAATGTGTGTTTTTCAGGCTAGATTTGCCGCAACGTGATTTTTTCTGGCGTCGCGTTTATGACGCGGAAGGTTTTGCCTTCGACATTTATCTTGTCGCTGTTTACTGGAAAATAAAGGTTTAGTGCGCGGCTGCGATACCCTGCTTCTTCCAGAAGCCCTATCGAGAAGACGTCTTTACCGGGCATGCCACAGTACATGAACTTGGTTGACTTGAATATGAGAAGAGTAGAAACCTTGTGGGATTCGCCGACACCCAAGACGAACTCTTTAGCCATTATAAAGAAAGAATTCGCAGAAACCTAAATAAATAAAATGTTCTAATCCTTGAGTGCTTCGAGCTCCTTTTTCAGGGCGTTGGCCAGAGGCGTTATGGTATACTGCCAAGCCTGCGCCCCCTGACAGTATGATTCATTCGCATCTTTGCCGACGCACGCCATCAAAGCCGCCTCCTCGCCCGCCAAGTCAGGGTAAAAGTCGGATAACCGGGGGTTTATGAACCCTATCTCATCCATCCGGGTTATGAACCGCAGGAACCTTCCGTGCGCGCGATTAGCCTTGCGCAACTCTTCAATGCGTGCGCGAAACCTGGTGCTAGAATAAGAATCAACAACTTTCTTAAGGGACGCATGCCGCTCAACCAACAGTTCATACTGCGTGAAATACTTCTCGGTCGCGTCAATGCGCTTTACAGGAAACCCTGACAAATCCTCCTCGTCCTTCAAGTCATCAAGCAAGCTGTCGAATAAGTCCGCCTTTTTTTCCAGTGCAGTCAAGTCGTCGTCGAAGACTTCCTCGAACTTTAATAATTCTCCGAAAAGTTCGTCGGGGCTATCGAAGCCCGATGAGATATCCTGTGAATCACGCTCCTGGAGTGCTCCGAGAAGCCTTATCAAGGATTCAGTATCGAATTTTTCGCCAGGGATTGCACTAGCCAAAACCTCAAGCGAGTATATTTCAACGTCTAAGTCAGCCCTCACCTCGGCGGAAAGCGATAAAGACGGCAGCTCATCCACGCGAGCCTCGAAGTAATCGTATTCCGCCTGTACGCCGGAGAGCTCGCGGCGGGCCTTCGAAGCCTGTGGGTCCTCGAAGCAGCCAGCGGAAAAAACAAGGATTAAGACGGCGAATACCGCGCAAGTTTTCTTTTTCACAGATGAATACTAGAATAATATAAAAATAAATTAGAATGCGTTTAACTCTGATAGTCGTCGCCCTTATCTTGGCGTGCGGGTGCGTGCAAAAAAATGGCGAAGCCGTTAAGGATGACCTGGTCGTCCAGTTCATACAAGTCAGAACCGGGGACGCAATACTAATCCAGACCCCTGAAGGAGCAAACATACTCATTGACGGAGGCATAAGCGTCGACGCCCTAGACTACCTGAGGGAGAACGGAATAACAAGGCTTGACGCAGCCATTGCGACACACCTTCACGCAGACCAAGTGCTCGGCCTGTGGCGGATAATCGAGGGCGGAGAAGTCAAAGTCGGAAGATTCTACCACAACAATGATTCCAGGTCAGTCTACTTCCAACAGGTCCGGGACCTCGTCAACGAAAACCCGAACACGCTAGAAAGAGGCGACGAACTAAGCTTCGGAGAACTAACCCTGAAAGTCCTGTGGCCGCCGTCAAACAACCCCCAGGAACTTGCTCAGCGCTCAGACAACGACAATTCCATCGTATTGAAACTGGTTTACGGGAATTTCAGCATGCTTCTAACCGGCGACTGCGAGCAAACCTGTGAGAGAGAACTCGTCAAAAACGGTGGTTTGCGCGCCAATGTGTTGAAGGCCGGCCACCACGGGCTTCCTGCGTCGTCTTTGAGGGAGTTTTTAGAGGCCGTTGATCCGGGGCTTATCGTGGTGCCGGGCCACGTCCGAGAAAGCGTGTTTTTGCCGAAAGTCAATTTTTGCAGCGAGAGGGAGTGGATTCAGCCTTTTAACGAGAACATCAATGAGTCCGGCGTTAAGACCTTGAACGTCAAGTTTGACGGCACAGTCACGCTTACGACAAACGGCGTAAAGTATTATTACGTCAACTATGCAGGCAAGGAATTCGAGGAATGCCCGGAAGACATCGTCATGGAGAAGCTTGCGTTCGCAACATACAATTACAGTTGGGGGGGTGCTGATTTCTCAGTGGAGCTTTATCCTAGGCTTTTGCCTGCCGCAACGTGGGTGAGGGAGAACACTCCCAAGGATGCGGTATTCCTGAACTGGTGGGATGCAAGTCATATGATACGGGGAGTCGGGGGGAGAGACACCGTAATCTACGGGCCTTCAAGGGAGATACTCCACACGGTCTCAAAGTATGCGGCCTTGACGGATGTCGAGCGCGCCCGTGTTCCCTGCCCTGAATGCAACCCGCATGAGAGGATTACGGACGTCGTGGACGCCCTCATAACGTTCGGGGCTGAGAACACGCTGGACATCATGGATAAATACGAGTCAAGATACGTGTTTGTGACTGAAGACGACAAGTCCGCGATACACAGCCTACTGCTCATTGACGGCAGGAACCCCGAGGAATTCCTGGACGACGACAGTCACCCGAACGAATACGCAAGAAAGCTCATATTGCACAGGATGATAGAGGGCGAATACATCAGGGGATTCACGAAGATTTACTCGGACCAGACCGTGAGGATTTACGAGACTGAAAAAAAGCTAGTTGAGCCGGAGGATACCGTAGTTTAGAGCGCACGCATACGTCACCCACGCAAGATAAGGCGCGAGAAGTCTTGCAGCAGTCTGCGAGTGCCTTTTGAACGAGACAATAGTCGCAGCAATAAGAATCCATAGAGCCACTATGACTGCGAGCGCCCACTTGATTTCCCTTAACCCGAAGAATACGATAGACCAGGAAGTGTTCAGTATGAGCTGGGCTGCGAACAAGGCTAGCGCGCTTTTAGTCCAGGTAATCTTGGGGTCCGTCTGCCATACGAGATAAAGGGAGACTCCCATCATGATGTATAGTATAGTCCATACTGGACCGAACAGCCAGTTAGGCGGCGTATACGACGGCTTTGTAAGGGAAGCATACCACGTGGGAATAGAGGATGTAGTGTAAAGGGAGCCTATGAAGCCTGCGAGAAAACATATTAAAACGCAACCGGAAAGCCGGATCCAATCAATTTTTGCCATGACTCCTAGACTTCTATTGGCAGGCTTATGAGGTTCCAGCCTGTTGCCAGAGATGCTGTGTGTTCCTGTGTTCCTGCGGCGATTGTGTACGTGCTGAAGTGGCTTACGTTAGCCCAGACGAATTTGTTCGGGGAATCAACGCCTGTGCCGTAAACCCAAGCCATGGTAAGAGCGTCCATTCTCTGCCAGACGGAGAGGGACGTGTTATACCAGTGTATTGCGAGTTGGTCGGTGGTGAGTCCCGCGGCAGCCAATTCAGCGTCAGTGTAGTAGAACCGGATGTATGCTGCTGTTAACTGGTTTGCCAGCGCCGAGTTGGGTTCGAACGCGAAATATCTGCCTAATCCGGGTGTTGTGAAGCTTGCTGACTCTGGGTTTCCTGCGTACTCGGTCACCTGGACTCTGGCATCGGATACGTCCGAGTTGGCTTCGACTGTGAGGCTAACGTTTACTGTTGAGCCGTTGACTTCTTTGCTCGTGTTAGCAGTCAAGTTAGCGGTCAGGTTTTCGGCGACCCGGGTGAGCGTCGTCGTGGTCGATGAAGTAGTGGAAGTCGTAGTAGTGGTCGTAGTAGTGGTCGTGGTACTCGTCGTCGATGACGTCGAAGTAGTCGCCGGAACAGTCGTAGTCGATGATGTGACGACCGTCAAGTCAGCCCACTCGTTCCACCTGGACGTGACGGAATCCACTGTGTCAGGGGGATAACGATAGTTGTCCGAGGAAGCCTGATCCCAAATCTCGATTCTAAACCCGAGTATGTCTCCCAACACCACTGCCATATCCAGGCTCTCCCCGGAATTCAACGGCTTAACGTACTCGTAAACGTACTGGCTGCCTGAATGAACCCTCGTGCAGGTGCCGTGGAAGGTGCCGTTTTTGCTCAAGTCGCTAGTCCACCACGACCCGTCCCAGTAATAGTCACTGCATGCTCCAGAGTAATAGTCCATGGCGTCTTCGCCGTAGAGAGTCGCCGCGTGATCGTGTTCAGGGTCGAAGTCGAGCATCGCCCAGTCAAGCGCGTTATCGCTTGAATCGTTTATGACTAATGCCACGAATATGTGAGTGTTGTTGTTCATGATGTAAAGCGTCCCGTATATAACGTTTGCGGGATTGTCGAATCCGTTCAACGCGATGCTTACGCCATTACTCCATTCTCCGGGGCTTAATGTCCCGTCGATCGTGGGCGGCGAAGTAGTGTAGAAAGATGATAAAGTGGGCGGCGTAGATATTGTCTCTTGGGCAGCGTATATTCCAGCCAGGAAAAGCGAAAGAATCATCAAATGAATAATATTAAACCTCATTTGAAAAACCATTACTTTATTAGATTACGCAACATTTAAAACCAATAAATTCTTCACTTCAACGTTATTCCGCTCGCGTCATACTTGGGCTTGAATTCCTTCAAGCCGATAACGTAGAACGGTAGTTTAAGTGCTTCATTCAAGCCTTCATCCACTATCGCGTCCGCGTAATCCCTTTTATCGCTTTCAGCAAGACCCACCGCGGCATCAGTCACAGCGTAGTGTATCCGCATAGTCTCCACACCCATCTTTTTAAGATGCGGGTAAAGAACCTCCCGTAGCATCTTGCTTATCCGCCTGCCATGATAATCTTCTTCAACAAATACTCCATCACCGAACCCTCTCTTCCCGTCATCGGAAATCGAAAACTGCTGGTAGCCCACGGGCTCATCATCCCAGAAGGCGACTAGACAATCCATACGCTCCCAATCGTATTCCCCGTGCTGGAGAGCCCAGTTATCCTCTCTTGCAAGAAACCTTCCGACGTCAGAGGACACCTTGTCAGCATTCCCCGCGTCAAACAACGCCCTGTCTTCGGCAGTGAACCTAGAACAGAGCTTGAATGAGAGCTCGCTGGGAACGCTTAAAAGACCTTGGGACTCAGCCTTAGCCGGCTTCTTCGCCGAAGGAACAGTCAAAGTTTTCATAACACTTAATTAAAGGGATGTGGGGGGGAAAGCTTCGGGGATTCGCACTTTGTGTAATCATCATGCTGTTCTTACGTTGGATTCAGCGTCTTTTCCCGGCTTTCTCGTTGAGTTAGTGGAACGTTGCCGCTATCCAGTGCCCCATGTTGTGGGTTATTATGATTACCGCTATCGCTATCACCAAGTGTTCCGAAATCACGTGTACGGGATTTGACTTGTCTGCTTTAGACATCAAGTAGCTGAACAATGCTAGAAGAGACAGCCCCCACACCACACTCACTAACACTGCAGTCGACAGGTCCAGTAGGAGCACGGGCACTGCAAAAGTAAGCGCGACAGTGAACTTGAACAGGAATGTAGACAGCGTGGAAAGCCACACCTCCTTGCTGGTGTGAACGTTCTCGGATTCCTCTGAGACGTGGATTCCCATGGCGTCCGAAAATGCGTCTGCAAAAGCAATCGTCACAATCCCGCCGAGCACCGCAGCCTTGGAGCTGGTGCTGGAGTTCAAGCCAACCATCAAGCCCATGGTCGTTATGATGCCTGAAGTCAAGCCAAAACTCAAACCCGTTTTGACTGAATGATTCAAGTCCATCTCACTACACTTAAACTATTTGATTTGCGCAGGATATATAGTCTAATGCAGGAGTCGCGTTATCTTTGTTAGATGAACCCTGTTTTTATGTTTAGAATATTGGGGGAATATGACTTGTTTTAGGCTAGTATTGCGAGTTTTCACCAGTATCGAGCAATAATTCACGGAAATGAGAATACCCCGTCATTACTTAAACGACTTTACAGCATCATTTAGGCTAGTCCGTACTAATACTATAGATTATGAGAGTGGATGAAACTTCATTTGAGGATTTGAACTTATGCGAGCCATTGCTGAGGGCTCTTAGGGATGAACACTATGAGAAGCCGACTCCGATTCAGGTGGAGACTATCCCTAAGATACTGCTTGGCCGCGACATCATCGGCTGCGCCCAGACGGGCACTGGAAAGACTGCAGCGTTCGCGCTGCCGATTATGCAGCGGTTGGGTGCGGCAAGACGGCATCACAGCAGCGGGAGCGCAAGAGTTCTCGTCTTGACGCCGACAAGGGAGTTGGCTGCTCAAATAGGGGAAAGCTTCCACACTTACGGTCGCTACATGCATCAGAGTCAGGCAGTCGTATTCGGAGGTGTTGGACAGGGCCGGCAGGTGAAAAGGATGGCAAAGGGCGTGGACGTATTAGTCGCCACACCGGGCAGGCTTTTAGACCTCATGAACCAGAAACACATCCGGCTTGACCAAGTGGAGATATTCGTGTTGGACGAGGCTGACAGGATGCTTGACATGGGATTCATACACGACATAAGAAGGATTATTTCATCGCTTCCGCGCAAGCGGCAGTCGCTCTTTTTCTCGGCGACAATGGCGCAAGAAATCGTCTCACTGGCAAATAAAATACTGTCAAACCCTTTCAGCGTTTCTGTAACTCCGGAGTCGCCGACTGTAGAACTAGTAGACCAGAAGGTTATGTTCGTCGACCGCGACAAAAAAATCCAGCTTCTGACAAGAATCCTGAGCGAACACGACGCAAAAAGAACCCTTGTCTTCACGCGCACCAAACACACAGCCGACAAGGTCGCATCTAAACTTTCCGCAGCCAACATTCCCGCTCAGGCAATACATGGGAACAAGAGGCAGACCGCAAGGACGCATGCACTCAGCAGTTTCCGTGCGGGTAGCACGCCGGTTCTTGTCGCCACAGATATCGCGGCAAGGGGCATAGACGTTGATGACATAACTCACGTAATCAATTATGAGATACCTGATGACCCTAAAAGCTACGTCCACAGAATCGGGCGCACTGCACGGGCGGGCGCGTCAGGCACTGCCATATCCTTGTGTGAGGCGCAGGAGAGGGGATACGTGAGGGATATTGAACGGTTCGTAAAGAAGCCGATCAAGGTTGTAGACGACCACCCATTCCACTCCCAGAAGGCTCAAACAGCCACTGGAAGAGCCGCTAAGCGTCCTCCGAGGAATGCGGGAAGGCCCCGGCAAAAAGAGGGCAAGCCAAGACAACACTATTCAAGTAAAAAAAGCCCCGGAAAGACACGGCAAAACAGACGACGCCACTAAAAAATCACATGCTTGAAGAAAAAATAGATATACAACAGATGGTTCACGGCATGTTTAAGAAGGTGGACTGCTGTAAAGCCCAGAATAGGGGGCTACTCTATTTCCAAAGCTTCCATTATTTTATCCAGCTTTCTGTTTATCGTTGCAAATTCACTTGCATAAGAGTTAATCTTGCCTGTGGAGGATGAATCTTCTTTGTCT
>JBDRCA010000008.1:0-2889 GCA_043822165.1 Candidatus Altarchaeota archaeon
ATTTTCCTTAGTTCTTCTTCGCGTCCTTCTTCCTTGTATGCGACGTATGCGTCTTTCAGGTCTTGGAGTATTACCGCGTCTTCTTCCGTGAACGCTCCTACGCGGGTGCGGCGCAGCTGGCTCATGTGTGCGCCGCAGCCGAGGATTAGTCCTGCGTCGTGTATGAGTTTTCTTATGTAGGTTCCTGCTTCGCAGGATACGCGGAAGAGTACGTCTTGGTTGTCTTTTTCGGTTAGTTCGAACTCGTATATGTTTCTTATGCGCAGGTTTCGTTTCACTGCCGACTTTTGCGGTGGTTTCTGGTATATTGGGCCTGTGAGTTCCTGGAAGACGTCTTGGATCTCTTTTTTGCCGATTTCTTTGTGCACTCGCATGACGCCAACGTATTCTTTGCCGGAGTTTAGGAGTGCGCTGACAATCTTCGTCGAGGATTCGAGGGTTACTGGCAGAAGCCCGGTCACTTTCGGGTCGAGCGTTCCTGAGTGGCCGGCCTTTGAGACGCCTAACATGTCTCGTACCCAGGCGGAGATTTGGTGGGAGTTGGGGCCTGAAGGTTTGTCGATTAATACGATGCCTTTGCGTATGTGCTCTTCTAGTGGTCTTTGGAGTGGGGGTGTTCCGCAGTCTAAGTGGGCGTCGTCTTGTGATTTTATGAGTGGGTCGCCCAGCTTGTTTGGCGTGTCCATCACCAGGGAAGTTTGGCTTTTTCGAGTTCTTTTACGACAGATTCTGTTGAAGAGCCTTTCTTGATTTTCAGCGTGGTTGGCGTGGGTTCAACGTCCAGGATGTTGACTTTTCTCCTGCGGACTCCTTCCCCGTCAACCAGGATTTTTCCTTGGTCTGGTGCTTCAACTATGACGCACAATCCTCCCGCGTCTCTCCCGCGGACTTTGACGCATACGCGTCCAACGTCGAGTAAAGTCATTTTCGGAGTAAGATATAATGCAGACTGCTTTAAAAATTACAGTTAGCGCGTGCGCCACACCCGGGGCATCACGGGTTTAGCGCTTGTCTCCTCCGCTGCCAGCATCTTCAGGGTGTTTGCGCCCTCGTTGGTTCTGGAGGTTGGTTTCTGGTATTTAAAAAGATAGTTGTATATTTAATCGCCTGAAAAATGCACGAAATCATTAAGACTGGAATCCCGGGTTTGGATGGGATTCTCGGCGGCGGGATTCCCCGCGGACACACACTGCTCTTATCCGGAAGCTGTGGTACAGGTAAGACTATTTTATGCGAACAATTCCTTTTCAACGGCGCCAGGGACGGGGAGCCGGGAGTTTACATCGCGTTGTCTGAGCCGAAAGAAAAGATTCTCAAAAACGTCGACAACTTCAAGTTCTACGACCAGAAGCTCATGGACAACAAGATGGTGCAGTTCGTGGATATTACGACTGACGCGCGATTGAAGGGTCTTGAACTCCAGAATGTTCCGGGCATTATCTCGCTTATGCGAAACGTCATCGAGGAAAACAAAGCAAAAAGGGTTGTATTAGACTCGATAACACACCTCGCTGAGGCTCTTGGAGGCGAGGAGAAAATCCGCGACTTCATATTCGAGCTTGGTTTGCAGTTGTCTTACATCGACACGACCATGGTCTTGATTTCAGAGATTCCGCCGCAAAAGTTCATTTACTCCGTCTTCGGAGTCGAAGAGTTTATTGCAGACGGGGTGATTCTTTTAACCGAATTCGAGCGTAAAGGCGATTTGATTCGGGCGCTTCAGGTCATTAAGATGCGCGGCGTAGACCACTCCCGGAGCAAGCACATCCTGAAGATTACTGAGGAAGGAGTCAACTTGATACCTCTTTTCAAGGCTGGGATGGTGTAGTTTTTTAGTTTAGGATTCCCAGTATTATTCTTATGTCGAAGGTCTTGCATAGAAGCCTTGTTTCTACTCCGTCGGATGAACAGGTTGTTTTTCTCGGCCGCGACGGGAGGGTTGCGGGCACTAAGGGAGGCATACCTTTCGTCGTAGGCGGTGGGGAATCTGATTTCACGCAAGAAGACCCTGAGCGAGCGAGAAAACTTTTGGAGGGTGTTAAATCAGGCGAACTCTCGGCGTTCACTCCCACTGAATTATATCGCGAAGGCGTCAACGGAGACCGCTCGAAGATTGTCTTGTATTTTACTAGCGGCGGGGAGAGCTCACCCATCGGAGCGGCATTGGGCAAAGTAGCGGAAACGCTCGATGACCGCGTGAACTTGCTTGTCTGGCAGGGTTTTGGTACGGGAATTCTTCCAAGAAACGAATTCGAAAAACAGCTTGTCGTCATAAACGATCCCCGCGTAATTGATAGGATAAGCAGAACCGGCGGCTCGCCGGGCGGGATGTCTCGAACTAAACTAAACGATGAAAACATAAGCATCTTATGGATAAACGTGGAGGATGCTGGCGCCGTCGCGGGAACCAGTGGAGGAGACCACAGTAAAAACTTCAAGCAGCTGTGGGAGAAAAGCATCGCCGAAGGAAAACCGCTGGTGGTGGGAACAATACCCAAAAGCATGGACTTGGACCTCGCATTAAAACTCGGTGACGGAAGACTTATGAACTCGCTCATGTTGGGTGGCTTGTCAGCAGCCTACGCGATGCGGATTCGCTGGTTCAACGAATTCCAGAGCGCGGCCGGGTACCAGGTTAAGCCCGGCCAAGGGAGGGGATTAGTCGGTAACTTCTTCGGTCGCGGCGCGGGCTGGGCCGTCTTCGGCGCAACGCGAAGCGATCCTGAATTCTGGGACGTATTGCGCGAGCAGGGTATTCTCTCGGATGACTTGTATCATAAGATGGACGCTTTAAGCCCCCGGCAGATAATATTGCCGCCCGAGTTTTCATGCACTATCCCAGAGTTCGTCGGCGAGGTGAACCGTGTATACAATCAGGGCCGCATGCAC
>JBDRCA010000009.1:0-5612 GCA_043822165.1 Candidatus Altarchaeota archaeon
CCGTGCAGTAGTCGAACTCGATGCCCTGACCTATTCGTATGGGGCCGGCGCCGAGTATTATGACCTTCTTTTTCCCGGTCTTTTTTACGTCTGACTCTGACTCGTAGGAGGAATAATAATACGGGGTCTTAGCCTCGAACTCGGCGGCGCAGGTGTCGACCATCTTGAAGACTGAACAAGACCTCCTCTTCTTCCTCCCGCGACGAAGCTCTGCTTCCGGCTCCCCTGTCAGTTCCGCAAGCTGCATGTCAGAGAAACCCAGCCGCTTAGCTTTGTCCAAAACCTGGCCACCAACGGGGCCAGCCGAGAGGGTTGCCTCCATGGCAAGGATGTTTGAGAGTTTGTCGAGGAACCATTCGTCGACTTTGGTTATGTCATGTATCTCGTCTACGGTGAAGCCTGCCTTCAAGGCATCGTATATGTAGTAGAGGCGCAAGTCGGTCGGCTTTGCAAGGAGAGTCCTAAGCTTAGTCTTGTCTTTGAGGGGCTTGCGTTTTCTGCAGCATATTCCGGAGTAGCCGATGTCAAGGGAGCGGATTGCTTTTTGGAGGGCTTCCTCGAATCGTCTGCCTATGCCCATGACTTCACCTGTCGAGCGCATTTCGGTGCCGATGACGCGGCCGAGTCCCTGGAATTTGTCGAACGGCCAGCGCGGTATCTTGACGACGACGTAGTCGAGGGCTGGCTCGAACATGGCGGAAGTCTCCTTTGTGACTTCGTTTCTTATTTCGTCGAGCGTGTATCCTACCGCGATTTTCGCGGCGACCCGGGCTATCGGGTAGCCCGTGGCCTTGGATGCGAGCGCTGAGGAACGGCTTACGCGAGGGTTTACTTCTATGACTTTGTAGTCGAATTTTTCTGGGTTCAGGGCGTATTGGATGTTGCAGCCGCCTTGTATTCCGAGGGCGTCGATTATGTGGAATGCCGCGCTCCTCAGGCCCTGGTATTCTTCGTCGTTTAGTGTCTGGCTGGGGGCGACGACTATTGATTCGCCGGTGTGGATTCCCATGGGGTCGAAGTTTTCCATGTTGCAGACGGTTATGCAGTTGCCGGCGGCGTCGCGCACTACCTCGTATTCGATTTCCTTCCACCCGCCGACGTATTCTTCGACCAGTACCTCATGGTTCCTGCTCTTCATTATTCCGCGCTCAACTATCTCTATGAACTGGTGCTCGTTGAAGGCGATTCCTCCGCCCGTGCCACCCAGAGTGTACCCGGGGCGTATTATCGCAGGGTAACCCGTCTTTTCGACAAATGCGAGGGCGTCATCCAGATTTTTGACCGCCTTGCTCAAGGCGATAGGCTCGTGAATCCTCTTCATAAGCTCGGCGAACTCTTCGCGGCCCTCGCCCATCTTGATTGAGTCGATTGAGGTTCCGAGAACCCGCACAGAATACTTGTCGAGTATTCCCAAATCGTAGAGTTCGGTCGCAAGATTCAAGCCCGTCTGGCCCCCCATAGTCGGGAGAATCCCGTCTGGGCGCTCTTTTTCTATTATCTTCTCGATTATGTCTGCGCGAAGAGGCTCAAGATACACTATGTCGGATATGTCTAGGTCGGTCTGGATGGTTGCGGGGTTGCAGTTGACTAGAACCGTCGTTATGCCTTCCTCGCGAAGCGACAGGCACGCCTGGCTGCCGCTGTAGTCGAATTCGGCGGCCTGCCCGATGCGTATGGGCCCGCTTCCCACAACCAGTACTTTATCTAATCCTTCAATCATTCAATTTTTTTATGAACTCGTCGAACAGGTAATAATTGTCCCACGGCCCGGGATGAGCCTCGGGGTGATACTGGACGCTAAACACTGGGAGACTCTCGTGGCGGACTCCCTCAACCGTCCCGTCGTTTACGTTAACGTGAGTAACGGAAAGTTCCGTGCCCTCAAGGCTTTCAGAGTCGACCGCGAAACCGTGGTTCTGGCTCGTTATGTAGCAGCGCCTAGAAGACAAATCCTTGACGGGCTGGTTCGCGCCCCTGTGACCGAATTTTAGCTTAAACGTTTTGCCGCCGAACGCCAAAGACAACAGCTGGTTCCCGAGGCAAATACCCATTAAAGGCACCTGCTCGTCGCAAATCCTTCGAATCGTCTTGACGACATAGCCGACCCGCTCAGGGTCTCCGGGCCCGTTCGAGACGACGACACCGTCAGGATTCAAGTCAAGTATTTTAGAGGCAGACATATTTGCCGGAACCTGGACGACATTCACCTTCCGGTCCACGAGACCGCGGATTATGCTCTGTTTCACGCCGCAGTCGATGAGCGCCACAGTCTTTTTCCCGCCCGCGTCGTGGCGAACCACGTCCTTTGTCGAGACGAGTTCGACCAAATCCTTGTCGGATATCGACTCCAGCCGCGAAGCCTGCTCTTTGAGCCCGGGAAGCTCTTTTTTGTCGAACGGGGTTTTCAGTATTCCTTCGATGACGCCGTGGACGCGGATTTTCTTGGCTAGGAAGCGAGTGTCGACGCCTTGGATGCCGGGTACGCCGTATTCTTCGAGAAATGTGTTTAGCGTCTTCACGGATTTGACGTGGCTTGGTTTCTCGCACAATTCCCCGACGATGAAACCTTCAGCTTGGACTCTAGCGGACTCAAACGATGTTTCGTCGATCCCGTAGTTTCCGATGAGCGGGTAAGTGGGCATGAGAATCTGGTAGCGGTAAGAAGGGTCTGTAAGGTATTCCTGGTAGCCTTCCATGGAAGTGTTGAAGACTACTTCTCCGCGGGTCACTCCTTCGGCCCCGAAACCCCTTCCTTCAACGAAAGTCCCGTCCTTTAGAACAAGAACACCTAATCTTTCACGAGACATCTAAATACATTAACAGGAAAAGTTAAAAATCTGAATGCGAGACAAAGCCTTATTTAAATACCGTAGAGTGAAATAATTAAAAAATCGGGTGGTTTGGAATCATGACGAAACTGTGGGATAAAGGCATCTCTCTTAACGCGACCGTGGAAGACTACACGGTCGGAAACGACTACGTACTTGACAAGGATCTGTTAGCATACGACGTCGCAGGCTCCATCGCCCACGCCCGGATGCTTGGTAAAATCGGGGTCCTATCAGGAAGCGAAGTCACAAAGCTCGTCAAGGCGCTTAAGGAGATCACGGGTCTGCGCGAATTCGAAATCAAAAAACAAGACGAGGACGTCCACACAGCCATAGAGAACTACCTCGTCAAAAAACTCGGGGAAACCGGCAAAAAAATCCACGCCGGACGAAGCCGAAACGACCAGGTGCTCGTCGCAACCCGGCTCTACACCAAAGACCGGCTTATAGAGCTTATGGAATCCGCGGCATCGTGCGCGGAAACGCTCGGAAAATTCGCGGAGAAAAACAGGGACGTGCCGATTGTTGGGCGGACCCACACGCAAAAAGCCATGCCAAGCTCCGTGGGGCTTTGGGCGGGCGCGCACGCGGAAGCCCTCCTCGACGACTTGAAACTGCTTGAAGCAGCATACGAGCTCGCGGACCAGAACCCTCTGGGGAGCGCCGCAGCATACGGTTCGGCGCTGCCGATAGACAGGGAATACACCGCAAAGCTTTTAGGGTTCAGTAAAGTCCAAAACAACGTGCTTTACTGCGCGAACAGCCGCGGGAAAGTGGAGGCAGCAGTATTGTCGGCCTGCTCGCAGGTGATGCTTGATTTATCCCGGATTGCAGCGGACGTAATCTTTTGGAGCATCCCTGAGACGGGTTACTTTAAGCTCCCGGACGAGCTTTTCTCGGGGAGCTCTCTTATGCCTCAGAAGAAGAATCCTTGCGCCTTGGAGTTGGCGCGGGGTAATGCTGCCGTCGTGTTCGGCTATCTCGCGCAGGTGTACGGGATTACTGCAGGGCTTATCTCAGGCTACAACCGGGATGTGCAGCTTACCAAGGAACCGCTCATGCGGGGTCTTTCCGTCACTAAGGCGACTTTGGGCGTGGTCGAGTTGACAATCAAAAAGCTTAAGGTCGACGAGAAGAAGTGTTTGGCTGCTTTTACTCCGGAAGTCTTTGCCACAGACGAGGCCTTGCGGCTTGTAGGGCAGGGAGTCGCCTTTCGGGACGCCTACAAGCGGGTGGCAGGGAAAATAAAGAGCCTTAATGTGGAGGACCCGGTAAAAAACATTAAAGGCAAAAAGCACGCGGGAGCAACAGGCAACCTTGGTTTGAGCAGTCTTTTGAGGAAGGCGGTGCAGAAGAAGGCGGCTGCCAGGAAGGCTAGTAAGTCATTTAAGAAAAAATTGGAGAGCGTTTAAGAATGGATGCGAAGGAAATCGA
This sequence comes from Candidatus Altarchaeota archaeon, assembly GCA_043822165.1. Lineage (GTDB taxonomy): Archaea > Altiarchaeota > Altiarchaeia > IMC4 > SCGC-AAA252-I15 > SCGC-AAA252-I15. The sequence goes on from JBDRCA010000009.1 coordinate 4,263, forward strand.
GAAGAAGGTTTTGGATACACCAGTGCCAAAGGTTAAGAAAGTGTGCCTGGCATACTCTGGCGGGCTTGACTCCTCCCTTGGAGTGGAGCTGCTTCGGAGGATATACAAGGTAGACGAGATTGTTGCGATAAACGTGGACATCGGCCAGGGCGAAGACGAGATAAAGGAAGGCAAGGAAAAAGCCAAAGCCTTGAAGATAGACCCCATCCACATCGACGCGAGAAAAGAATTCACTGAAAAATGGCTGCCTCTCGCGATAAAAGCCAACTCCAACTACGAGGGGTACCCGGTGTCAACGTCCATGACCCGCCAGCTCATCGCGCGCATCGTTGCCGAAAAAGGCGCTGAACTCGGATGCGACGGACTCATGGAGGGCTCGTCCGGAAAAGGAAACGACCAGTACAGGATGCACAACGTATTCAAGATGTTCGCGCCGAACCTGAAAGTCCTCGTCCCCGTAAGAGACTTCGATTTGACCAGGGGCGAAGAAGAGGAACTGTGCAAGCTCTGGAAAGTCCCAGTAACCGAGAAGATAACCGGCGGAGACGACAAAACCATGTGGTGCCGCTCAATAGCATCGGGCGCAATCGACCTGAACCAGGAACTGCCAGACGACATATGGCTCTGGCTTGTCCCGCCAGAGAAGGCAGATGATAAGGGAGAGGAGATAACCATCGAGTTCAAGGGCGGGATTCCAGTAGCCTTGAACGGGAAGAAGATGCCTCTGTCTGAGCTTGTGCCAGCGCTCAACACGATTGCTGGAAGAAACGGAATCGGGAAAATAGACATGTTTGAAGACGGCATCATGAGCCTGAAAAGCCGCGAAATATACGAGGCCCCAGCCGCCCACGTAATACTTAAACTGCACAGGGACCTGGAGCAGTTCTGCCTCACGAAAGAGGAGATACACTATAAGATGGACGTTGACCGCCAGTGGGGATACATGACTTACTCTGGGATGTGGTATCACCCGTTGAAGAAGGCCTTGGACGCCTTCATCGAGGAAACCCAGGGCGTCGTAAACGGAAAATACAAGGTCAAGCTCTACAAAGGAAACATAGACATACTGAGCCGAGAATCCGAAACAGGCCTTTTCTCGAGAGAAATCCGCTCCATCAAAAGCCGCGGATTCGACCAGAGATGGTGCCAAAACGCAGCACGCGTGAGAGGCCTGCCATATGAGATACTCGCGAAAAGGGGGCTGAAGTAAAAAGTTAATCAGGAACTCGGCGACCTAAGAGGTACTCGGGGGAGTAGGATTTTCCTTCCGGGCATTCTCCAGCGCACACATGACTTGGAGGAGGGTAAGACACCATAGATTAGTCATTGTGCACGTATCCGCCGAGCACA
>JBDRCA010000010.1:0-11448 GCA_043822165.1 Candidatus Altarchaeota archaeon
CTATAAACTTTAATAAAATCAGAACACAGCACAAAAACCCTACCGAAAAATGCTTATGCACACGTGGGGCGCGCAAGTCCATTCGTCACCAACGAACCTCACGAACGCGGGCAAGAAAATACTCGCAGAACACCCCGACACAACGGGCAGCCTCGGCATCGCCATCTCAGAGGCGGTTGAGGACGCGGCAACACACGACAACACGAACTATTCACTAGGTTCAGTCCTCAATCACGTCTGCACGCACCAGTCCGTGATAGGACTCGAAGCGAAAAAACAGTTAAAGCTGGTCGACGACGAGGCCGACGTGGTAATCGGCTGCGCGGGCGGAGGAAGCAACTTTGCAGGACTAGCCTTCCCGTTTCTTGCCGACAAACTCGCCGGCAAAAAACCAGACCTGGACGTGATCGCCGTCGAACCGACGGCATGCCCAACGATGACGAAGGGAGTATTCGCATACGACTTCGGAGACACCGCCCAGATGACCCCACTCCTCAAAATGTACACTCTAGGACACGACTTCGTGCCCCCAGGCATCCACGCCGGAGGACTGCGATACCACGGAATGGCTCCACTAGTAAGCCACCTACTCCACGAAGGATTCATAAGAGCGCTCGCATACCACCAAAAAGAAGTCTTCGAGGCAGCAATGCTCTTTGCAGGAACCGAAGGATACGTGGTCGCGCCGGAAACAGCGCACGCGGTAAAAGCAGTAGTCGACGCAGCCAAAGAATGCAAGAAAAACAAAGAGGAAAAAACCATAGTATTCAACTGCTCCGGCCACGGCAACTTCGACATGGCAGCATACGAAGCATACCACGACGGAAAGCTATTAGACTACGAGTATCCGGCAGACCTCATAAAAAAGAGCCTTGCGAAGCTCCCGAAGCTCTAACGACAAATGGGGGGCGTCAAACCCTCCTCCAACCCCTTTTTTTTCTTTTAGTCACATCATCATTTTCAGGATGAAGACTGTTGGATTCTGCATAAACCCCATCGCAGGATTAGGCGGGAGCGTGGGGCTTAAAGGAACGGACGGACTCGCGGAAAAAGCATTAAAGCTCGGAGCATGCCCTCTTGCGGGAGCCCGGGCAAGACAGGCGCTCGAATCCGTTCTGACACATGATGCCCTGTTTTTGACGTGCACGGAAAACATGGGAGAAAACGAGCTCAAAGACAGCGGATTAGCATACAAGGTAGTCTATTCCTGCCGAAATCCGACGACATCGGACGACACTCGCAGGGCGTGTAAAGCGTTCCTTGAGCATGGCGCGGAACTGATTGTGTTTTCCGGGGGGGACGGAACTGCAAGAGACGTCTACTCCGTCGTCGGAGACTCAACCCCGATTCTCGGAATCCCGGCAGGCGTTAAAATGCATTCCTCAGTGTTCGCACTCAATCCGCGGGCTGCAGGGGAGCTTCTGTCGTCATCAATCAAGGGGGATGCAGTCTACTCTGACGCGGAAGTCGTGGACGTTGACGAGAAGGCTTACCGGGAAAACAGGCTTGAGACCAAACTGTACGGGATCGCGAAGACGCCCTACAAGAAAAATATGACGCAGGCGGGAAAAACCGTCCTGCACGCCCCCTCAGAAGATAAGGCACGGGAAGACCTCGCCAAATTCAGTGTTGAATTCATGGAAAAAGGAACACTATATCTGCTTGGCGCAGGCTCAACGACAAAGGCCATCGCAGAAGAACTAGGAGTCGACTACACGCTTCTCGGAGTCGACGCATTAAAAGACGGGAAAATTATCGGAAAAGATTTGTCCGAGTCAGACATAATGTCCCTGATTGAAAAAGAAAAAAAGGTAAAGATTATAGTGTCTCCGACAGGCAGGCAGGGCTTTTTGTTCGGCCGCGGAAACCAGCAGTTCAGCCCCCGAGTACTCATCAAAGCAGGAATCAAAAACATAATCCCCGTCGCAACACCACAGAAACTCATTGAAACACCCGTTCTGCACGTTGACACAGGAGACCCAAAAACCGACAAAGCATTCGGCGAATACACACGCGTCGTCTGCGGGTGGAAGCTAGCCGCAAAAATGCCAATACGATAAAAAATGCTCCTCCCAACAAACCCACTGCTCTTGCTATCCCTCGGATTCACTGTAGGATTGTCCGGAGCACTCATCCCCGGACCACTACTAGTCTACACCATAAAAGAATCCCTTGTCAAAGGCAAGTGGACTGGCTTAAAAGTAATGCTCGGACACGCACTCGTCGAAGTCGCGGTAATAATCCTGTTAGTCGCAGGACTCGCAACAATAATATCATCCAAAACACTCGCGGCAACCATAAGCCTCTTAGGCGGACTCATGCTCATCTACCTGGGAGCGCGCAGCCTCAGCCAAGGCGGGGAAAACACGAACATAAAGATGAAACACTCCTGTAATCTGATAATCGGAGGTACGTTCTTCACGGCATTCAACCCGAGCTTCCCCCTCTGGTGGGCGACAGCGGGACTGCGATTGCTCATGGAAGGCTACGCGAAAATGGGGCCAACGGGAGTCGCCTTGGTAGTCGTTGGCCACTGGATAGCAGACTTCGGCTGGTACATCATAATCTCCCACACGACCGCCAGAAAATCCAAAACACTCTTCGAGAAAGGCTGGTACAAGAAAATCCGGACAACACTATCAATCATGCTCGCAGCCATAGGAGTATACTTCTTATACACGGTTCAATGGTCTGCGTTCATACGTTAACAGGTACTTTCCGCGTTTTAATCAAAGCATAGGTCTTTTAGCCCAGTATCCTCGTTAACCCGTCTTAGCGCCTTTATTTTCGTCTTCAGCAAGGCAATCTCGTTTGTAATCGACACGGTTCCGCCGAGCAGATGCCCCCCGAAAGCCTTCTTATTCCTGTCTCCGACAACGCAGTGAACGTGAAAGATGTATTCTGAATCCTGTAAAACCACGTTTCCCTGAAGCCCTATGAGCTCGTGGACATCCGGGAAATGTTTTTCCCCGTAGTCGCCTTTCGAGACGAAGTACCCCAGCCTGAAATCAACAAGCTGCCCGATTCCAGACAACAGGACTCCTGTTTCTACTCCGTGTTTCACGCAGGCTTTCTCAAGGCCTTCATAAAAATCCTCGCCAGGCAGCAAGCGAACTAAAACCACGCCATCCTCTCCCATGCTTTCCATAGTGTTCTCTTATTTATGATTCATTTTTTTAAATCAGTGACCTATATCAATAACCTCTTTTGCATGCGCCTGCGAGGGTGCCCGCGACTACCATCGCTGACCCTTCGCTCGCATAACACTCGCGAGGGTGCCAGAGCTTGGTCAAATGGGCAGGACTTAGGATCCTGTGGCATAGGCCTACGCGCGTTCAAATCGCGTCCCTCGCAATTTTCTTTCTTTTTGAGAAAAAGAAAGATGTAGCGGACTAGAAGTCCGACACGCGCCCGACATAAAGTCGGTCGCGAAACGTTGGCGAAAAGAAAGAAAATAAGGTGTTGTCGTGAATTTCAGGAAGTTTTTGACTGCGGGATTCGTCGGGGGCATCGTGATAGCCATAATATCTTTGCTAGTCGACAGGATAGTTCAAGTGTTCTGGCCGTATGATGTCCTCTCACTCGGCGGGATGCGGGCTGCAGAAGACCCTTTCATGCTGTTGTTCTTCCTCCACTACTGGGTGATAAGCTTTGCCATGGCTTATGTTTGGCGGGAAATACACGTGTTCTTCCCGGGAGATGCGGCAATGCACGACAGACGATTCGGACTTCTTGTGTGGATTATGGCAGGACTGCCTTCATCCTACGTCGTATACACGAGCATGAATTATCCCCTAGGCTTCACTGTGAGCTCGGTTGTCGGCTCTTTTGCCTACATGGTTGCTGCGGGAGCGGTGGTTGTGCGGTTGATGGAGTAGCAATACAAAGCTTTTTATAGGCATGTTACCTATACATAAGTCATCGTTTTACTGAGGTATATCAAGAATATGGAATACGTGTATGCTGCAATGCTTCTCCACTCTGCGGGGAAAAAGATTGACGAAGAAGGAGTCAAAAAGGTTTTGACTGCTGCAGGCGTCAAAGCAGATGAAGCGAAGGTTAAGGCGTTGGTAGCATCCCTTGATGGAGTAGACATTGAGGATGCGATAAAGACCGCCGCACCCGTCGCAGCCGCGCCAGCCGCAGTACAAGCTGCAGTGCCAGCGGGCGCCCCTGCCGGGGAAGCAAAGACAGAAGAGAAGAAGGAAGAAGACGACAAAAAGAGCGAGGAAGAGGCTGCTTCAGGGCTTGCTTCTCTCTTCGGATAAAGTCGTTTCTTTTAAGATAGGAACTAAGTTGTTTGGCTTGTTTTTCACCTTCAACCAAACAATCTTTTTCTATTTTAATCTGCCGAGCCTCGCGAGCGATTCTCTTCTTGCTGCGTCTTTTTCTTTTAAAAAAATATCTGGAAAAAGAATTTACTTCAGTTTTGCCAGCCTATCCAATGCTTCTTTCAGTCTTTCTTTTCTCTGGGTTAACGCAATCCTTATGTATCCTTCTCCGTATTCGCCGAATCCGACGCCCGGGGTCACGACGACGCCAGCATCATCCAATACTTTTTTCGCGAAATCTATGGATGAGCCGCCTCCCGGAACCGGAATCCACAAGTAGAAGGTAGCCTTAGGCGATGATACGTTCCATCCCAGGCTCCTCAAGCCCTTCACCATTATGTCTCTGCGCTCCTTTATCGTCTCCATGTTCTTTCCAACTTCGTCTTGAGGCCCCGTTACTGCTTCTATGCCAGCCTCCTGTATGGCCTGGAACGCTCCGGAGTCTATGTTTTGCTTGATTTTTCCGAGGCCTGCTATCACCTCTTTTTTGCCTACTGCGAATCCAAGCCTCCATCCTGTCATGTTGTAGGTTTTGGACAGTGAATGGAATTCTATGCCGACGTTTTTTGCGCCGTCTACTTGGAGGAAGCTCGGCGCCTTGTATCCGTCGAAGGCGACTTCAGAGTAGGCTGCGTCGTGGCAGACTATTATGTCGTGTTCATTGGCAAATGACACTGCTTCTTCGAAGAATTTTTTGTCGGCTGTTGCTGCGGTCGGGTTGTTTGGGTAGTTTATGTGCATGATTCTTGCTTTTTCCGCGGTCTCGTCTTTTATCTCCGAGAAATCCGGCTTAAAGTCGTTTTCCTCGGTAAGAGGCAGCGGCTCCGGGACTCCGTCTGCGAGTATTGTGCCTATCGCGTACACGGGGTATCCCGGGTTTGCGCAGAGCACTGAATCGCCCGGGTTTATGAATGCCAGCGGTATGTGCGCGATTCCTTCTTTTGAGCCTATTAAGGTTAGGATTTCGTCTTCTGGGTTTAGTTCTACGTTGAATCTTTTCTTGTACCAGTTTGCTATCGCGGTTCTGAATGAGGGCATTCCTTCGTATGATGGGTAGCGCTGGTTTGCCGGGTTTTTCGAGGATTCGGATAGTTTTTCGACGATGTTGTCTGGTGTCGGCAGGTCCGGGTCTCCTATCCCGAGGCTTATCACGTCGACTCCTTTTGCTTTCTGCTTTGTTATTGCCTTGTCTATCTCCGCGAAGAGGTATGGCGGAATCCGCTGTGTGCGCTTGCTGTATTCCATCGTTTTTAATATAAAACAAACAATTAATTTAAATGATTTTAATGAGAGTAAAGACGGCTGTGACTTTATTGATTGTTTTCGTTGTCTTCTCTTCTGGTTGCATCAAGACGACTCAGCAGGAGATTCGTCTGCCTGAGTATGTTACTCCTTGTAACGTTATAGGCGAGAATATTCTGGTGGATGCTGTAGGAGACACTTTAAGCCCGTCTATTGTTTCCACGCCGCTTGCAAAGGCGTTCGTTGATGATATCATGGATCCTCGCACTAACGCTCAGTCCACGTATTCACTCGACTGCTGGTGGGGCAAGAATGTGGGCGAGACAAGCGACTTATACTATTGCACTGGCAGTTATACTTCGCCGGAGCTTTCCAGCGATAATATCATCAAAAGGTATATTAAGAAGGATTTTAAGATTGGTTTTAATGTTGAGAAGCGTCCTGGTTCTTCCTGGAGTGTTGATGGCGTTAGTTATTCCGAGCCTACTAGTTTTTATTTGACTGTTAAGTCTGTGCAGGCGACGTGCAGTGTTGCTTAATTAAGAGGATTGGCAGTATTTTTTCGAGTTTTTTCTCGTGTATTGTGTGGTGTGCGTTTTTTTCGAGTTCGTCGTCTTTTGGGTTGAATGCGATTGAGAGGCCTGCTATCTTGAACATGGGTATGTCGTTTATGTGGTCTCCTATGCATGCGCATTCCTGTGTCGTGATTCCTTCTTGTTCGGCGATTTCGGTCAGTATCTTGCCTTTGCCGTAGAAGTCGACGTCTTTTTTCACGCCGGTGACTCTCCCGTTTTTTTCCGTTAACTCGTTTCCTACGGAGTAGTCGAGGCCGTATGTCTCAAGTATCCTGTCTGCTAGAATCTTGAGTCCCCCAGTTATTATCGCTATCTTGATTCCCTGACTCTTGATCTGCGTCAGGGTTTCCGCTGCTCCTGGCATTAAGGGCACTTTATAGAGTATGTCTCTTATCGTTGATACTTTCACTCCCCTCCATAGCATTACGTCTTTTCTGGCCCATTCCTCAAATGTTATTTTCCCGTTGAAGAAGTCGGATGCGTTCTGTAGTGCCCTCTCTTGGGTTCCGAGTGCAATGTGTACTTGCATCCAGGACCCTGGTTCCTCGACCAAGACCCCGTCCAAGTCGAAGGCGACAAGCTTTATTGAGTCAGCCATCTACACTCGTTAACCGTACATCGGGGAGAAGCCTTCCATCCTCCGGTACTTCTCCTTGCCCCTCTTTAAGTGTTCAGTGATGTTTTTCACATGGTCCTCTATCCTCTCGCCGACTTTCATAAGCTCTTCGGTTTCAACGGACAAGTCAAGCAGCTTGTTGAGTATCCCAAGCATTGACGCCGATGCCATGGGATCCGGCACGAAGTGGGTTTCAGTCACAAGGCTCACGCACGGAATCTTCTTCTGGATGCAGTCCATGAGTATGTCCGCGGAAATCCCTGTTATCATGCCGTCTGTTATTATCTTCGCCTTAGAATCGGAAAGCTTTCCAGAAAGCTCTTGTGTAGTGGCAATTGCGAGTATCTCATGCTCCTCTACGGCTTCGATTCCGGATATGCCTGCGAGCAGGATTACTTCCGCGGGCTTTATTTTATCGAACCATTCGCACAGGGCTTTGGAGAATTCCCCGACGTACTCAAGCGGGATTATGACTTCGGAGTAGACTATCACTAAGTCGTCTTTTGCGTAAATCCTCGCCGGCTTAAGCGGTTTTGAATTGTGTATTACACATATCCCTTGTGTCTTGTCAGAGTCAATGTAGCCTACTATCTCCATGGAGAGCTGCTCTATTATTCTTTGGGCGGCTATCGTGCTGACGAAGCCGTTGCTTGGGAATGCTTCTATTACTCTCGGGTTTTCGGGGATTTTTCCGTGTGTTACGATTTTCGTAGTCATTTTTTCCTCCTCCTAGATTGCCAGTGGTCCATCACAGTGTGGGCATCTGTTTCTGCATTCTGCCATTATCGGGCAAAACGATTTTGATGACACGGCCATGGGGTGTCCTTTGCTGTCTAGGCTGAATTTCTTGTTCCAGCCGAATGGTGCTCTAACGACTGTTATGCCGTCTTTTATGCATTTTTCCTCGACTTTCTTTAGTACTGTTAGTGCAGTGTCGGGTTTAGACAGGCTTTTTGACAGGTGTGCGAACGGGAAGAGAAAGAGGCGGTCTTCCTTAAGGTTTGTGAGTGTTTTTTTTATTTCACGGTAGAGTGTTTCCGCTGATTCTCCTGGTTTTTCCTCGTCGTAGTGTTCGACGCACGTGAACACTACGAGGCAGTCTCTCAGTTCTGCTTCCTCCCTGTTTTTCTCCAGTTCTTCAGCGTATTTCGTTTTTCTCCCGGCTTTGTACCACATCCTGTCGGCGTGGATGAACAGCAGTCTCATTTTTTTTATTGTGGAATTGGTGTTCCAATGATTGGTGGGGGAAGGTCAGGGACATAAGGCGTCAGATGCCAATTCGGTATTATGAGAGTCGTAGACGTCGTTGACGTTGAGCTGGTCGTAATCGTGATGGTTGACGTCGTTGATGTGGAAGACGTTGAAGTCGTCGAGGTCGTTGACGTGAACAGAGTGCTTGTCGTGTAGTCTGAGATGACGTTTGGCGGTCCTGCGTTGTAGTACGCGTCAGCCAATTCTTTTCTGTCGCGGTAAAATATCAAGTCGTTTATGACCTTGTTTAGTTCACGCTCTTCTGCTGCGGTGTCCTGTGTCTCATAGTATCCTGCTCCTTCACGGTAGTATTTGCATCCTATCAGGAACGTAGGCACCACTTTTTCCGGGCTGTATCTGCGGTGGTATTTCACCTCCAAGGCCGGCACTTCATCTTCTTTGTCCAGTGTCATGGCGTCGTCTTGAATATCAAGCTCCCACCGCATTGGATGCACTTTCCCCCTGTCAGTCCACTCTTTCACGACTTTGTCGTATATGTCTCGCACCCAAATGCATTCCTCGCATGTTGTGTTAGAATACATCCTCACGATTATTCTCGTGCCCCTCATACATATACGTGATTCATTGTCCAACTTGAATGTTTTAGTCTCGGCAAGCTCTGGCACTATTATCTCGCCGTGTTCAGCTGGAATCACCACGCGGGGAAGTGTAGTGGCTGCAACCAACCTTTTAGTTGTAGTAGTCCACTCGGTATCGTTTTGCATCTTCATAGTAGTCTGTGCAGGCGAGATATTCTCGATGATGACTGTCGTCGTTTTCTCTGGTGCCTTCTCCTCTCCTCCAAGGCACCCGCACAACAATACTACTGCCAAGACTAATGGAATAATGCTCTTACCTAACATGTCTCATCTTACTTTTGTTTTCAGGATATTTAACTGGCTCTCAAGGACATGGCGTAAGCGATCTCGGAGGGCATACGAATATCGTTGACGTTGAAGTCGTCGACGTAGACGAGGTCGTCGTATACAGCGTAGTGGAGCTGAATCTGGTGCTTGTCGTGTAATCTGATATGATGTCTGAGGTTTTTTTCAGGGTTTGCGTGTCGGCAGGCGGACTCGCTTTTATGACAGTGGTCGAAGCCTCTGTTGTCAGGGCGTCGGAACCCTGGTCGAGCGTTGGGAAGTCCCAAGTGTATCCTTCGATGCACCCGCATGATGCGACTATCATGCAGGCCAGTAAAGCCATGATTTTATGGTTCACGTCAAGTCCTTCTCGGCTCCAGGGGATTCCCGTATTTTGGGTTGAAGTGCTCTATCTCGCACGTCAACTTTATCGCGACGCTTGCGCACTCTCCATACAATGTGTCGTTTACTATCATGTTGCAGAGCGCTGAATTCATCCTGTTAGCCTTAACGTACTCCAGATAACATTCATCCCGCAAGTCAACGGTTATGATGCTCTCGCACACTTCCGGCTTCCCAGTCTTCTTCATAATCGAGTAAACGCAAAAGTCCCTGCTTTTCACATCCTTTATCTGCTCGCACCAGTGGTGGTTTGCTTGCGTCTGAGCAAGGCACTTGTATCTCGTGTTCTCGCCGCTTATTCCCTGGCAAACACTGTGATTCCCGGTCTGCAGTGCAAGAGTCATAATGCAACTATCTCCTGCATCAGCATCCCCCACAAGAGCGCACACTCCCACATCCTTCTTGGCGAGGGCAACATCCATGAAACACCCGTTTTTGCTGAAGTCTTGAGGGATTAAATCGCATAGTGTCTCATCTAACCTATCCCGTGCGATACTCCGAAGGCTCTCGCTTTTCAGGAATTCGTCGGAATCCTCCATTGCCTCCTCGATTTCAGCGTCTTTTAGGCTTGTTGTCGCGGCAATGGTGGTTGACGCAGCCTCCTTAACGGTCGTTGCTTCACTGTGGACCGTGGTGGATGCTGATTCTGAAATAGTGGTGGTTGCATCTTGGTTCATGCATCCTGTGGAAAACATAAGCGCCAACAACAATAATGGCAGAATATTCTTCATTATTGTGGACCAATCTTTATGCTGTCGTTTAAACCGAAGTTTTTCTGCATGTCCTTTAGCTTGTTGGATGCGTTCTGCGCTTTTTCAGTGCACACTTTCTGCTGTGTGATGTCCGTGACTTTGCTGCACATTTTCACGTCGAAGAGCTTCTCAGCCAAGATGGTGTAACACTCGTCTTTCCTGTCTTCAGCAGATATCTTCGCGCACGATGACTTCTCAGGTTTAATGGATGCAAGCATGACGTAACACAAGTCTCTTGCTCTTTCTTGTGTTATGTTGCCGCATTCTCCGGAATCCCTGGTTGTTATGGCACGGCACCTGTATTTTGAGGAATCCGACTCGATACGGTCGCAGACATCAGGGTTAGCGTGCCTTACAGCCGACGGGTAATAACAGGAGTCTCTTTGATTTGAATCATTCATGGAACTGCAGGTTGCGCCGTCCTCCATCTCCCATGCAATGGATTTAATGCACTCTGACTTTGCGTCTTCACTGACTATTCTATCGCATAACTTCTCGTCTAACAGGCTCTCTGCAACGTTTCTAAGGCACGTGTCAGCCCACAAAGAATCCTCTATGAGCCCGCAAAGGCTTGAGTCGTTCCCTGCTGCCGCAAGCTTTGTGATGCACTGGCTCCTGGACTGGCCTGGAACCGCCCAAGAACAGATGATGGTGGTAGTGGAAGTGCTCGTCTCAACTACGTTATCCAGGCAGCCTGATGCTGCAATCAAAAACACGGAAATTAAGATAATGGCTTTTCTCATGGGAAGATTATTCCCCGCTTGGAAATAAAAATAATCTTATTCCACGAATTTCTTCGGTTTGGGGTTCAGGACCCAGCAACTCATGTCCGATACGTCAAACCAGATGCACTTTGAGCCGACGCAGTCCTGCACAGGAGAGTAGACCGTGCAGATTTTAGCGGGTTTTGAAAACTCTCGTTCGACCTTGAGTTTGTGCAGTCTCTCAAGTTCGTCAAATATTGCATGACGGTTTTTCTTCAATTCGACCACCCCTCGTTAAACAATATTGTTTTATTAACTTAAATAATAATGGGTTAGGATGCGGGATGGTAAACAGTCGAGGCTGTTCGAATACGGGTTCGAGCGTACTCGTCCTGTAGTTGAGCGGGCTCAGTATCCCTTGGAGGCGTTGTGTGTTTCTTGCGGTAAGAGCAGGTGGCTTAACTGGGTTGTGGATGGCGTGCACGTGTGCGATAAGTGTGTTGGAAGGGATTGAGCTTTTTTTTATCTCAGTATCTGGGGTGCGAAGAGAAGTATTACTCCTATTGCTACCATCAGGATGCCGCCTATTATGCGGCAGATTTTCATGTATTTTTCGTTTGTGGCCATCGCGTTTATCGAGATGACTGCGAGGGAGAATATTATGATGTCGTCTATCATGAAGAAGATGTCGTATAGGCCGATGTACAGGTAG
>JBDRCA010000011.1:0-2128 GCA_043822165.1 Candidatus Altarchaeota archaeon
TCTTCTTAAATTCCTCAAGCCTTCTAACCACCAGCTTAATCAAGTCTTCGGAAAGTTTTTGCGAGAGAAGCTCCTCTTTCATGACTTTCCAATCTAAGTTTGGGTACAGAACCCTCATATCACCAATGTCACGTTTCCTCCCTTCGCTTGCCAAGCTCTTAAAAATGAAAATGTCCTCTTTGGCGACCAGGTAAACTGTCATTCTACCATATTGTTTGTAAAGTTCCGCCCGTTTCTCCATACCCTTGGAGAGATTCATTCCCCCGCAGACGTTCCTGATGAAAAGATCAAGGTGAAATCTATCCTTGTTTTCGTACATTCTGATGGCGTTCAGTTTTTCATGTTCCGGACGAACGTCTTCCGGCTTCTGGTCAACGTACTGCGCTCCGAAAAGCGCGTTGCAGAAGGATTCGTAATCATCATCGCTCTTGAACACAATGTCGATATCCTTCGTGGTTTCCTTGAGACCCCGAAAAGACATCGCGCATCCTCCGATCAAGTAAATCTTGGCAGACTTTTTCATCCGAATGCCGATTTCCGTAAGCTCGTGGTCTATGTAGGCCGAGTCAAACTGTCTCATCCAGCATCACCCCAATTTCCCCAAAACCTAACCCCCCAAATGGTTTTGCGCCTTTCGTTTCCAGAAACTCCACGAACCTGAGAAGGAATTCTTTCCCAAGCCCGAAAGTCTGCCTCTTCTTGAGAAGAAGCCTCGGGTTGCGCTTGTTTTTTAGAACCAGGGCGGCAGCATACATAATGCTTCTTGCGTCCCTGCCGAGAGCCAAGATATGGATGATAACGTCCTCTAGATCCGGCTTTGAGTTGGTGTAATACCATTTGCCCGCCTGGATAATTTGCAATCCGAATTTATGCGCTATGGTATAGGCGGTTGGCCAGTAGTGCTTTGGGGAAACCTCGTTTTTCACGGCGAACAGGGTTCCCAGCTCCCTCGTGCTGTCGAAAGAGTAAACCGCCTGGGTTACCAGCCCAAGCTCCCTTTCTGCTTCCGTGTTATGTGCATCCATTAGCGTCTGCCTGCAGAACTCCGAAACCATTTCGGCTTCGTTCCTTAGATGATAAACTCCTCTTTTACGCATAGAAACGAAGCCCGCCCTGCGCAGTCGAGCGAGAATCCGCTTTGCACTGATTGCAGGAAGATCAAGTTCGCGTATCCTGAAATCCCCTTTTGAACGTATGTTGGCAAGAAGATACGGAGTTTTACCGGTCAACACTTCGCTTAGTTTGACACCTGGGAACACGTTTTTTATAACCGAGATTCCGAAAGCGATCCTGTCATCAAGTGACAGCTCCTTGCACCTTCCCTTGCGCTTCGCTTTTACAAGCTGGAATTCTTCAAGCTCTTTCAGGTATGTGGAAAGATTTGACTTTTTCATCTTCAAGGCTTGCGCTACCTCTTTAGCGGACGCCTTCCGTTCAGACAGAAAATCTAACACTTCGGCTTCCCGTTCAGTTAATTTCATAGTATCATTTAGTATAACTTATATATATAAAGGTTATCTTTTTTGATACTATAAACCCTGTCGCCTGAAAGACCCGCACAACAAGTCTTATCCAAGAATTAGTGCACCTTGACAGAAGTAAGACCCCCACTAAAGTCAGGGGGTCAGCAGTTTCATTGTATCCGGGTGGAGGTTTTTTATACTCCATATACCTAGACATAACTATAATGCCGTCAATAAGGTGGTCTTATGGAGAAAATAAAGACAGGAGTCGAGGGGCTCGATACTATGCTGAAGGGGGGCCTTCCTGCAAGGCACAACATCCTCCTCTGTGGGGGACCGGGGTGTGGAAAGACGACTCTCGGAATGCAATATCTTTATTATGGAGCGAAGAACGGGGAAACAGGCGTATTCATAACGCTTGAGGAACCTCCTGAAAAGATACTTGAAAACATAAGTGCGTCGTACACTGACTGGAAGGACATAGACAAGCTCGTAAAAGAGAAGAAACTCGACATCGTGAGAATCCACCCCATGTCATCGAAAGACCCGGAGGATAGCTTCAGCAACTTCGTGGATGTTGTACAGTCGTATGTTACACAGCATGGCGCGAAGAGGGTGGTGGTGGACTCAGCGACTATTCTTGAGATGATTTTCGACAATCCTGG
>JBDRCA010000012.1:0-41081 GCA_043822165.1 Candidatus Altarchaeota archaeon
GATGCCTCTTTCTGGCGACCTCGCGCGTTGCGATAACGCTCAACCCTATGTCTATGACCACCGTGAAAAGGTAAGTGTAGGCTAATGCGAAACTGAACCTGCCCCACCCTACTTTGCCGAGAACTCTCGTAGCGTAAACCACCAAAACAAAGAATATTACTTTGCGGACTATCTCCGAGGCTAACAGAAAACCGGTGTTCCTCGCAATCCTTTTCGCAGTGCTCATTATGCTACATCACCCCTGTGAAGCACCTTTAAATAAAAATCCTCGTTCTTCCTAATCATCTCATCAAGAGAAAAAAACCGCTCTGCCCTCGCCCTCCCCTTGCGCCCCATCTCCCGCATCCGCTCAGGGTTGGAAATCATACTCTTAAGTGCATCTGAGAGCGCGTTGGCGTTGGCGGGCGAAACGAGCAGTCCTGTTTCTCCCTGGACTACTGCTTCAGGTGTTCCTGAGGTATCTGTTGCGATGACTGGGAGTCCAGCGGCCATGGCCTCTAATACGACGTTTGGGAAGCCCTCCCACAAAGACGGGAGGATGAATACGTCCGATGCCTTCAAAAGCTCTGGTATGTCGCGGCGAAGACCTAAGAAGGTGACTGACTTACCGAGGCCTTTTGCTTTCGCCAGCTCTTCCAGCTTCTCCTTCAGTGGCCCTTCTCCTGCTATGAGGAACTTGGCGCCCGGGGTCATCGCGGCGGCATCTATAAGGTGTTCCACTCCCTTTTGCCTGTCCAGCCTGGCAACGGTCATGCAGGCGACATCACCATTCTTTAAGCCCAGTTTCCGCCTTATACTTTTCCTGTCGGCGCCAACACCGAATTTGTCCAAGTCGACGCCGTTGTGTATGACTGTAATCTTATCGCCCGGCAAGCCGACCTCATCTGTCATGAATTTTTTCACGGCCTCGGAATTACAAGAAAGAGCGCTCGTCAAGGGGGCGGTGAATCTGTTCAACAATAGCCTGTATCTGCCTTCAAGGCCCATGATGCGCTCAGAGGATATGATGACTGGGACGCCTGCAAGCTTGCCCACGATTCTCCCGATAAGGTTCGCGTGGAACAAGTACGTGTGCAGGATGTCAACCCTCTTCTCCCTGATTAGCCTGTAAAGCCTCCATATGACTGCGACGTCAAGCTTGCCCCGCATCTTCAAGGCGGTCACGTCGAATCCGTCAGCGGAAAGCTCGTCTGCGAGCAATCCCCCGTGAGTCAGGCACGCAACAGAGACGTTAAACTTTTCCTTGTCCAAGCCCCTGACGAGGTAGGAAAGCATCCTCTCCGTCCCCCCGACTTCAAGCGTCGTGGTAAACTCTAAGACGTTAATCATAGGCGTATATCCTCTCCTCTAAGGTATTTCCTGCACCATAAGTCGAAGAAAAGCAGCGTCCAAATCCTGTAGCTGTTCTCAGCCCGCCCCCTCACGTGGTCGTCGAGCATTTTCTCCACGTATTTCGCGTCAAAGAACTCCCTCGTAGGAGACTGTCTGCCCAACAATTTGTCGTATGCAACATTCTTCAACTCCCTCTTAAACCACTCGCCGACTGGGACGCCGAAACCGTGCTTTCGCCTCTCAAGTATCCCCTTCGGGATAACGTCTCTCACAGACTTTTTCAGAAGATGCTTTAGCCTCAATCCCGGAAACTTAAGGCTAAGTGGAATGCTCTGAGAATACTCGACGAGCTCGTGATCCAAAAACGGAACCCTCACCTCCAAGGCATGCGCCATGCTCGCGCGGTCCACTTTCACGAGCAAGTCCTCAGGCAGATAAGTCTTTACGTCCACAAGCATGGTGTTCTCGATGAAATTCCCGGTACTGGATTCACCGTAAAACCGTTTGATGTAGCCCGTTGAATCAAGGCCGCCCACCATCTTGCTCGTTGCTGGCGCATACAGTTGACGCCTCCCATCCTCCTTGAACAACGTAATCCAGTCCCCGTACCTCTCCTCCTCGGGAAGGTCGACGGCGTTCGCGAAACGCTGACTCATCCTAAACAAGCTCTTGTTCGCAGTCGACGTGGGAAGCCTGTTCACGAAAAAAGCAACTCCATCCCTCACAGGCTTCGGCACCTTCTCGTACAATCCCGCTGCCCTGCAGGCGGCGTACCTGTCATATCCCGCGAAAAGCTCGTCTCCGCCATCACCTGAAAGACAAACAGTCACCTTGGTGCGCGCCATCTCCGAGACTATGTAAGTCGGAATAGCAGACGAATCAGCGAACGGCTCGTCATAAAAATGAAGCAGCTTCGGGAGAAGCTCCACGGCATCCATGTCAACCACGAACTCGTGATGATCAGTCCCGAACTTGTCCGCAATAACCTTGGCGTGCTCAAGCTCGTTGAAGGACGACTCAGTAAAACCCACCGAAAAAGTCTTCACGTCATCCGACAACTCGCTCATAAACGCCACGATAATGCTGGAATCAACTCCGCCGGACAAAAAAGCCCCCAAAGGCACGTCGCTCATAAGCCTTCTCTCAACGGCTTTTTTAATGAGTTCTCGTATTCTCTCCAGGTGGTATGCTTCGTCTCCGTATGGTTTTTCCGGGAGTGAGACTGTCCAGTATCTCCTAGTTGAGGCTTCGCCGTCTCGCACAGTCAGCGTGTGGGCTGGTGGAAGCTTTGACATACATGTGAATATGGTGTCCGGGCTTCCCACGTAACCGTACGTCAAATAGTTGTTCAGGGACTTGAAATCTATTTTTTTCTCGACGTCCGGGTGGGCGAGAATCCCCTTGGCTTCTGAGGCGAAAAGAAATTTTTTCTCGTCTGCGAGATAGTAGAGCGGCTTTATGCCGAGTCTGTCGCGGGCCAGGAAAAGCGTCTTCTTTTTGCTGTCCCAGACGGCGAAGGCGAACATACCGTTCATCAGCTTAACGCAGTCTCCGCCGTACTCTTCATAGAGATGCAGTATGGTTTCGGTGTCAGAGTCGGTTGCGTACCTGTGGCCGAGGGATTCAAGCTTCTCCCTCAAGACAAGATGATTGTATAATTCGCCGTTGTAGGTTATCCACACGCTACCGTCCTCATTTACCATGGGCTGACGACCCCTCTCAGACAAATCAATAATAGACAAACGCCTATGACCCAAACCCACCGGCCCGTCAATCATCGTCCCGCAATCATCCGGCCCCCTGTGAGTAAGGCAATCCCTCATCTCCTCGACAGTCTTGCGCTCCGGCACCCCGCCGTCAAAATACATTACACCGCATATCCCGCACATAAAACCTACAACCTCCCGTATAACCTCATGAACGATTCAACCCTATTATTCACGCTGAAATCAGCCAAAACCCTCTTCCTCGAGTTCCCGCCCATGCGAGCCCGCAATCCCTCATCAGACAACACAGTCTTAACCGCGCCCGCAATATCCCCCGCTGAGCGCGGTTTAACGAGCACTCCGTTTTCACTGGAGACGAGCTCGGGGTTGCCGCCGACGTCGGTTGCGATGATTGGGAGCCCGCAGGCCATGGCCTCAAGTATGGACCGAGACAGGCCTTCGGCAAGAGACGGCTGAACGAGGACGTCCGAGGCAAGATAAGTGTAAGGCATACTCTCGTACTTGACGTAGGGTATCGTGATGACCTTGTCCCGGGACTTAATACCTGCCAGGCTTTTCTCGACCGCTCGTTCGTCGTATCCTCCGCCAACCAAGAGAAACGAGACATCATCCACTTCAGCCACGACCTCGTCTATCGCATCCATGAGATACGTGACCCCCTTCTCGACGAGAAACCTCCCAGTATACAAGACAAGCCTGTCCTCGGATTCAATCCCCAGCATCTCACGGGCAACGCTCTTGGAAGCAATATTCGGGGTGAAGACGTCTCCTTCAACGGCGTTTTGTATCGCGTAAACCTTGGCGTCGTCGATGCCGTACCAGTCTATGACGTCGTGGGCAAGCCTTCTCGAATCGCAGGTGACGTAATCCGCATCCCGCAAAGTCCTGGCCTCCAGCAAAGAGCACAGGTACCTGCTTGCAGGATTCAGCCTCACGTTAGCCCACGGCCCATGCATTGTCGTAACGTGTGGCACTCCGTTTTTATTCGCTGCAATCTGCGCAGGAAAAGCAGCCGGCGGATTATGCGAGTGAACAACATCGAACCCACCCTCCTTCACGACCCTTTTTAGCGCCGGCAAAACAGTGACTGCGTGAGTAATCTTGGCTGACCTGAAACCCAAATCCAAAAAATCAGTCCTGTAAACCGGGGCCTCAAAAACCTCGGCGTACTCCCCATCCTCTCTCCTAGTGACAACCGAGACGTCTACTCCCTTCTCCAAGAGGCCCCCGACAAGCTGTGCCATGCAGGCGCCCGCTCCACCATACGTGACGGATGATCCCCCACGTTTTACTGGGAAATCCGTCGCAACCATGCAGACTTTCATTTAACCCTTAAGGAACCAATCACATGTCTTGGCCAACCCATCTGCTATGCCCAAGGAAGGCTTATAACCCAAAAGCTCGCCCGCAGCCGAAATGTCTGCAAGCGAGTGCTTGACGTCCCCTTTTCTCGCATCCATGTAAGACGGCGAAACATCAACGCCGATAATATCCGCTAAAAGACGCACAAGCTCGTTGACCGTGGTGCGCTCCCCGCAGGCGACATTCACAACCTCCCCGGACGTCTTCCCAACCTTCAAGGCCGCCAGATTAGCGTCCACGACATTTTCGACGAACGTGAAATCACGACTCTGCTCCCCATCCCCGAAAATCGTCGGCGCCTCGCCCTTGGATAATGCGGTTATGAATTTCGGCACAACCGCTGCATACTGGCTCGTTGGGTCCTGGCGCGGCCCGAAGACGTTAAAGTATCTTAAAGACACGGTCTCCAAGTCGTAGACCTTCGAGAATACCCTGCAATAGTATTCTCCGCAAAGCTTAGAGACAGCGTAAGGAGACAGGGGATCCGGTTTCATGTCCTCCCTCTTCGGAAGCGTCGGAGTATCCCCGTAAACAGACGAGGAACTGGCATAAACAACCCTTCTTACTCCAGCATCCTTCGCAGCACGCAAAACCTTAAGCGTCCCGGTGGCGTTAGCCTCATGCGAGCGCAGAGGGTCGGCGACCGAGCGCGGGACAGACGGAATCGCGGCTTCATGGAGCATGTATTCGACGTCTTTTACTGCCTTGGCAAGCGATTTATCGTCGAGGATGCTTCCCTTGATGAACTCGATTTTATCCTCAAGAGCCGCTATGTTCTCGGCTCTGCCTGTCGCGAGGTTGTCGATGACTTTCACTTCGAAGCCATCGGAAACAAGCCTTGCCGCGATGTTTGAGCCGATAAATCCTGCGCCGCCGGTAACTAAGACAGTCATTTTAGTAGTGTAATTATCTCGAAGAATACATTAAAAGTATAATGAAACCCCTATTGCGGCAAACAACACCTCAGCGGAGACTAAAACTACGACGAGATTCCTCTCAGTTATCCCTCCTGACAGGTACATGACGAGCCGCCCTAAACCGTAGACTTCGCCCCTTTCCGGGCAAACAAGCATTTCCCCTTCTCTCTCGCACCAAGACTGGGCATTAAAACGCGAGCGCATCTTAAGGTACAGTTCCCCGAAAAACAGGAGGATGAGTATCAGCCCGAGTTTTTCGATGTTGCCTACTATGACCGACGCCGCGACAGCCGCCCCGATCGAGAGGGTTCCAACGTCGCCCGGAAGAATCCGGGCGGGAAACCAGTTAAACCTCAAAAAAGCAACGCACGCCCCGCACATCGCAAAAGCCAGCACCGCCGCCTCCACGGAGCCGGTATGCCAGCTCACCACACCGATTGCTCCGCACATTACTGCGCCCAGGGATGCTTCGAGGCCGTTGAATCCGGCCAGCATGTTCATCGCATTAGACGCGCCTGTTATTGCAAGCGGTATGAGGATTAGGGGGAATAGGATGCCGAAGTCGACTACTCCCACCACTGGAAGATTCATGCTCGTCTCTCCAATGTTAACCGCGACTAGGGGAAGTGACGCCAGAAGCGGCAGCGCAGCCTTAACGTGCTGTTTAACGTTGAATATGTCGTCGAATATGCCCAATAAAGCCATAATCAAGACAGTGGACAAGCCTGCGAACAAGCCCGCTAAATCAAGTTGCTCACCCCATAAACTAAAAGACGAAAACGCGACAGCAAGCAAAACCGCGAACACGAACCCCGTAATGATGCACAAGCCACCCATCTCCGCGACCTCCGGCTCCCCCGCCTTGTTCATGTCTCTCCCGCTTATATCCGCCTCGAAAAGCTTGGGGATAAGCCTGGGAGTCACCACAAAAGTCACAGCAAAAGCCGCCGCGAAAACCAACCCTAAAGCAAACATCATAAAACCTTATTTAAATTACTTTACAATATTAAATCCACGTTAAAAACAACACGCGATGGTAGTGTAGCCTGGTTATCACTCGAGCTTGCCAAGCTTGCGACCCGAGTTCGAATCTCGGCCATCGCAAACGGCTCGCTCCGTTTACACGCGGAGCGGATAGAGGGGCTTGAAAAAGCCCCTCATGCACTTTCTTTAATACCTGATTCTTGTCGCGTGTTTTTCTCGAATACTAGCCCTTTATTTCTTTTTTATTATGGTTTCCTATATCCTTTGGCGATGAAGACTGTTTGGAAGGTTGTTATTGTCGTCGGCATTCTCGGGGTCTTAGGCGTGTTCGGCGCTCTCTTAGGGTATCTAGCATACAAAAGCACTGATTTGGGTTTCGGTGACGCCGTCATGGTTGTTCCAGTCAAGGGTTTGATTACGTTGGATGCATGTGACGTGGGTTTGCTTTCTACTTCGAGTTGCACGACTGTAGCCGACGTCAAGGACGCCTTGGAGGCGGCTCAAGCCGACCCGTCGGTGAAGGCAATCCTGCTTGATATTAACAGTGGCGGCGGCTCGGTGGTGGCGAGCAGGGAGATGATGCGGATTGTGAAGGCTTCTGAGAAGCCTGTTGTCTCGTGGATTGGTGAAGTCGGGGCATCCGGGGCCTATTATGTGGCGTCGGCTTCGGATTATATTGTTGCTGACGAGGACTCGATTACGGGCAGCATAGGAGTCATCATGAATGTCATGCACTACTACGGGCTCATGGAGGAGGTCGGCGTAAACGTTACCGTAATCAAAGCGGGCAAGACGAAAGACATCGGGAGTCCCTACCGGCCGATGACCGACGAAGAGCAGAAGATAATGCAGGATATGATAGACAAGATTTACGTGGATTTTACCTCCGACGTCGCGGAAAACAGGGGTCTTGACAAGGGTTTCGTGGAAAACATTTCAAGCGGCCAACTCTATCTCGGCTCTGAAGCAAACACGTTAGGGTTGATTGACGCCCTCGGCGGATTCGACGAGGCGTTGACAATGGCTAAAGGCTTCGGCGGAATCGAGGGAGAGCCCAGAATCATACGCCCCGAGCGCGAGGAATCATTCTGGGAGCTCATCAACAAGTTTTATGGTTTTAAATACGATGGTTTCCCTATATTTGGCTACAAAGAATACAGGTGGATTAACTTATGGGCAACATAACGCAACAGTATATCGCAAGGGTCGCCGAGGAGCTTATGGAAAAGTACCCTGAAGACTTCGGCTCGGATTTTAAGGCGAACAAGGAAAAGGTTATCGAGTATTGCACTCTAAACAGCAAAGGCACCCGCAACAAGATTGCAGGTTTCATAACCCACAGGTTGAAGCAGGATAAAAAGGAAGAGAAAGCAGCGTCTTAGATGCTGTAGCATTCTTCTTTTAGTCCGCATGACTCGCATTTCTTCCCTGAGCCGTGCGGGCATATCTCAGGTACTGCTCCGTTTAATATGTCTGCTACTTTGTCTCTTACTTCCAGGACTTGGCGTCTTAGCTTCTCTGTGGCCAGAACCGGTTTTTTCTCGCAAAGCCTTGTGTATTCCACGTAACCGTAGGGTATGTGTTTTCCGAATTCCTGTTCAGCCAACAATACGTAGCCGCAAACCTGGATTCTGTCGCCAGTCCACACTCCCTCACCCACCTTCCCGGTCTTGATCTCAACCGGAATCATCTTGCCGTCATCCTCCATGAGTTTGTCTATTTTCCCGCTCAAGCCGAGCTCGTCTGAGCGTATGATGTATTCTACTTTAACGGGCGTTATCATCTTAATGGCTTTCTTGAGTCCTGCCTCGTCTATGAACGCCTTCAAGTGTTTCGTCAAAACCTTTATTTCACGCTTTATTTCCGGGCGAAGCTCGGAGGCGTATCTGTCATAGTCCAGGACTTCGAGTTTTTCCCTGTAAATGTGCGGCGCATCAGATAATATCAATTCAAGCTCATCAAGCAGAAACGACTCAAGCTCCCCCGCATCAGATATCTTACCCACTACTTTCGCCTGCCTCAGGGAAAGCTCTTTGCGGATGGCGTGCCCCACCAAACCCTTCTCCTTCTCAACGCTCGGCGCGGGAGTCAGTCCCGCCACGTCTTTCAAGTAAATGGTTCTGGGGCAAAACTCGTATCTGGAAAGATTGGAGACATGAATCATTTCAAGGATTTAATCGAGTCGTCATCCTCGACGACCAACTCGAGTTTTCCGTCGTAGACGTTAACGCTCCCCACGACGTCGACTCCAAGACCATTAAGGCTTGAGGCATTGACGGCCTGAGACACGTCGTAAGGCAGATAAACGCTTATGCTGTGGTCTCCCTCAGAAACCGTCAACACTGCGGAGCCCCCATTGAACACGTGGACGTCGCCTACAATCCCCTGGATGTGGACGGTTTTGCCGACGTCAGATTGCGATATAACCGAAACTTCAGACAGCGGTGGAACAACACCCTCCAAGAAAAAAGTCAAGATAACCAATCCGACGATTGACGTCGCAAGCGCAAGAAAGGTTATCTTTTCGCTCATCCTGCTGCAGCCGAGCGTTTCTTCCTCTTTCTCCTGATAGTGAAGGTTTTGCCGCATTTCCTGCATTTCGTCGCTTTCGCCGGGTTCTTGGCGTTGCAGTTCATGCAGACTCCCTTGAATATGCGTTTCTCTGCTTCTGGAAAACGTGCCATATTTTTTTTTGTCCTCGAATTAGGGAATGTATTAGGTGGTTGGTTTTTAAATACAAAAATACATGATAATCTAAGGGTGGGGTGGTTAACGTGAAGTGTTGTCCTAAATGCCAGGATTATGAATTCTGCAAAGACCAATCATCCTGCTGCAAGTACTGCGACCATTTTTCGGCAAGCGGATGCCTGCACGGTACGCCCTTAAAACGCGACCGCCTCCAAGAATACGAAGACTTCAAGCTGACGGCATCCGAATTCGGCGACTTCTACAACGCAGACTAAATCCTGTTCTTCAGGTACCTCTCCCGCAGATATGCAGGATAATCTGAGACATGAATTGTCACAGGAATTTTATCCATTCCCAATGCAGCCTCTATGTGCGATCTAACGTCCTTCTGTCTTGGCGCGCTCACTAACTCCTCTATTAAACCCTGCATCTTCAAAGGGTTCCTCCTGTACCACTCATTGAAGAACTCCCGCATCCTCTTAACATCCGCTCTTGTGAGCGGGTCGTGGATTTCTGGGGGAGTCTGAAGTTCCAGGTTCGGGCGGAATTTCACTGGATCGACTAGAAGGCTTCCCGCGGATGATATGGGAAGATTCGAGTGCATGCGTACGTTGCCATCTCGTATCTCCGTAATCTGGGTTAATGGTACTCCGACTTCGCCGTCCATGAAGTCTCCGACTCGGCATATGAATTCGCTGATTCTTTTTTCCCCGTCTCGTTTGGGAGCGATCACGCATTCAAGTGGAATGTCCATGATATCTCCTACGGGATTTGCTGTGACTACGACTCCGCAGTCGCTTGCGATATCCAAGACCGGCGCCTTCACGAAAATATGGTATGCGAGCTGCCTGAAGTATCCTTCGCGTCTGCCATTTTTGTTGTATTCAGGGTTTAAGGTGCCGTCTCTGACGTGGTCTTGGAATGTATATGTGTCGATTACTCCGTCACCGAAGACAGCCTTCTTAACGTCCACGGCTTTATCGCCTAAAAGAGCGTCCATTGCAGCAACTCTGCCGCTGCTGCCTTCAATGTTTAGCATGTACTTTAACGGAAGGCTCACACCCACTACTTCAAGTTCCCTGCGTCTCGACATATGCTTCACTGACATACCATATTTATACGGCTTCCAGAGAAATAATCAAAGACGATGTGGGTTATGACGAAAACACTGAAAGGCAGGGAATACCTTTACCTCTACAAGAGCGTTTGGGAGAGGGGCCGCCCGCGAAACAAATTCATAAAGTATCTTGGGCCCAAAGAAGCCCTAAGCGAGCGGGAAATAAAAAAAATAATCCAAGAAGAAGCAAAAAAATTAGTATCTACTTTTTTGCCTGCCTCTCCTGCAGGTAATCAAAAAGGCTCTTCTGGAACACAAGGTATGCGCTCCTGCTGATTTCGTCTTCAGAAGCGGAAAGCTGTCCTTCCCCGTCTTTTTGCGTTGGTCTTCTAAGATGCTCTGCCATACCTAATCCTTCTTTCCTTTTAGGCCAATATTCAACAACTTCAGCATCAGGGTTTAAAGCATGTATCGCCCGTTCAGTTAATCCGAAGTTTACACCTTCAACTCCAAAGTCGAGTATATGAAACTTATTTTTTCCAGGCCTGACAATTCTTTTATGTTCTAATTGTCTTCTTATGACTTCAATATCCTGGGCTGGGTTCCCTGTTTTGTCGGGAATAATCAAGTACCTGACTTTTTTCTTAGAGAAAGCGGTGTCTTGGTCGTTTATACCTCTTACTGCTTCAAACACAGGACGCAAACTTGTCCCCAGCATTATGATTGTGCCGTCAATATCTCCGGCGGCTGCAGCAATCTCCTCGGCTGTGGAAAAAATCCCCTGAAAATAAGGGGCGAAACTCCTATCAGACGGGAAACCGATGCCTGCAAGCCTCTCTCGCCTAGCAGCAGACAAGTTTTTACCACGAAACTTTAAGGTCATCGGCTTTTAGCGGGGAATGGATTTGAACCATTGACCTTCGGGTTATGAGCCCGACGAGCACTCCTGGCTGCTCAACCCCGCTGTTCATAATTTATGGAGTCGGTCTTTAAATAGGGGGTTTTTTTGTGGTTACAGTATTAGGCTTGTCATGTATCCTAGGAATAGTCCGATTGTTATTGGGGGTAGTGCTGGTAGTGGTGTTCCTTCTTTTTTGAGTGCGTGGTTGAATAGTATTGTGAGGCCTGCGAGGCCGCCTAAGCTTGTGAGTGTTGCGTGGGCGAGAGTGTAGTCTCGGAGAACTGATACAGTGAATACGAGGGGTATGGTTAGGTCTCCTGTGCCTAATCCTAGTTGGCGGTCTTTTACTGGTATGAGGAACATGAAGGGTATTTTGCCTTTTGCTTTCGTTGCGAGCGTTACCATGTGTTTTGTGCCGAATACGGCTATGAGGTCGTAGGCGGAGAGGATTAGGATGAGCAGGAGCGCGGGGAATACTGCGAGGCTTGCGCCGAGGAATCCGCCTATCCCTGCGATTGTGAATACTAATGTCAGGTTCGAGATTACTGTGTTTTTTCTGAGAATCAGGCTTGTGATGTAGTATGGTATTGACGCTATGAAGCCTGCGTCTCCCATAAGGGTCGTGAAGGTTATGAAGACTCCCGCATACAAGGCAAAGTATGTGACGACCGTTATTATGATGTCTAAGCCCAGCTTGAAAAGTATAAGCAAGACTGCCGTGAAGGCCACTACGTACGCGAAGATGTTTATGCTCGTCTTCGGGCTCTCTCCCTGGGGTACGGCTGGCTCGATTACGCCCTCTTTTATGCCGGTTATCATTCCCGCGCCGACGGCCAAGCCCAAGGCTTGCACTAGAAGATATATGACTACAAGGTAGGCGAACGAGTGGATGGGTTTCATTTATGCTATTCTTCGGTGAGCATGAATTTCCCGTGCCGTGGCTCGTATATGTCTCCTTTCTTCTTGAGTTCCTGTATTATCTGGTCTGCCTGGTTTTTGTCTATTCCGCGTTCAGCAGCCTGCGCGAGTATGTCTTCCCGTGTTGTGGTGCCGTCTGCGCTTTCTTCTATGAGTTTGCGTATTACTTCGTCTATGTTGCGTATTCTGTCTCTCGTCGACTTCGGATACGAGGTGACAATGCGGTCGATGTCGAATTCCCCCGTTTGCGCGTCGTAGGCGATTTCCCTCAAAACGAAGTTCGTGAGATTCACGGCTCGTTCCGCGTCGGATATGGTGACGACGTTGCTTAACCTGATTTTAGCGGATGCTTCGGCCAAACGCACGAGGGCTTCAAGCTGTCGGGGTGTTGCCGCCGCCGTCCCGCCTGATGACATCGCTCTCAAGGAAACGTAGAATTCCTTGAGTTTCTCCGCCGCCTCTTCGGTGAGGAGGGGGAATATGTTCCTGCGGGCGTAGGATATATACTTCCTGAACAAGTCTGTCTCAATCTCCGGTTTGAGTTCCTGCAACTCTCCCTCGGTCTTGTGCATCTTGAGCATGTGTTCGGCGATTTTGCGGTCCGTCTCCCGGTCGATTATGTCGCGGATCGGGAAGATGAGGTCGAAGCGGGACATAAGCGTCGGAGGTATGTCGAATTGCTCTGAAATCGGCTTGTAGGTGTCGAATCGGCTGAATTTGGGGTTTGCTGCTGCGAGTACGGAGGTGTTAGCCTTAAACTTTGCGATTATACCCGCCTTCGCGACGGAGATGGTCTGCTGCTCCAAGGCCTCGTGCATGGCGGAGCGGTCTTCCTTGCTCATCTTGTCGAACTCGTCGATGCATGCTACTCCTCCGCCCGCGAGGACGAGGGCGCCTGCTTTAAGGGTCCACGCGCCTTCCGCGAACTCGTCTTTTTCAGCGGTTGCGGTAAGTCCTGCGCCTGTCGTGCCTTTTCCGGTAACGTATATGCTTTTCGGCGCGATCTGGTCGACGTACTGGAGGAGTCTTGATTTAGCTACACCCGGGTCTCCTATCAACAGCAGGTGTATGTCGGGGCGAACGCTTGTTCCGTCCGGGAGTTTTTTCCCTGCGCGCCCCCCGAAAATCTGCAACGCGATTGATTCCTTTACTTCCCTGTAACCCCAAATCGAGGGCGCGATAGAGCTTATTATCTTGTCGTATATCTTCGGGTCTTTGGCGAGTTTTTTTATCTGTTTTTCCTCGTCTTCCGTTATCACGATGTCTTCGAACTCCTGATCCAAGCCCTCGATGTGGTTGGCGTCAAGGAACTGGAAGTAGACTGCCCCTTTTAACTTTGGAGGATTCAGCCGCACAGTCCCAGTAATGTTCACCCGGTCGCCCGCGGTCACGACGTCCGTTATGTCGTCTTCAGCCCACACTTCAATGCGCCGCGCCTGTTCACCTCCCTTTAAAATCTCAAGCGGCTCCTGGATTTCCAGTTTCTGAGTGTCGATGAAGTCTGACATCTCTGAAATGAACCTGAAGTTTCCTTTTATGCCGCAGTTCTTGCACTTGAACGGCTCCACCAGGTAGCGCGTGGTTTGGAGTTCTGGGTTTTGTTCGCCGCACTTGTTGCAGACGAACATGGCCTTCACGACCTTTGGGCGAACGTCGCTTATCTTGTTTACTATGCCTTCGACGGATAAAAACCTCCCGATGTAATCAGATGTTATGTCGCGCACCATGACGCTGTAGCCCTTCTCCTTGGGAAGGTTCGTGAAACGCACGTGAAAGTAAGGGTTATCAATGACTGTGGGAATGTCCATTTCATTGATGATCCCCTCAAACATCTCTAAGACCTCGTCAGGCTCCTCGATAAGCTTTTCCGCGAGCTCGGTGTCATGGGCTTCGACTTCCATAAAGTCTATGAAAAAGCTTTTCTTATCAGGGTAGAATTCACCGAGTTTTTTTATCTCGTCTGCCTTCTTGTCTAGGAAGGCCGCTATCTTGTCTCTCATCGAAAAAAATCACCCAAACCAAAGATTTCCCCCCAGACAAAAACCGGGTGGATTCAAGTATTAGGAAAAGCCATTAAAAATACAATGCTTGTTTAATCTGCTGTGTTCCCTTTATTTCAATGCTGCTGTTAATAAAATAAAATCATGCGGCTTGTAGCATTCGACTTGGACGGAGTCATCATAAACTCGCGGGAAACCTACGTGAAGGCCTTCTGCAGGGCGGTTGATGAGCTCGGGTTTTCCTGTGAAAGACTTGACGTCGAGAAGCTTTTGGGAAAGCCGGTCTCCGAGGTCGTGTCTTCGCTTCTTCCCGATGACGCCGGGAAAATCCGGGCTGCCAGGCAGATGGTAAACCAGCTGGTCGTCTCCGAGGATGTCCTTGAGAAAATAGTGGTCTCTGATTCAGCCAAACCATGCCTTGCGGAATTAGCATCGGTACCAGATATAAACCTTTGTTTGGTCACCAATTCAGGCATTGATTTCACGGAAGCAGTCCTCTCCCACTTCGGCCTCAAGGATTATTTCGCAGCAGTCCTGACAGCCGACGATGATTCGTCAAAGGAGAGGAGGCTCTTAAGGCTTTTAGAAGATTTCGACTCCAAACCCTCCAAGTCATTTTACGTCGGAGACCTGGTATACGATGTCGGCGTCGCCAGAAAAGCCGGGATGCTAAGTGTCGCAGTCTACAACCCTGTCTCATGGGTTTACCCAGAAAAAGAGCGTATTGAGGCAGCGAACCCGGATTACCTGATCGAGGATTTAAGCCAGCTTCCAGCAATCGTTTCCAGGGATTAATTCGACATTTGTCGATTTATATCGTGTCTACTATTTATAAACAATTAATGAATAAAATAGGTGTCTTAAATTGAATGACGACCCGCTAGCCAAACAAATCGCGGGCGAGATAACGCTCTCCGAGAACCCACCCAAAACCTTGAGGAAGTGGCGGGAAATCTTCGGTGCAAGCCAGAAAGACCTCGCCCGAAAAATCGGCGTTGCCCCGTCGGTCATATCCGACTACGAGGGCGGAAGGCGGAAAAACCCGGGCGCGGAATACATCAAAAAATGCGTCCAAGCACTCATCAAATCCGACGAGAAAAGCGGAGGTGAATTCGCGGCAAAAAAGACGCGACAACAACAGGCGACGGCAATACTCGCTCTCAGGGAATTCCTGGAACCCATCCCGGCGAAAAAACTCGCGAAAAAAATAATGGGAAAAACAGTATCCGGGAAACCCGAAGGAAAAATATGGGGATACACCGTCGTCGACAGCATACAAGCGATACTCAGCCTATCCGACCGGGAATTCGCGAGAATATACGGGTCAAACACGGAGCGGGCGCTCATATTCACGAAAGTCCAATCCGGGCGCTCCCCGATGATAGCCCTCAAGGTGACGCAACCCAAGCCGAAACTCGTCGTCTTCCACGGCCCGAGCCCGTTGCGCATAGACAAGCTCGCCAAAAAGATAGCGGAAGTGTCGAATATACCCCTCGTCGTCTCGACGATGAAAAGCGAGGAAAAACTCATAGAGGAACTCGAGGAATTGACTTGAAAGAATGGCGAAAGTAGGAATCGTAGGGTACGGGGCGTACGTCCCGAAATACAGGATTAAGGTAGAAGACATAGCCCGGGTATGGGGCGATGAGGCCGAGCGGATTAAGAACGGCCTCATGGTCTACGAGAAATCCGTGCCCGCCTTAGACGAGGACACAGTCACGATTTCCGTGGAGGCGGGAAGAAACGCAGTCGAGCACGCAGGTATTGACGCGTCAAGTATCGGGGCAGTCTACGTGGGCTCTGAGTCTCATCCATACGCGGTCAAGCCTACCGCGACGATTGTCGCAGAAGCCATTCAGGCGACTCCGGATTTGACTGCCGCGGACCTTGAGTTCGCGTGCAAGGCCGGAACCGCCGGAATCCAGATGTGCATGGGTCTTGCAGCGGCAGGCTACATCGAATACGGAATGGCAATCGGCGCCGACACAAGCCAGGGAAAACCCGGAGACGCGCTCGAGTACACGGCTTCCGCGGGCGGTGCCGCATACGTTATCGGCACTAAAAATCTGATTGCTGAAATACAGGACACTTACTCTTTCACGACCGACACGCCGGATTTCTGGCGCCGCGAAGGAGCGGAATATCCAAGCCACGGCGCCAGATTCACAGGCGAGCCAGCCTATTTTAAGCACGTCTCAGCTGCTTCAGGCAAAATCATGGAGAAAAACAGGCTTAAGCCATCCGACTTCACGTACGCGGTCTTCCACCAGCCTAACGGCAAGTTCCCGACCAGAGTCGGTAAAAAACTCGGATTCACAGGCGAACAAATAAAAGACGGACTACTAACCCCCCACATAGGAAACACATACTCTGGCGCAACACCGCTGGGACTTGCAAACGTCCTCGACAAGGCAAAGGCAGGAGACATGATTCTCACATGCTCGTACGGCTCAGGCGCAGGCTCGGACGCATTCATAATAAAGTCACGAAGGAGTGCGAGAAACGAAGAAACAAGCATCCAGTCCAAGACTACGTAAACGATAAAATATATTTGGACTACGCGTTATACGCTAAACACAAATCAAAGATAAAAGGTATCAGAATATGACTCGCGTCGGAATAATCGGTGTTGGATTAACGGCATTTGGGGAGTTCTGGGAGAAGGGGCTACGAGACCTCATAGTCGAGGCCGGAACAGCGGCGATAAAAGACGCAGGAATAGAAGGAGCTGCAATAGACGCAGGATATGTGGGCTCCATGAGCCCGGGCCGCTTCATAGGCCAAGAACATATCGGGGCGCTTGTCTCAGACTACGTGGGATTAACTGGCATACCTGCAACACGTGTCGAAGCAGCATGCGCGTCAGGAGGCCTCGCATTGCGCCAAGCGTATCTGTCCATCAAAGCCGGCGAAAACAAAGTCGTAGTCGCAGGAGGAGTGGAAAAGATGACCGACGTATCAGTCGAGCGCGCCATGGTAACCCTCGGAGGCGCAGGCGACCAGGAATGGGAGCTCTTCCACGGCGCGACCTTCCCCGGCCTTTACGCGCTTATGGCTCGCAGGCACATGTTAGAGTACGGTACTACCGAGGAGCAGCTTGCGGCTGTCGCGGTGAAGAATCACAAAAATGGCGCGTTGAATCCGAAGGCCCAGTATCAGAGCGAGGTGACGCTTGAGCAGGTTATGGCGTCCTCTCCCGTCGCGACACCATTGAAGCTTCTTGATTGTTCGCCGATAACGGACGGGGCGGCGGTCGTAATCCTGGCTGAAGAGGCCACTGCCCGGAAATTCTGCGATAATCCCGTGTGGATTGATGCTTCAACGCAGGCATCTGACACGTTGGCCTTGCACGACCGCAAGAGCCTGTGCCAGACGCAGGCCGCAATCACCGCCGGAAAGAAGGCATACGCTCAAGCCGGGATTAAGCCTTCTGACCTGGATTTTGCAGAAGTCCACGACTGCTTCACGATTGCTGAAATCATGGCCATTGAATCACTCGGCTTCTGCGAGATGGGCAAGGGCGGCAAATACACCGAAGACGGTAACACAGCCCTCGACGGCGAGATTCCGGTGAACACGAGTGGCGGACTTAAATCTAAAGGCCACCCTGTTGGTGCCACAGGCATTGCCCAGGCTATCGAGGCCACTTACCAGCTTCGCGGGACGGCGGATAAACGCCAGATAAAGGACGCGAAAATAGGTTTAACACACAATGTCGGCGGCTCAGGCGCAACGTGCGCGGTACACATCCTGCGGAGGGACGACTAAGATGACTAAGGGTCTCCCAATGCACTGGCGTCTAATACCCCAGCGATACAACCTTCTTGGAAGTGCATGTGCAACTTGCGGGACGGCGTATTTTCCGCAACGCCAAGTGTGCCCTAACTGCCGCAGGAAAGGAAAGCTCGAAGACAAGGAATACGCAGGCAGAGGCGAAATATACTCTTATACTGTAATCCATGCGCCCCCCAAGGGATTCGAATACCGGAAACCATACGTGCTCGCAGTGGTTAAACTTGCTGAAGGACCGATGCTGACCGCCCAGATAGTGGACTGCAATCCAAGTGAAGTCAGTGTTGGCGCTAAAGTCTCGAAAGTCTTCCGGAAAATCGAAGCCCGCGGCGAAGAAGGAATAATAAAATACGGGTACAAATTCAAGCTGGACAAGAAGTAATCCGGATTATTTATCCCTCTCTCCCTCTATCTTAAATGCATGGTCAAACAAACCGTAAAGCCTCAGGAGCCAGGAGCACCTCAAATTCCCCGTCTTCTGGCTGATTCTGAAAGATTGGACAGGATCTATCCTTCCCGGCTTGGAGTGATTGTTCTTGACAACGACGGTGAAATAGTTGCAGTAAACAGTCGGGCAGCGGGATGGGGCAGGAAGGCAGGCGAACAATACTTGGATGATGATCTCGTGGCTGAGGGCAGAGACAGGCTTATCGCACGTGCCAGGGAAGGTGTCATGGTTTCCGAGCAAGACTTGAGACATCACTCCCGCAGAAGGGGTGACGTAACCCAGGACCTGACTGTGTCGCCTGTATTCGACACGCAAAACCGCGGGCTTGCTGGCACACTGGTTATGATAACGGATACGACGTATGCTTCACGCTTAAGGGAAATAAGGGAAGACATAGCATCCGACAGGGATATTTCAAGCATCCTCGGGAAAATCGTACAATACGCTGCGGCATCCCTTATGGAGTCCGAGTCAAACCCACGGCTTAAAGCGGCATTGCGCTTGACAGACGGGGACAGCGTAGTGGGCTTGAAGCACTACGGCCCATGGACAGTCGAAGAAGTTAAATCCCTGTATCTGATGGAAGCTAAAGAGCCCGGGAAATTCAGAGCCCTCGGACCAGTTGCCAGGAAAACCATGACTGACGGTTCCATCATAATACCTGATGTTACTCAAAGCACGCTAGTCTCGACGGAACGGGCTGCTGAAAGAGGAATAACCTCGCTTGCATCCTACAGGATAGGAAACATCGGAACACTCACAGTATACAACTTCGGGCAATACACTCACGAAGAACGCGACTTCCACGAGGCTCTAGCAAGAGAAGCATACCACGCCATACGCGAAACAAGAGAACACACTCACCTGTCCGAAGCTTTAGGGCGCCTTGAAGCCGACATGCTGGAGAGGGAAAACTTCACGTCAGCCTTAATCCACGACGTAAGAGGTCCCATAAACACGGTTATTGGATTTTTGGGCAAAGCAGAGGTTGATGTCGGCGTCAAACCCCCTGAAAACGTCCGGGCACAGGTAACTCAAGCCAAATCATCCGCAACCCGCGCCCTAGAACTCGTCGAAGCTACCGCACATGACATACGAAGCGGTAAAATGGGCCTGAATCTTGAGGAATGCAGTGTCGGAGATGATCTGGTTTCACCCACACTCGACTCCGTCTCAGCTCTTGCAAGAGAGAAAAGAATATCTTTCTCGCTCTCAATCCCAGATGATGTCCCCCATGTCAGGGCCGATAGGGTTAAAGTTTCCATGCAGGTTCTCGGGAACCTCGTCGGAAACGCTTTAAAATACACGCCTGAAAGGGAGACAATCGAAATCTCCGCCCAACAGAAGGGACTGAGTTTCGTGGAACTCTCAGTAAAAAATCCTGGCCCCTCAATACCTGTCGACAAGCAGGCCTCAATATTCGAGGCAGGAGTCCAAGTCGACGAGCAACGCGACCGAGCGCTCGCCGACGCCGGCACGGGACTGGGCGTAGGCCTTGGGCTTTCAACCGCGAAAAGAGTCGTTGAATCGCACGGCGGGCAGATACGGGTTCTAAGCGCTGAGAGCATCGGAACCATCTTCAGCTTCACTCTGCCGGCTGTCGTCGAATACCCTGAAATCCAGCTTGCGCGCGTATTGGGGAAATTCATACCTCTCGTAGACGGAGTAAGCCAGAGACAAAAAGTGGAAATCAGCATCGAGGCAAGCAGGCAAGGAGACATGGTGCCTCTCATACCCATACGGCAAGCTTGCGCAGACATGGATGAAGCATACGCTCGGCTTGCCAGCGAATTCAAAGGAGAACACGAGATAAAAACAGACGAACTAATACTATCAAATACACTCCAAGTCGCGTTGGGCGCAACCATGATGGATCCTGCGTTAGGCCTCCAAAAAAAGCCGGAAGGACACAGAAGAGTCTCATTGTCGCTTTCCTCTGATACAGAACACGAAATCATAACAGTTACCGGAAACGGGGAATCTGCACTAGACGAGCAGACGAGAAACGAACTCAATATCGGAGTATACAAAGGCGAGGAACACGCTCAACTGTTCGATGCCATGAGGGGCATGCGCGGAGACCTAATCCCGATTAACGCTAAAATGCGGCTTGAGTTACCGCCTGAAGGCGGCAGCAGGTTCGTTATATCAATACCTAAAAAAGACTCCGGTTGACTAGTGGGATTCAGAGACTTTTGATGTCCCAGCTTTCTATGTCTTTGCTGTATATGGATGGCTCCCCGACTCGTCCAAGGGTCGTCTGGACCGCCCCTAGAATGTTCGGGGACTTAACGCCTGTTATGATTGCTATGACCTCGATTTTATCGTTTAACGCTGGGTTGACGCGGGCACCCCACGTAATCGTTGCCTGCGGGTCAAGCTGCTGAGTGATTTTCTCGCCAATCTCGTTTGCTTCGCCCAAAGTCATGTCGTTTCCGCCCGTGATGTGGATGAGCGCGCCCTTCGCGCCCTTGTAGTCTACCTCAAGAAGCGGGTGTTCGAGCGTGTTTTTCACGGCGCGTTCCACGCGGTCGGGTCCGTCGCCGTCTCCCACTGATATTACTGCGACTCGTCCGCCGCCCATGACAGACTTTATGTCTGCGAAATCAAGGTTGATGAGGCTTGCCTCCTTGATGGTCTCGGTAATCCCCTTGACGGCTCTTGCGACTACCTCGTCGGCGACGCTGAAAGCCTTGTCTAAGGGAAGATTAGGAACGTATTGAACGAGCTTGTTGTTGTCGATTACGATAACGGTGTCTGCGACGCGCCTTAGTCTGTCTATGCCGTCGCGCGCCTTATCAAGGCGGGCTCGCTCCAAGGCGAACGGGAATGTTACTACTCCCACGACTATGGCGCCCGCCTCCTTTGCTATCTCGGCGATAACGGGCGCGGAACCCGTACCAGTGCCGCCGCCCATTCCAGCGCACAAAAACAAAAGGTGAGTGTTAGCCAATACTTCAGCGAGTTCGTGGTGGCTTGACTCAGCAGCCTTCTCCCCAAGCTCCGGGAAGCCTCCGGCACCCAAGCCCCTCATAAGCTTTGCGCCGATGAGAATCTTGGTGATGTTTCCGGGAAGCTTTGACAAATCCTGTTTGTCTGTGTTGATTGCGATCATCTCCGCGCCTTCAACGCCTATGTGGCACAACCGATTAATAGTGTTGTTTCCCGCACCACCTGTTCCACACACGACAATCTTTAAGTGCTCGGCTTCGGAGAATTCATCGTATAGGCGCTTTTCTAAAGTGCCATGCTGTATAGCCGCATTTACAATAGAATCCATCACACTATAGTATTACCATAATTGATTATAAAAACAAAACGTATTTTCCGTTTTTTTGGGCTCATAGTTTCTCTTGGAATCTTATTCAACCGCTTTTATTAAGAATTCTCCCCCAATATCTTCTTGGTGGACTAGGCTGGGGTGCTGGCCGTACCCTGTCACTCTAAACCGGCCTTACGAGAGAGTCGAAAGCCTGCGAGGCGAGCAATCCATTGGGTTTCTGGTCTGGGTTCCGACCGTGAGGTCTCGTCTCGCTGGATTGTCTGCTCGAGGAACCGGGTCAGGTCCGGGAGGAAGCAGCCCTAACTTAAGTGGATGATGCTGGCGAGGCCGCGGGATCGAGGAAGAGTCCAGGTTAAACCGGGAGCTTACTGGTTTGCTTCACACGCGGGCGCGTCCACCACAACTGTCACGCCCAGTTGACATGCGAAGGCCATCTTCGGCGACTTCGTCGCCTCGATGACCTATACTGCATTTTTCTTCTCTTAGTCCCCTTTATTGTAGTTAATGAGGTTGCGTAATAAGACGCCTGTGTTGGAGCCTGGGGTGCCTTCTAATCAGCGGCTTGCCGACGCCATCGGGGCGCTTACAGGGAAGCCGGGTGTTGTCCAGGAGCATATTCATCCCGCGGTTGCAGGCGAAGACGTTGATTCGATGCCTGAGGCGAATAAGGTATCCCGTTTCATGGATGACTGGTTCGGACACAACGAGGATTTAAGGTTTGCTCTTGAGCGTTCACCTCCGATGGAAGTGTTGGGTCTTCGGGCGGGCTTGATTATAGAGCTTGGTTCCCGCGTTGAGAAGGTTGCTGTTCCAAGCCAGCAACCAAAGCTTGATGATAAAAGCCTCAAGAAGGCTGTGGACGATTGTAGAGACGAGTTGTTGGGCGTAAAGAAG
Source organism: Candidatus Altarchaeota archaeon (assembly GCA_043822165.1). Classification (GTDB taxonomy): domain Archaea; phylum Altiarchaeota; class Altiarchaeia; order IMC4; family SCGC-AAA252-I15; genus SCGC-AAA252-I15. Next base: position 22,304 of record JBDRCA010000012.1, read on the forward strand.
CCAGACGTAACCGAGTGGATGAAAAAGGAGATGCATTACCTGGTTCTTGTCAACCCCAGCCAGCACCAGGGGGACCGCTCCAGGAATCCTATGCTTGAGAGCTGTAACTTTCGGGTTATTAGGACTGACGGGCGCGGCCCCGATGACGGGGTCGTCGAGGATGTCTTCAAATGGAATGATTTAACGGTAGATACGTCTTCGGAGCCTGCGAAGCCTAAGTTCACGCTCGCAGGCGTCAGAAGGTCTACTCTCGCGGCTCTTGAGAAGAAGGCTGCTCAGTCCTAGAAAAGTATTTTCGAAATTACTTCCAGTATTATGAATGTTACTGTTATTCCGACTACGAGTTTCGGGGATAGTTTAGGCCCTCCCTCGTCCACGTCGAAGTATCTTATTAGTCCGGCTCCTCCGGATAATCCGTCCGTCTTCCTTTTTCTAAGGGGCGGCATCGTAAAGATAATATAATTGAAGTAAACAATATTAAAGGATGGATTCGTTTAAAAACGCGATTTCACTTGCCGTGTTGCTTCTACTGCTGCAATCCTCTGCCGCGGAAGAGCATTTCGAGCGTAATGCTTCTTCTTTCTGCAGGACGCCTCTCTTCCACGAGGAGGCGGTGCGTTCCGCCAGTCTTTTGTCTTACCGGTCGCTTTCAAGCCAGGAGTTATCTCGCATCGGGAAGATTGGTTTGGATGGGATGATTGTGGAGGAAAACGTGGGGGATGTTCGCAGTTTCTATACCATTGACGCGGACGGTGGCGTGTATTACTGGAAGGACCTTGATGCTGTCTTAAGGAACAAGACTGACAACGTGTACGTGTATGTTGAGCTTACCGAGCCCGGTGGCAACGAGGTATGGTATGACGGCGCCAATAATGGTTACATCACTCAGGTGGATGTTAATCTGATTACTCAGGTGTTCGATCAGGCATTGACTGAAAACGACATCTATGGCATAGACCGGGCGGTGTTCGGCGGGGAGAGGCCTTACGGAGTAGACAATGATTCTCACGTTACTCTTCTTTTGCTTGACATCGACGGCGACGAAGGCGACAATTACTCTGGCGGGGGATACACTGCGGGCTACTTTTATCTCATAAACGAGTACGCCAACAACACGCCGGTTATGAGTTGTCCCTCCTTCGGGGACTGCCTTTACAGTAATCAGAGAAAGATGATTTTCATAGACACTTATCCGACGATTGACTGGCGAACTGCGACGGTTCCATATGAGCCTGACCGCAACCACGGAAACGACGGATACGAGGGAGTCGACAAGTCCTACGGCATCATAGCCCACGAGTTCGAGCACATGATTCACTGGTACCACGACGCAGACGAGTCGGTGTGGGTGGATGAGGGCTGCGCGGACTACGCGTATTACGTCAACGGGTTCGGCCACCCCCAGGAGCACGTCAACGGATTCCAGAACTCGCCAGACACGCAGCTCACGGCCTGGTCCGGGACCATTGAAGACTACGGAGCATCATATCTTTGGACGCTTTACTTGGCCGAGCATTACGGCGGAAACGCGACTATTACGGCGTTAGTAAACAATGCCGGGAACAATGTTTCCGGCGTGGACGCAACGCTTTCATCCAGGGGTTACTCCACATCTTTTGCGGCAGTCTTCCCGAAGTGGGTTGTCGCAAACTACGCAGACGACACGAATTTTGGCTCCGGGGAATACGGGTACAATGCAATCGACACGGTCATGAACCTTTCCGCGTCCAAGACATCCTACCCTGCGTCAGGAACAGGCTCGGTTAAGAATTACGCCGGAGAATACATAAAGTTTTCCAATGGAAACGGGTCGTCGCTTAACGTATCATTCAACGGGCAAGACGGCAAATCATTTAATGCATACGTCGTCGAGAAGACGAATTCGGGAGTCTCGGCAGTATCAGAGATAACCCTCGACTCCGGCAAAGCCGGTTCAACTCTTGCGACAGCATTCGGCGTAAACGGCAAAAACTCAACCCTCGTAATAGCGGGAGGATCAAGCGCCGGCACATACTCATACGCGGCAGACTACGCTCCGGAAGTGGCGGTTCCGACGCCGTGGCTTCTCGTCGAGATGACTTACCCGACGGCAAGCCTGAATGTATCTGAGGAAGGCTCCTTTAACGTATCAGCTACCGTGACCTGCCGTGGCGCATACTGCGGAGACGTAAACGCAATCCTTGACCCCCAGGAGTATTCTAATCCAAATCTTGGAACCTTAACGACGACCTCTGGTTTAGCTGCGACTACATCCGTACCCGGAACCACGAGTCTTCCGTCCACGACAAGCGTTGCCGGCGCGGGCACGATGACTGTTTCCGGGACTACCACTGTCCCTTCGACGACGACTCTCCCTGAAGAGGCGACGACTACTACCACGACTACGACTCAGTCCGCGACGACTACGACCACGCAGGCGGGGACGACCACTACTTCCTCCACGACAACCACGGTCTTAAAGTCTGGGGCAGTCCCCGAGGGTTCCGGCTCCCCGTTCTACACGCTTGACGCCAACCCAGCATATCCCGCGAATTTCCCATGCCTTGCAAGCATGACAGAAAACGATTCATGCAACGTAACCTGGGAAGTACAAGTCAACGGCTCCGGCGGCCCATACATATTCTATGTTACAGCCAACAGCACGGAAGGCGCGCAAAACAACTCCAATACAGCAAACGTCACGATTCTACCGCCGACACCCGGTGCATTAACCGCTGAAATCACAGAACCCAACGCATCCATCCAGACACTCAAACACGCGCAATTCAACTTCACCGTAAGAGTAAACTGCACAGGCGGAGACTGCGGCGTCGTTACCGCAACCCTTGACCCAGAAAGCTCCGGCTCACCCTTCTACACCCCTGACGCGAACCCGCGACACGGAAACGCTCTCCCATGTCTTGCGAACATGACCGGGAACTCAACGTGCAACGTAACATGGAGACTGAACGCGACAGGCACGGCAGGCTCAACGCACGTATTCTACGCAACCGTAAACTCGACGCGCACGCAAAACCAGTCCTCGACGATAAACGTGACAATACTTGCTGCACCCTCTTCAACTGAAAACTTCACGGTTGACGCTAACGCTAGCCAGCCGGTACAGGTGAACTCGTCGGCGGCCAACGCCTCAATTACCTTATCCGTAAGCCAGAACGTATCAAATGAAACCCTCACCATTAACTCATACGATGAAAACCCGGAGTTCACAGTCTTCAGTGAACCATCACTCGGAACATTCTACAGAATCGAGGCATCAAATGCTCTCGCAGGAAACCTGACCTACGCACTACTGACGCTTCACTACTCTGAGGCTTGGGTCAACCAATCCAACCTGAACGAATCAACCCTTGCCATATACTGGCACAACGAAACCGGCTCCCTCTGGGAAAAAATTTCATCAGACATGGACTGGGTCCACGAGACCGGATTAAACGAGACTGGAGACTACGCTTGGGCTAATCTCACGCATTTCTCGACCTACGTCATAGGAGGCGAAAGCCTCTCAGTATCCCACACGGGAGAATTATACCTAGGATGGAATCTCATATCCCTCCCAGTTAGCATTTAAAATCCTCTTCTCAATTCTTTTAGATGAAAGAAAAAACACGGTTCGCCGCCGCCCTAACACTACTACTCATACTACCCGCTATCTCCTGCGCCGCTCCCGCTCGGCCCGGATACGTTAATCTTACCCAACCAGACGGCTCCGTATTCACGGCAAGGCTTCGCGGAGACGAGTACGCCGCCTGGTACGAGACAAGTCAAGGATACAGCATAGTCCAGAACCAAAACAACTGGTGGGTGATGGCAAGGGAACGAGACGGAAGACTCGTAGAAACATTTACTCGCGCAGACGCGAAAGCATCCCATCTCCTGTCAGACATACCCTTGCACGCGCGCCCTGCAGGCTTAAGCCCGCCACCCGGCGGCCCATACAAAGGCCCGTCTCCGTCAGGCATAAGAGAATACGTGAACGGAACAGTCAAAGTGCTGGTGCTCCTCATAAACTTCACGGACAACCCGCGGGTTAACGCTTCCCGTTACGTCGGCCCATACTACAACGATCTTTTGTTCAACCACTCAAACAACATGAGCATGGCAACATACTACTGGGAGAACTCGTATGGAATATTCAATGTCACGGGCGGGGTCGGCGGACCAGACAAATGGTACACGAGCGCGCAGAGCATGGCCTACTACGGCGCCGACTGCTCGGGAGCGGGCTCCGACGACTGTTACGGTAGCACGACCTATGACATGATATGCGAGGCCGCGTCTCTTGCGAATCCTGACGTCGACTACTCGCAGTACGACTCTGACAGCGACGGATACGTCGACTACTTGATTACAGTGCACGCAGGCTGCGCCCAGGAGGATTCAGTGGACTGTGCGATGGCAAACACCATCTGGTCTGTACGCTGGAGCATCGGCGCCCCCTGGGATCTTTGCGGCACCACATTCGACGGCAAAAAGATTAGAAGCGGCACAATACTGGCTGAGAGCTCTCCGATGGGGACTTTCGGGCACGAGGCAGGCCACGACTTCGGAGACCTCCCTGACCTGTACGACATTGATTATTCGAGCGAGGGCATCGGGAACTGGGGTATGATGAGCGGCGGAAGCTGGAATGGCCCTGGTAGTCAGGCGGGGGAGTTTCCTGCGCACTTTTGCGCGTGGAGCAAGTACTATATGGGCTGGGTTAATCCTACTCTCATATCTTCTCCGCTATTCGACGAGGAGTTGGAGGCTGTTGAGACTTACCCTGATTTCTACCAGATAATGATTCCGTTATCAGACACGCCTTCTCACCCGTCATCCGGCGGCCAGAAAGAATACTTTCTCGTCGAGAACAGGCAGCAGGTGGGCTTTGACGCCTACATTCCCGGCTCCGGAGTCCTCATCTGGCACGTCGACGATAATCAGGTGCGGATAGAGGACAACAGCTTCAACAAATACGACAGCGATCGGGGCGTGGACCTTGAGGAGGCAGACCAGGCAACCCAGGCAAATAACGGACTGGACGGAAGCTCATATTACGGCACTGGAGACCGCGGCGTTGCTGCGGATGCTTGGAAGGCAAACGACGCAGGGTTCACGGATTCTACGACTCCTAACTCGAAGTCCAAGGCGGGAGCGGCGACATACATAAACATAACGAACATATCAGCATCTGGGCTCGTTATGACAGCGGACTTCCTCGGAAACGGCACGACAATACACGGTACTGTTCTTCTCTCAAGCGGAAACGTTTCTCCGCAGTCAGGGTTCACTGACGAGACGTTCAACTACACTGTCTCATATCGGAGCGGTAATGATTCTGTTCCGTCTTACGTAAACGTCAGCATTGACGGTTCATCGTATGCCATGAATGAGTCTGATCCGTCGGACGCAAGATTCATTGACGGCAAGGATTATTACTACCAGACGTATCTGGGTGTTGGTGTGCACAATTTCAGTTTCACGGCTTCTGACGGAGTCAGCACTAATTCCACGGAAGTATATGATAGTCCGAATGTTACCGTCCGCCCGGGTTACGTTACAGCATCCCTCATCTACCCTAATGCTTCCGTGAACTTCACCCGAAATGACATATCAAACGTTACTGCCCAGGTCACATGCCTCGGCGGGGACTGCGGGAACGTTACTGCAACCATAAATTCGAGCTCTGGCATCATACCTGAGGATTCCGGCTCCCCGTTCTACACGGTTGATGCTAATCCCCGCTATCCCGCCAACCTGTCGTGTCTTGTGAACTTGACTGAAAACTCATCGTGCAACGTCACGTGGAACATCAATTCGACTGGGGGGCACGACACCGTCCATGACCTGCAAGTGTTCTTTGAGACGGCATTCTTCTCGAACACGACGGAGCAGGTAAGCGTTAGGATATATTCTCTGACGCCTTTCATCTCCAATCCACATCCATCCAACAACACGTTGTTCGGCCCCTACACGGCATCATTTTACCTTAACGTAACAACTCATGTGACGTCAGTGTGCCGGCTCTCAAACACGAGCGGGATACCATACGACAACATGACTTCGTCTTTCAACCAGACGAATTCGACGTCGCATTCAACGACGATAACCGGTCTTTCGAACAATCAGACGCTTAACCTTTACCTTAAGTGCCGCAGCACGCAGGGTTACGCAAACTCGGTCGACTATCCCCTTGAATACAGGGTTGCTGCCCCCGTTGTTGTCTTGAACGAGGTGAACGCGTACTCTGACTGGATTGAGTTGTTCAACAGGGGCGAGACCAGTGTTAATCTTTCGTCGTGGATTATCGAGCACGTGTGGGGCGCAAACTCCGTTAACGTCACGTTAAACGAGACCATAACCACGTATATTGTCGCCTCAATAGCATTAAACGACATTGTAGGTCAAGTCCGGCTCTTTGACCGGGACGGCAACCTCGTAGACAACGTATCATACGTCAACCTCACAGACAACGTATCCTACGGCCGGCAAAGAGACGGGGAGACCCCATGGGTTCTGCTGGACGTTCCCTCCCCGGGATACACGAACGGGGAATACTACAGCCTCGACTGGTCCATGTTCAAGCACAACCCATCTCGCACGGCAGTAACCCCTGAAAACATGTCCTGGCGGCTGATACAGAAATGGAACCTCTCAATCGGCGACAAAGTCCGCTCATCCCCCGCAATCGTTGAAGGAGTCGTCTACTCAGCATCCTGGAACGGGAGCATCTACGCCCTAAACTATTCGAACGGCAGCGTAATCTGGAATACTTCAGTTGGCTCATCAGTATCCTCTTCTCCTTCAGTGTCAGAGGGTCTTTTATATGTGGCCCGCTTCGGCGTGTCGACTGGAATACTATACTGTATGAATGCCTCCACTGGAGCCCACGTATGGAACATATCCTTTGCAGGAGAGATAGAGTCCTCACCGCTCGTCCAGTCAGAGATACTATACATCGGAGTAAACGACGGAAGACTATACGCGATAAACGCATCCACTGGAGCCCACATATGGAATTACTCTGTGTCGTCTCCAGTCCGCTCGTCTCCCGCATTCAAGAACGGGGTGATTTATTTCGGAGCCAACAACATGAGGCTTTACGCACTTGACGCGTTAACGGGTTCCGAGTCATTCAACTACACGACATCCGGTATAGTCTATTCCACGCCTGCGGTTTCCGGGGAAACAGTAGTATTCGGTTCATACGACAACAGGGTCTACGCTTTAAACACGTCATCTGGCGCTCAAATCTGGAATGCGTCGACTTCCGAGGGAGTATGGTCCTCGCCTGCGATATCCGATGACGTAGTATACATCGGCTCAAACGACAAGAAACTCTATGCCCTCAACTTATCCTCTGGCGCCCACATATGGAATGCAACGACCGGCGACGATATAGTATCCTCCCCCGCCGTCTCAGGCCAGTTCGTTTTCGCCTCCTCAAAAGACGAGATACTGCGGGCCTACAACAAGTCATCGGGAGCTCAGCTTTGGAGCGCTCACCTTGCCGATAAGATTCTGTCTTCGCCCGCAGTCTCTGTTGGGATGGTTTTCGTGGGGGCTGAAGACGGGAGAATCTACGCGTTCGGCTTGTTTAATGACACAGACGCCCCGAACATAACTCTTCTCTCTCCGGAAAACAACTCGCTTGACTTGGACGGGGAACTCTCCTTCCTATACAGTGTAGTCGATGAAGGCTCAAACATCACGAACTGCTCTCTCTACTTGGACGGCTTGTTAAACGACACGTCCTCTAACATAACAGAGGATACGAACCAGTCATTCAGTGCTTCGGTTCCTTTAAACGGCACACACAACTGGAGCGTCTCGTGCACGGACACGTGGGATGATCCCAACACGGGTGTTAGCGACACGTGGTTTTTCAACGTTTCAATCCAGCTGACATTCAGCTTCTGGGAAGACATAATCCTTGGGTGGAACCTTATATCACTCCCCCTAAATGTAACAGGATAAGTCAGGCGTCTTTGCAGTCTGTTACGCAGGCAAGGTAAGTCTCGCCAAGCTCAGGCTCGCAGAATCCATTTTCATTGCATCCCACAATCTTTTTTTCGGCTACTATCACGTTGTCTCTCGTCACCACTAGTTTCTCCATGCTGGTCCTGTACGGGATCATCAGGGTGTACGCGTCCTTGTTCCTCAATGGCAGATACTCTGCGCAGATTACGGTGCCGTGAGAATTCACAATTGCCGCCAAGAAGCCTTCGTATTCCTCCAAGGCCTCAGAGGCTCTCCCATAGGTTACGGAAACTTTGTTTATGCTCACGTTCTCCCGAAAGTCCAGCCCGTATCTTACTGCCTCCACTTCAAGTATCCTCTGATACATGTCATCTCCAGGTGTAGTGCATTTTTCCAGAGTGGGCTGAAATGGCGGAGAATCTATGCTGCATTCAATACAGTCTCCCCCGCAGTCCACGCCAATCTCTCCCAAATCCCACACACTGTTCGTGCACGTTATGTTAACGCACTCTCCCCTGCTACACACTTCACGCTCCCCCCTGCAAACCCTTGCCATGACTTCTTCCGTCCTGTTAACGCAGGAAGCGTTTGCCTGGCCGGGACTCAAACACGTCGGCTTAAGGCGATCCCTCATAACAGAATCACCCTTACAGTATTTCTGCCCAACATACATTGACTTCCCGCAGTCCCCGTCTTTTCCACACGCAGGCTCCACAGGCGAAAAACTCATCTTTAGCTCTCGCAGGCTAATCGATACCGCATAATTCTCACGCGACTTCAAAAACGTGTATCCCGCTACAGAAAGATAAGCTGCGAGAATCAGAACTGCTAACGCGATAATCCAGTCTCGCAAAACAATGCCTCCCCCACCATCTAGTGCTATCCTTTCAGGTAACATAAGCCGTAAACACCGGTGAGGCCTGATCACGCCCTCTTCTTTTTAGACTGGTCGATAATCCTCGCCGGCTCAAGAGGCAAAACAGCATCGCTTTGGACGAATCTCGGTCCACCCGAGTAAACCTCCCTTTCCGGAGGCAAATCATTTTTAGACTTCAGCCTCGCAATCTCATCGTCCGTCAGATGCTGGTGCAAGTGAGCGCGCCTCACCACTTCGTCATGCCTAAGATACGGCTTCTGCGACGGAGACGAGCCGCTTCTGCTCTTGTTCTGCAACTTGCGCTGCTTTGACATATTCAATAATAGCATGTTATCCAAGATAAATTCACAACCTCCCAAATCTATACTATGGTCAAGCGGATTCGCGTAGACCCCGGCAAGAAGGCTCCCTTCAAACCCGATAAAGTAAGCGAGGACGGCCCCGCAGGAACGCCCCCGTTAACATATCTTGAAAGGCTTAGAATCGAGCTTGAAAAAGACCCAGACACCCGCCTGCCGCAGGGAATGACTCCCGAGTCTCTTGCAAATCTCATAGATAGCATGAGCAAACGCCAGGAAGCTGAGGCGGATAGGAACCGGCAAAGTAAAAGAAAATAGGATGTCATGGAATCTTTTCCGAGACTCCGTCTTCTGTTATGTATCCTGTCACGTATTCTGCAGGCGTTACGTCAAAGGCCTGGTTATAGCACCTCGAAGTCTTCGGCGCAATCTGGATTCTAACCATCTCGCCATTGTCTGTGAAACCCCACATACCCGAGACCTCTGATTCATCACGCTCCTCAATCGGAATCCCATCGCCCGACGGAAGGTCATAGTGTATTGTGCTGGTGGGTGCAGCCACGTAAAACGGGATATTATTCTCTCTAGCCAGCACAGCCTTAGTATATGTCCCAATCTTGTTTGCGACATCTCCGTTTCCCGCAATTCTGTCCGCGCCAACAATCACGAAATCGACTCTGCCCTCCCTCATAAGGCTTCCCGCCACGTTGTCCGCAATGACAGTATGATCTATTTTCTCCTCGCCTAGCTCCCAGGCGGTCAATCGAGCGCCCTGGCAGCGGGGCCTGGTCTCGTCCACCCAGACGTGGAACGTTAATCCCTTGTCGCGGGCGACCCGAAACGGGGCAAGCGCCGTTCCCCAGTCCACGCACGCTATCGCGCCGGCGTTGCAGTGCGTCAGAACGTTCATGCCCTCATCTATCACTTCGGCGCCGTGAACACCAATCATTCGGCAGCGCTCAGCGCTCTCGTCGGCGTAAGCATCCGCGACTTTGACGGGGTCTCCCTCACCGAAATTATTCTTGAAGTATTCGATTGCGTGGAACAAGTCATAAGCGGTCGGCCTGCTCGAAGCAAGAACACGTTCAACTTCCGTCATGTCCTCTCCAGCAAGCGCCCCCTGCGCCATCCCGTAAGCCGCGGTAGCCCCGATAGCCGGAGCACCCCTCACGACCATTGATGTTATCGCGTGGGCGGTATCCATGAAGGTTTCACAGTCGTAAATCCTGAACTCGTGGGGTAGACGCGGCTGATCGATCAACTTGACTACTCTACCTTCCATCCACACGCTCCTGTAGTCCTTACAGTTTACTTTCACCGTATAATAATAAACGATGAATTAAATAATGTCAGGTAAATGAAGCTTTTGATACAGTTTTCAGGCGAACACCCTACTCTCCCGTATGCGGAGTTTGAGGGTGTTTTACGCGGTGAAGGCTTAAAACACAAGCTCTTGGAGGAATACTCTGCCGAGAGGCTGGTGGTAGCCAAAGTAAAGGCTGAACACTCATCATTCCTAACTCGTCTTGCTCTCGCAAGAAGAGTGTGCAGTTACGTCGGATCGTCCGCAGACCTTGACGTTTTGGCGGATAACCTCTATCCGCTTCTTAACGGCGGCTCATTCAAGGTTTCGTGCAAGAGTATGCGTGTCTCAGAAAGGCTCGGAGGCATCCTGCACGGACGGGGGCTTCGCGTTGACGTGCACGCTCCGGACGCGGTCGTCGAGGTTTTCCTGGCAGACCGAAAATTCCACGCGGGAATAAGGATTCCCTTAAACCAGGACTTCGAGAAGCGCAAACCCCAGCATCGCCCCTTCTTCCACCCAACGAGCATGCACCCCAAATTCGCCCGCGCACTCGTGAACCTGGCGGAAGTAAAAGCGGGAGAAACGCTTCTGGACCCTTTCTGTGGGACGGGTGGCATACTCATTGAGGCAGGCCTTATGGGCGTGAACGTCGCCGGCCTTGACATAGACGAGAAAATGGTCGAAGGCTGCAAAAAAAACTTGGACAAATACAAAATAAAAGGAGACATCCAAAAAGGAGACGCGCGCTCCTCAGTCTTTCAAGCAGACGCCATAGCAACGGACCCACCGTACGGGCGCTCATCATTCGTCTCAGGAAAAGACCCCATAAGCCTCTATGTTGAGTTCATTGAAAACGCGGCAAAGCATATTTCTCCCGGACGCTGCATGGTCCTGATGGCTCCCCAACACTACGACCTAGACTTCCCCGGCTTAGACGAGAAAGCCCACATAGACCTTCGAATGCACAAAAGCCTCACCCGCAGGATATGGGTTCTCACAAAAAAATAGTCTTTTTTCTTAACAAAGCCTCTATAATTTAACATGGTCTGGGGTCCGCCGAAACTAAGAGAGCTACGTCTTTTCGAGGGCGAGAAAATCTCAATGGTGTTAACGCCGCACCCACTAGCATTCTACGGCATGCACATGCTCTGGATTTACGTGATAGTGTTGTCTGCAATATTCTTCATAGTAAGCGATTTCATAGTCGACTACATGGGTCCAGGAGACCAAGGCTTCGCATTAAGCCTCCTGGGAAAATCAGATTCTCCCCTGGTTGCCAAGGCCCCCATAATAAACGTTTTCGCCTCCGTTCTGGATAGCATGCTAAGCGGCACAATATCCTTTTCCGTGCGCTACGGCATCGTATTCATCTGGTTTGCTCTTCTCTTCACGCCGTCTGTTGGATTGTCTGTTATGCGGGTCTCCTGGAAGTGGATGGCTTACGTGCTCTTTACGGGTTTAGTCAGCATCGGGGTTCCCCTGGTATCTGGTTTGGATGAGAAGATGGTTTACGTGTTTGCCTCCTTGTTCGGTTTGCTGGGGATGATCGCAGTCGACCTTTACAGGCGCGGACACCACTATATCGTGACGAACTACCGGCTTATAACCGACGTGCGCTTCATCTACAATATCCGGGACGACATAAGCTACGATAAGATTAACAATCTAGTCATGAATCAGTCCCTCTTCGGGAGATTGTTCGACTTTGGGACGCTTATGCCGTTGACTGCTTCCGGGCTCGGCATGGGTAGCGATTTCGCGGCTGTGACAGTAGGAGCCGGGAAGCCGCTTTCTTCCGGCGTCCTTGTGGGCGGTGCCTTGACTGGGGGACGCAGCGTCAACTTTCCAAGAGATATGTCTCAGTTTTCTCTTGTTGGGGTGCGCCACCCGAGGCAGGTTGTGGACCTGGTTTCGGAGTACGTGCACCTTGACAATGAATCTACCTACCTCAAAGACATATCCTCTGATATGAGAGAAATGCTCGGTGAAGTAAAAAAGAAGAGTAAACGTAAAAAAAGTTAGTTTTCTTTTTTCAGTATTTTGGGCTGTATTCTCTGGCTGTTTTTCAGTATTTTGGGGTGTATCACTTGACTGAATTTTATGATTTCATGTAGGGGGTAGATTGTTACGGGATATTTACCAACCTTTCCTAGGAATTCTTCTAAGTTCTCGTGGCTTTCAGAGTTGGGTACAACAACTTGGACTATTATTTTGCCGTCTAAGGTCCTGAATATTTTTTGCGCTTCATCAAGTTTCTCTATGCTTTTTGCTAGTTTCTTGGATTCGCTTGGTGGCGTGTGGATGATTATGTAACTCATATCGAGTCCGTTTTCATTGGGGTCAAGTATTGCAGAGAATTTTTTTATTACTCCTCTGTCGATTAGTTTGTTGACGCGCGAGCAAATGGTTGTGTGGGGTATGTCCAGTTCCCCCCCAAGTTTACGCAGGCTAATTCTAGCATCGTCTTGCATGTGTTCCATAATCTGGATGTCTAGTTCGTCAATTTTCATGTTAAGGTGATATTACTACGGCAGTTTCTATTTAAAAACCACATTATAATATTATAATATTATAACTTCAATGTCACTCTAAGGCTGATACTATTAACCAATATTGGGCTGCCCACACAGTATTCTATTAGTGATTAAGACCCAATGCAATTTTTGCATATTGTACAATTATAATATTATATTTTTGCATGTAATTCATCAATACTTATGATAAAATATTCTTTATTGTATATCGTATAATTATAATATTATAATATTGAACATAGTCCATTTTTAAAGGCTTATTGTCATACTATATAATCTCATACGGGAGCCTTGTAAGGGGGTTAATCTCGTACGAGAGTCTAACAAAAATGAAATATGGGTGGTTGGAAGTATCTCTAAATCAGAATTATTCTCCAGTTTCAGATATTCTGCTCTACTCACCACAAAAATCTTTCTCAAGAAAAAACCTAACCGAAACGTTCTCTACTCAAAAAAAATATTCGAATAAAATGGAGGTTGCATAAAAAAAATGGAACAGAAAAAAACAGGACATATAAGAAATTGGTTTGGAAGCCATTTAACGGCACTGAACTCCCAGAAAGGAACTTTATTCAAAAGCCCGACAACACTACTAACGCTCACAATACTTATGTTACTCGTAGCCTCCATTAGCGTAAGCCATGTAATCGCTTTAATCCAGCCCACCGTCTCGACCGACAAGGCGGACTACGCGCCAGGCGAAACAGTCCTCATAAGCGGGGAAGGTTTCGCATACGATGCGCCCATGATGATGTCGATTGAAAGACCAGACGGTGAAACAGAGTCATGCGACGTAACCTCCTGTAATGCAAGATTCCTTGACGGTCCGTTAACCTCCGATGCAACCGGCTCGTTCTCAGACTACCCCTACCTCCTAAACGGAATCGAAGGCGAATACACAATAACCGCCTCAGACGGCATAAACGATGCAACAGCAACATTCACTGACATAATAACCCCCTGCCCTACCGCGTGTACAAATGCAGGGTATGCAATAAGTTCTTGCGTACAAAGTCCAGGAGTCTGCACCACCGGTGGCGGGGTTACAGTAGTTGCAGGGAATGGTGGATGTAATCAAGCCACAGGAGGGGGATCAGGAACATGCTGCTGCGGTGCTGCAGTATCCCACGACCCGCACGCCGAGTGCGTCAACAACCAGTGCGTTGAGGTGGCGGGCTCTGGAATAGACCAGTGTTATGATACCCTAGACTGTGGAGGAACAACAACAAGTTCAACCACAACCTCGACTACAACACTCCTAGAAACCACAACCTCGACCACAACAACTCTATACGCGAGACCCTGCGATAGCCCCACCGACTTGTGCAGTTGGGTAACCGACGGCAACCCCGACAACGGCCTCCCGCTCGGCTCTCCCGACAACTCCGGCTGCGGATTATCATACAACACATTCTGGGCTCTCGACACCCAAGCCACCGCAACCTGCACGTTCGACGGAACTGGCCTCGGCGGCGCAGACCTCTACATCTCAATTGACAACGACGTCGTAAGCTGCACACTCAACACCGTGAGCATATTCTCCATTTCCCATGAGGGTTGTGCGGCAGTCGACCCGCGCACCATCGGAGGAGGCGTGGGGCAGGGATACCAAGTCCCGCTCACTGGCCTCAACTCCGGCACAAACACTATCGTATGTACTGTAAACGACCGCGGCACGATGAGTCACTTCGACGCCTGCGTGATTGGAACAGAATGCACTACTGCTGCTGACTGCGACGACAGCGACGACTGCACAACCGAATCATGCGTTGAAGGAAGCTGCACACACGGAAATGCAGTGCAAGGAACCGAATGCGGTGAGGCACGTAATTGCCCTGAAGACGATTGTAACGGATTCTTTGCTGAATTCTATCCAGATGACGGCCACGACACCTGCGACGGCCAAGGAAATTGCGTGCAATACTCCTGCGCAATGGAGGATTCATACTGCACCGACAACGATGACGCGGACGGTGTAAACACTCTAACGTGCGGTGCAGAATGCGACCAAAACAGCGACTGCCAAGCAAAAATAGAAAGCGACACATGCTACTATGATGGGTCATGCGACCTACAAACCGATTGCGCATGCGACTATTCAAACGAACCCTGCCCCGAAGCAGGTACAATAATCGGTGACGACTGCTACTATGGAACCAGGAACTGTGTAAATTCAGAGAGTCCAGGCGGCTGTACTTTAAATGTTGATCCAATGGGCTGCTACGACACATGCGACCCAGTTTTAGGGCCAATCGACACCATAGGTCCGGTAACATCAAACCTGGATGTCGACCCCAACCCAAACAACGGTTTGTTCGACATCACGGCGACGGCAACAGACTCCTGCACAAACATTGATAAAGCAGAATACTTTGCTGGCGACGCCGTAATCCCGTGCGGGCCAGAGGGTACAGGAATCTCGATGGATGCCTCAGACGGCAACTTCGACGCACTCATCGAAGACGTGGAAAAATACTTCTCAAGCGCAATAACAGACGGCTCAAACGTCGTTTGGGTGCGCTCGCATGATGCCGCAGGAAACTGGGGTAACTGCATACCCTTCTATTTTGAGACAGACCGGATTCCGCCGGAGCGCGTGTTCGACTATTGTATCGACGGCAACTGCCCGCCAGACGAGTATCTGATGTGCGGAAACGACGGCACATTAACTGTGACAGTTTGTGACAGCGAATCCAACCTGCAGGGCGGCGAATACTTCATCGACATGAATATCCCTCCCCAGAATATACCCGCACCGTGGAGTGGTTTCTGGCTAAACATAACCAACAACTACATCGACAAAATCGGCTGGCACTGCTCTGATCTTACTGGTCCGTTGCATCTCGGAAACCTTTCTGAGGGGACGCACTACATAAACCAGATTCGCGGCAAAGACACCGTCGAAAACTGGGGTAAAATCTACAACCAAAACCTCGGCATGTCGTTCATCAAGGACACGACCGAACCCGCAACTGACAAACAGCTTAACCCGCAGGACAGTGCGAGCGTCGTATGCGACATCACGGAAGCAAACGGCGAGACGATAACCAACGGCTGCTACTACGTCAAACAGTGGACGACGATCGTCTTAAACGCTTCTGACCCAGACCCCCAGCAGACTGGTGAGTTCGCAGGAAACGTCATCATCAAATACATAGTGTACTGGAAGAATGATGACTGCGATAGCGCTAGTGGTTGGACAATCGACCAGCAGGGTCAAAGCAATGTAGATGAGTCAGTTACTATCACCTTGACCGAAGACAGCTGCCACCTCGTCGAGTACTGGGCTGAGGATCTCTGCGACAACGAAGAGGAGCACCACTTCGAGCTTGACATCGTCGATACGGCGGCCCCTGAAATAACCAAAGAGGTTGTCGGCGACCAGGTGGACGGCAACGGAAACCCAATCCACAAGTACATCAACGACGAAACACAAGTCATCCTTACATGCGAGGATGTGATGCCTCACCCGGTTGACGACGTAACCCTCTACTGGGAGCACTACTACGCTGCAGACGCTGACTGTGTTGTATCCGATTGGGGCACGCCTTTGGAAACCGGTTCAGAGAATAGTCAGAGTGATCCTGTCACTAAGACATTCACCGGGCTCGAGGATAGCTGCCACAAATTCGTGTACTGGTGTGAAGACGCCTTAGGCAACACTTTCGGCCCGATTGAGGAAATAGATGCGGTAGACAACACACCGCCCGAACTCAACAAGGACATAGGAACGCCGATATACGTTGACGGCGAGGAAGTCTACATCTCGCTTGCGACCCCGATAACACTTACGTGCGTGGACAGAGGAAACCACCCTGTCGACGACGTCACAATCTACTGGAGGTGGATCGTCAACGACGTGCCGCAGAGTGAGGAATCAATCAACGCCGAGAGTGTTGTCCTACACGCCAGCGAAGACTGCTATCACACACTCGAGTACTGGTGCGAGGACTCGCTCGGAAACCTAGTCGAGAAAATCGAATACGATATAGTTGACGCAAAAGCCCCGATTTCATCTAGCGAGGTCGTCGGCCCGCAGTACGAGAATGATAGCAAGTTGTACATAGACGGCGTTACTAATGTCGCATTGTCGTGTGAAGACCAGATGCCACACCCAAGCGGCGTCAAGAAAATCGAGTACCGGTACTTCATAAACGACACAATCCTGGTTCAGGATTGGACTACCTATGCGAATCCGTTCAGTTTCCCTGAGGAGTCGCATCACACGCTAGAGTATCGTTGCATAGATAACGTTGACAACGTGGAGATCGCGAACGTCAGAGAATACTACGTCGATCATACACCACCGACGACAACGAAAATATATGGCACACCATTCTACATAAACGGTAGCTTAGAGTGGGCTAGCTCCCTCACGGAGATTACCTTAACGGCGGACGACGGCACAAGCGAGCATGCGTCTGGTGTACAGTACACCATGTATCGCGTGACTCTCGTCGACGACAGCAACTGTTACGCAAGCTGTGTTGCGGAAGGAAGCGGTGGGTTCAACACCTATTCCGTGCCGTTCACGATCGGCGAGGATTCATGTCACCTGATTGAGTTCTACAGTGTTGACAACGTCGAGAAAACCGAGCAGACGAAGAAGCAGTGCGTATTCATCGACAACAAGCCGCCTGAATCCTCAAGCGAGGTTTTAGGCCCACAGTATGATGACGGACAAAAGCTGTACATCGACGGCGTAACCGAGATTCAGTTGTCGTGCGAAGACCAATTGCCTCACCCCAGTGGAGTACAGTATATTGCATACAAGTACTCTGTTGACGGTAGTCCGATTCAAGACTGGACGACATACACTGGCCCGTTCAGCTTCCCTGAGGAGTCACACCATGTACTAGAGTACCGGTGCGTCGACAACGTCGACAACATGGAGACTGCGAACGTCAGAGAATACTACGTTGACCACACAAAGCCTGTGACGACAAAAACCTACGGCACTCCATACGTGACCGACGGAATCTCTGAGTGGATTACCTCACAGACACCAGTAACTCTTACGGCCGACGACGGCAGTGAGAACCATGACAGCGGCGTAGCGACAACATACTACCGTGTGACTCTCGTCGCCGACAGCAACTGTTACACAAGCTGTGTGGATGCAGGAACCGGTGGGTTCAACACATATTCCGTGCCGTTCACAATCGGCGAGGACTCATGTCACCTAATCGAGTTCTACAGCGTCGACCGCGTGAATAAGACCGAGCAGACTAAGAGACAGTGCACGTTCGTCGACAACACCAAGCCCGCCACATCAAAGACTGTGAGCGAGCCTAAGGTTTCTGGCACCGGCGGAATAGACTACTACATCACAGCGGACACTGTGATTGAGTTGTCCTGCGCCGACCAGATGCCGCACCCGGTAGATGACGTTACACTATATTGGGCGGTATACTACAACACAGAATGCATTGACTCGCAGTCTGAGGCTTGGAGCCTTATTGACAGCGGAAAGACCGACGGCGTAAAGACTATAACTGGCCTTTCGGACAGCTGCCACAAAATCTCGTACTTCTGCGTTGACGCCCTCGGAAACACCGAAGTCGAGCATGTCGAGATTGACGCGGTAGACAACACGCCGCCGGCATCAGTAAAGACAGTCGGCGACCCGAAGGTCGACAAAGACGACCAGTACGACTACTACATAACACAGCAGACTAACATAACAATTGATTGCAGTGACCCTGCTCCGCATCCGGTTGATGATGTTACAATCCACTGGGTTATTTCCGGCCCGGGCGGAGGCACATACAGTGATAACAGCGCTTCGGTGACGTTCACT
>JBDRCA010000013.1:0-3962 GCA_043822165.1 Candidatus Altarchaeota archaeon
CGGGCTAGCAGTTTCTGGTCCCAGGATCTTAGGTGGCCTACTTCGGGTTTCATGTCTGGGCCTTCTTCTTCCCAGTCGTCTTCTTCGATGATTTCTCCTATCGAGATTTTGATGTTTTCGCCTTTAATCATTTTTTCACGATTTTTGTGGTGTGGCCTATGAAGTCTATTTCGACTACTTCGGCGTTTTCGATTTCCTTGACTCCTCCGAGGATGTCGTAGACTATGATTGTGCCTTCTTTTATCTCCACTTTCGCGGCTTCTTTCACCGCTTCTTTTCCGTCGACTAGTATCCTGCTTTCACACATTTTATGCTCGTTAATAACACAGTTGACATATATTTGCGTTTTTCCTTTAAAAATGAATATGTTAGTTGACACGTCATGTAAAAACCAGGTGACTTAAGCCATGCTACCCGGACCCACCAGCACCTATTGTTTACACATATGTCCGTTTTTTTGCGTAAAATCAACACTTTGACAACCAAAAAACACATTAAACAAAAAAACAGATAAAAAAAGTTTCGCAAAAAAACCACAGAAAACACTTAATACCGATTCCTACAATAAAATCACAGCATGAAAATCGCAGTCGCCGGAAAAGGAGGCGCAGGAAAAACATCAATCACAGCAGGCCTTGCCAAAGCATTCGCTGAAAAACACCAGGTAATCGCAGTGGACGCGGATCCAAGCTACAACCTCGCCTCAGTGCTCGGAATAAAAAAACCCAAGCCTCTCGCAGAGCAGAAAACCCTGGTTGAGGAGCGGGCCAGAATGCCGGGGGGACTTGTTCGCATGAACCCTGACGTCGCAGATTTAGTCGACGAATACGCGGCAAAAGTGTCTGCTAACCTTCGCCTAATCGTCATGGGCACGGTTACGGGCGCGGGCAAAGGATGCTTGTGCCCTGAAAACGCGCTTTTGCGCTCGCTTCTCTCGAACCTGGTTCTCAAGCGCGACGAATACGTGGTAATCGACCTCGAAGCAGGATTTGAGCCCATGAGCCGCGGAACAGTCAAGGCCATAGACGCCCTCCTCATAGTCTGCGAGCCGAGCGCGAACTCGATTTCTGTTTCAACAAAGCTTGTTTCTTTGGCTGGCGAGGCCGGGATAGGAAAAGCGCTTGTCGTAGCCAACAAGACTTGCGGGAAACAAGATCTTGACTTCATAGCCGACTCCCTTGAAGTATTCCATGAGCTCCCGTTTGACGGGCAATATTCTTCGTTGAGCAGGGGCGGAGGCTATCCATCAGGCACAGTCTTCGACGGGAAAGTGCGCGAGCTTGCCGCTAAAATCGGGGATTTAAATTGAATGCCGACTATAAATAGTTTACTGAATATGAAACCGCGCAGACGCTCTCAAGGCCAGTCCTCCATGGAGTATCTTGCAACTTATGGGTGGGCTGTCCTCATAGTCGTCGTCATAGGTGCCGTCATATGGCAGTCAGGGGTATTGAGCATCGGTAAAAACGTGACTCCCGGCAAAACCGGTTTCAGCCAGGTCCGCCCATACGACTGGGTCGCGTTAAAGGCGGGCTCGACAGTAGACGTCAACATAAGCGTGATGAACGACGCAGGAACCAAGGTACGGCTTACCGGCGCAAGCTCCGACAGTTGCGCGGGCGGCTCGGCGAGCGGCGACCTATTGCCCGGCGCATCAGCAGTCGTCGAGTTGACTGACTGCAATCTCCCAGGCAAGGAAGGAGACTACTTCAGGGTCGAGGCCACGATCGTCTACGAGAATCTTGCCTCAGGCATAGCTCATTCAAGCGTCGGGGAAGTCTGGGGTTCAATCGAGTAGTCTTTCGGCGGCCTCTGAGACACTGATTGTTTCCTGAGTCTTCGCCTTCATGTCCCGCAAGGTTACCGTGTTTTCGTCTTTTTCTTTGCCGCCTACTATCACGACAAACCCTGCGCCGGAATCAGAGGCATACTCTAAGACCTTCTTGAGTTTTCTCCCGGTTATCTCAGTCTTGACTTTTATGCCCGAGCCGGAAAGCTCCCTCCTCAGGAATCCGGCGGCCTGCAAAGCGTATCCGCAAGCATCCTCGCCTACGGGGGCTACGATTACTGTCTCTTCCACTTCCCCGGTCTTTACTCCCTGCTCCTTTAAGGCTTCGCACACCCTGTCGAATCCGAATGCGAAACCGACCGCGGGAGTAGCTGGGCCCCCAAACAATTCAACGAGGTTATCATATCTTCCGCCGCCGCAAATCTGGTTTTGCGCGCCAAGCCCTTCAACGCGGACTTCAAATACCAAGCCCGTGTAATACTCAAGACCCCTTGCGATGCTAAAGTCCACAGTAAAAGAAACGCCCGCGCCGTCAAGTATGCCTGCAATCTCACCGAGCTCCTCCACTGCCTTAAGCGGCTCATCGAAGCCTTCGAGCAGCTTCCTGGCTTTCTCGATTTCCTCGACTCCGCCCTTCAACCCGATAAGAGTCAGGAGCGTTTCATCGTCTGTCAGCTCTTTTAATTCGTCTCTTCTTCCTTCGTCGAGGAGCGCTATGACTTTGTCTTGTTTTGCGCCTGAAATATCAAGTTCCCCTAAAAGCCCCCTGAGTATCTTTATGGAGCCCAGTTCCAGCCTGTATTTTAGGCCGAGTGTTTCCAGGCACTCGCATGCAAGGCAGACTGCTTCCGCGTCCGCCATGGCCCCGCAAGCGCCCAAGAGTTCGACGCCTATCTGGTAGAATTCGCGGTATCTTCCCCTCTGGGGTTCCTCGTACCTGAACATGGGGCCTGAGTAGTAGAGCCGCAGGGGCTTCGGGGAGTTTTTGAGTTCGTTTGCGTACATCCTGCATACTGAAGCAGTGAGTTCCGGCCTAAGGCAGAGTTTTCTCCCGCCTTTGTCGTCGAAGACGTACATTCTCTCTTTTATGTCGCTGCCGGATTTTACCTCGAAGAGTTCAGCGTACTCGAAAATCGGGGTCGAGACCTCTTCGTAGCCGAAGCTGTCCAAAACCTTTTTCACGGCGTCTTCCACGCGCTTTCTCTGACTCATCTCAGGGGGGGTGAAGTCCCGGGTCCCCTTAGGGTTCTCGATTTTCATGCTATCTTATTTTTATACCACTTCCCATACTTATATCTGGAAATGGCTGGTAAAAAGAAGAATACACACACGGTGGAATTAAGCAAGACAGCGTTCGCACTACTCATCATCCTGTCTGCTGCGGGGCTCTACCTTATCTACACTCTCTCAAAGGATTCAGTAACTTCCGCATCCGCAAAACCAGTCGTTGCAGAAGGCGACGTTGTCGCCATAAACTATGTTGCCCGCCTTGAGAACAACACGGTCTTCGACACGTCCTACGAGGATGTTGCGGTCTCATCTGGCATCTTCGAGTCTGAGCGCACATACAAGCCCGTGACTTTCACGGTCGGGGCGGGAGAGATAATAGAGGGCGTTGATGTCGGAGTCGTCGGCATGCGCGAGGGCGAGAGCAAAATCCTGGTTATTCCGCCAAACCTTGCTTTCGGCGAGTATAATCCGCAGTTTCTGCGGCCCACTCCAAAAGTGTATCCCGTCAACAGGGTTTCTGAGCTGCCTCTCGAGACTTTCAGGGCTTCTGTTGCGCAGGAGCCGGTTCCCGGTGAAACTATTGTCGACCAGAATATTCCGTGGCCGATGCTTGTGTTGAGTGTCAGCCAAGACACTATCTCGTTTATGTATTCTCCCACAGTTGACTCTGTGTTTCAGAGCATGATGGGTTTGGCCAAGGTTGTTAACGTGACCGACGACCAAATCTGGATTCTGGAGATTCCAATCAACAACACTTCCATCATGACTGATATCGGCCCTGCGAGGGCGCTGGATTACAATGAGTCGACTATTCTCTTAGACTACAATCATCCCTTGGCGGGTAAAACCTTGACTTATGAAGTCGTGCTCGGGGGCGTTTTGAAGAAGCCTTAGATTTTTTTTCTCACGAGTTCCTTGACTCTGCGGTCTGCTTCGCACCCCT
>JBDRCA010000014.1:0-19329 GCA_043822165.1 Candidatus Altarchaeota archaeon
CTGATATCTGGCGCATAACTACTGCTTCTTTTAGCAGATTCTTGTATTCTTCAATGAATTGTTTTTTCGATGCCTTTCTTTTTTTAGTGTAGTCGAGGCTCCAGTAACGCTTGATTTCGGCTCCTTTCTCGGTCACTATCATGCAGTGTGCGGGGGGGAGCTTTCTTATCCCGGTAAATAGTGTGTGCGGGTAGGGTATGTAGAAGTAGACGTGCGTGAGATAATAGTGGAGGGCTTCAAGATTGATTTTCTTCTCGAATCCGGGAAGCGCTAAAATAGCGTTTATCTCGGATGCAAACGAGAACCTGCCATCTACGTCGGAGTAGAAAAGCGGCTTCTGCCCCGCCCTGTCGCGGGCAAGGAAAAGCGTCTTCTTTTTGCTGTCCCAGACGGCGAAGGCGAACATGCCGCGCAAACGCTTGACGAAGTCGAAACCCTCCTCCTCGTATAAGCGAAGCAAAACCTCGGTGTCAGTCTCGCTTCTGAACACGTAGCCCTTGCCCTCAAGTTCCCTGCGAAGCTCCATGAAGTTGTAGACTTCTCCGTTGTAGGTTATCCACACGCTACCGTCCTCATTTACCATGGGCTGACGACCCCTCTCAGACAAATCAATAATAGACAAACGCCTATGACCCAAACCCACGCAGCCATCCACATGGCAGCCTTCATCGTCCGGTCCGCGGTGGACCATGGTGTCGCACATAAACCTAATGGTTTTCCCGTCAACCGGAGCCTTGCCGCCGTAATCGAAAACACCGCAGATACCGCACATCTTCAGGATAACGCCTCCCCGTAGACCTTCCTCAATTTACCCTTCCGAGCCTTCTCGGAGAACCTGCCGTCCCGCACAAGAGCGTGGGAGCGCTCCCCCATTTTCTCACGCAGGCTCTTGTCTTCTATGAGCGCTGATATTTTTTCGACGAGGCTTTCAGTTACTTTAGGGAACTGTGTTTTCATGCAGTATTCCTCAAGGTCTCTGCCAAAGTACTCTGGATTCGGCGTGCAGTCGTCGTTGAAGTACTTGAACGGTGTTTCCACGAGGAATCCGTTGACGCCGTCCTCGACCATCTCAGGAACCGCGAAGATGTCGGTCGCAACAACCGGGAGCCCGCAGGAGAGCGCCTCCAAGTACACCATTCCGAAGCTGTCCTGGTAAGACGGCAAAACAAAGATGTCTGATGAGAGGTAGAAACGCTCGTACAACTCCTTCTTGGACAGCGTCGGATAGACGAACGAAACATCAGGGTTTGAGGAGACCACAGCCTCGGGAGCCATAGTCACCATGGAAAGCTCGACGTCATCGTATTTTTTCTTCAGTTCATTGAATGCGTTTAGGACTTCCCGGCCGCCTTTGAGGAAGAAGTGGGAGCTTACGAAGAGGATTCGTGTTTTGTCGTCTTTTCTCTTTTTTCTTTCAGTGTATTTCACGTGAGGGTAGATTACTTCCGTATTGTCCAGGAAGTTTTCGCCCGGAAAAGTGTTTTTGATGCTTTTTTCTGATGCTTCGCTTATGGGCAGGATTCTCCTGCAGTTTTTATTTGACAGGAACCTGCGGATGATTCGGCTGCCGACCGCGCTTTTGAGGACAACTAAATCGTATAGCGCGAGAACTGCCACGTTGTCGACTTCGCACACCCAAGGCTTATCGTTTAGGGCCAGCTGCCCGGGAGTGTGGATTACGTCGCATTCACCGCATCTTACGTGGCGTACGTTGGGGACCCGCAGGTAATGCATAAATTTTTTGGCGGCGGATATCCTTGCATGTCTCTTGCCCAAGACCCGATCAGAGTTGTCCACATAGGAAGAATACGAGGCGACATCATTCGTATAGGTTACGCCTTCCGGAGGGTTTCCGACAGACTCAAGATGCCGCACCCTCGGGCTTCTGCCCAGGTTAAAGAAGACTTTTACGTTTTCCATTCACTGGAATAATGCAATGTTTTCCCGCGTCCAATCAATGAGCCGCCCAATACCCTCCTGTGGCCCGACCTGCGGCTTCCAGGAAAGCTCCTTGCAGACTTTGTTTATGTCCGAGACATACACCCTCTGGTCGGAGGGGCGCCAGTCATCGTGAGTGTACTCTGGCTTTTTCCCGATTTTGTCTTCGAGCAAACCCAGAAGCTCGTTTAGGGAGATTGTGTTTTCGGGGCCGCCGCCTATGTTGTATACGCCTGATTTAACGCTTTTTTTCTCCGCGAACCGGGAGAATGCATTACACAGGTCATCAACGTATAATATGTCCCTCACCTGCTTGCCGTCCCCGTAAAGGACGATCGGCCTTTTAAGTAGAGTGGATATAGCGAAATGGGATATCCAGCCCTGGTCCTCGAAGCCGAACTGGCGGGTCCCGTAGATGCAACTCATCCTGAAGACGCCGGTCTTCATGCCATACATGTGCGCGTATTCCTGCGCGTAGATGTCTCCCACGTACTTTGAGGCGCCGTACGGCGTATGACCAGTCAAGTCTATGGGAAGCGACTCTGAAACTCCTGCCACGTCCTTGAAACGGTAGCGCGTCTTGTCTTCAATGAACTCGTATTTATCGACGTTTTCACCGTAGACCTTGTTAGTCGACGTGTAGATGAAGACCGCGCCGTCGCATTTGCCGCGCAGGTGCTCGAGGACGTTGAGTGTGCCGTACGCGTTTATCGCGAAGTCTTCTTTAGGGTTCTCGTATGAGAATCGGACGCCTGGTTGGCCTGCCGTGTGTATGCACACGTCTACTCCGTCGCCTATCGCTTTTGTTAGGTTGTCGTCGTTTCTTACGTCGCCTTTCACGCGCACCACGTTTTTTATTCCTTCAAGGTGGTTCCAGTTGTATTCCACGCTTTTTCTGTCGAATCCGAAGAGTTTGGAGCGCATGAGGTTGTCCAGCACTATGACCTCGCAGTCTTTTTCCGCGTAGTATTGGGCGCAGTGGGATCCAACCATTCCGGCGCCGCCTGTTATCAAGACCTTCATTTTTGGGGAGTTAATACAAGCATTTAGTCTATGGAAATAAATATATCAGATAAAAGTTTTATTGTTTTCGATGGACAAGGCTGAGATATTCAAGTTATTCGAGGGAAAGAGCGTTTTGCAGTTGGGTGTGTTGGGTGATTATAAAAGCTATGTTGAAGGCGGCATCGGCGATTGGGAGTTCGCAAGGATAACGAAGGCTAGTAGGAAGGCTGTTGGAGTAGACATAAACAGGGAGGGAGTCAACGTCATACGAGGGAAGGGCTTCGAGAACGTGATTTACGGCAACGCCGAGGAGCTTGACTTGGGCGAAACCTTTGACGTGATTTATGCCGGTGACATAATAGAGCACTTGGATAACGTTGGGGGTTTCCTGGAAAGCTGCAAGCGGCACATGCACGGGGAGTCGGTGTTGGTGATTACTACCCCGAATCCGTACTCAATAGACATGATTTTGAAGGCGTTTACTGGAGTTGACGGGAAGATTTACGGGGAGCACACTGCCTTGTTTCACAGGAAGAATATCGGGGAGCTTTTGAGGCGGCACGGGTTGGAGTTGAGGAAAACTGGTTTTTACACTCAGGTGTACGGCAAGAGTTTTTTGACGAAGGTTAAGAGCCGCATCATATTGTTGTTGTCTGCTTTGAAGCCTGATTGGAACCAGAGTTACTGCTTCGAAGTCGTATTGGCGGGCAAAGACAACTGACGCCTTCACGGCTTTGGTTTAACTGCGTGTTCCACGGCTTTCCTGAAGCCTTCGAACATCTTGTCGTAGGTGTATTGCGCGTCAAGTATGCGCCTTGACTCGCGTCCCATGGATTCTGCGAGCCCGTCGTCTGAAAGTATTATGCGCAACGCATCAGCCAGCGCATCCGCGTTTTTCTCCTCCACCATAAAACCGTTAACTCCGTCCTCGATGAGGTCATAGGCTGCCGCAACCGCGCTTGTAGCGACAACCGGCTTGCCCACGGACATTACCTCGTTCAACACAAGCCCCCACGCCTCAGAAGGCACGCTGTCGCGTATGAACCGGGCAGGTAAAACAAAGACGTCGCACAATTGATAATAGCTTGCAACATTCTTA
The DNA here is from genome assembly GCA_043822165.1 of Candidatus Altarchaeota archaeon. Taxonomy (GTDB): domain Archaea; phylum Altiarchaeota; class Altiarchaeia; order IMC4; family SCGC-AAA252-I15; genus SCGC-AAA252-I15. The sequence goes on from JBDRCA010000014.1 coordinate 4,043, forward strand.
ACGTACCCAGCCCACACGATATTCCGTATTCCAAGCTCTTCCGCAATACTCTTGCACTCCCCCTCAAATGGACCGCTCCCGCCCACAACGAGGGATACGTCGCTTATCTCGCCCTCAAGTTTCGCGAAAGCCTGGAGGAGATAGTCAAGGCCCTTGTACGCTACGATTCTGCCGAGATACAAGACGACTTTCTTGCCTTCTAAACCGAGCTTTTCCCGCAGATTACCGGTTTTGATTTTCCCGTAGTCTACTGCGCAATTAGGAGCCACGAAAATCTTTTCCTTGCTTGCACCGAATGACATGTATAGTTGCCTTGCCTTTGAGCCTGCGGCAATCAAGGCGTCTGATTTACGCGCCATGAATTTCACCAACGGCTTGATGACGCTAAAACGCAAAAGAGGCGGATAATCCCACAGCTCGTTCCACAACACGAATTTTTTACCGGACAGTTTAGCGGCCGCGAAAGCAAGCATTGATTCAACAGTCGTCGTGTCGGAGGCTATTATGACGTCGTAGTCGCCGAAAAGGATTTTCGTGAAGACAGCCGGCGGGAAAGCTCGGTTTGTGCCCGGAACCTTGACGTGGAAGCCGAACGTCTGATAATTCCACCGCTCCCGGTCAGGATACGACTCAACGTCTGTTTTCTCATAGATTACCATGAAAGTGAAGTCATACTCTTCTGACAGGCGATTCAAGACATCGACCCTGTAATCCCGCACCTCCGGATGGATGAACACGACTTTAAGCTTACCCGCCACCTTCACTTCGCCCCCAATCCGATAAAGCCGACCCCCAAAACAATAGATAATATTCCAATCCACTTGGCCCTGTTCATCCGCTCTCCTAGAAACCAGATAGACCAGAAACAAACCCAAACATACGTCAAAGAAACCAGCGGATAAAGAACAGAAAGCTCTCCTCCTCGAAGCGCGTAAATAAAAATCGCCGCCGAAGAAACATAGAAGATAAAGCCGACCGGCAAAGCCCAATTCCGGGCAAGCGAGGAGACACTAAGAGAGAGCCTGTCCGCACCCTTCTTGAAGAAGACGGAGCCGAACGAACCTATGAACGTGGAAAACAAAATCAGACCTATCGCCCACAACTGAGTCGCCATAAACTAGTCACCACCCCTGCTGCCGAAGCCGATAAAAGAAACGCCCGCAATAACGAATAATACGCCAACCCACTTAACTGCATTCATGGAATCCGTCGGGAAAAACCTCGGCGACAAAACACTAACCCAGATGAAATTCAGCGCATAAACAGGATACAAGACGGAAAGCTCCCCGTATTTTAAGGACACTATAAGCATCATAGCACCCACGGCATACAAAACACAACCCACAATCAACGGGTGATTGCCAAGAAGCTCGAAGAAGCCCAAGACAAGCTGGTTCGCACCCTTCTTCAAAGAAATCTGCCCCAAGGAAGTGAAAACCGTGCTCAACATCACAAGCACTATTGCACGAGACTGCGTTTTCATACTTAATGACTACATATTTTATGCCTAGACCATAATATATACAGGTGTTTTACTTGGACGCGTCCATCGGAATATGCGCCTACAACGAAGAAGAGAACATAAGGCAGCTCTTGGATGCCCTGCGCTCACAGAAGCTTACGAGGCACACCATAAAGGAGATTTACGTCGTATCGTCAGGCAGCACAGACAAGACGGATGAAATCGTGCGGGAATACGAGAAAAAAGACCCGCGAATACGGCTTCTCGTCCAGAAAACCAGGAAAGGAAAATCATCAGCCATAAACCTTTTCCTACGCCACGCAACCGGCGAAATAATCGTGCTCGAGAGCGCCGACACCCTCCCACAGGAGGAGACGATACAGAATCTTCTTGACCCGTTTGATGACGCAAGCGTTGGAATGGTGGGGGGAAGACCCATCCCAGTAAACGACGAAAACACGGCACTGGGATATATCGTGCACCTGGTCTGGAGACTCCACCACGAGCTATCCCTTATTAAGACGAAGGCTGGGGAGATTGTCGCTTTCAGGAACATTATTGAGTCCATCGCCAAGGATACCGCAGTTGATGAGGCCTGGATTGAGGCGTTGATAACAGCCCACGGCTTAAAAGTCGTGTACGCACCGGAGGCGGTTGTCGCAAACAGGGGCCCTGAGACAGTCGCTGATTTTATAAGACAACGCAAGAGGATTTTTCTGGGGCACCTGCACCTTAGGATGAAGAAGAGTTATTCTCCGATAACAATGGATTCCGTGGAGGTTGCCAAGATTTTCGCATCCATTCTACCTCGGGATCCAATAAGGCTTTCATGGGCTCTCTTCGGCATAATACTTGAGGTTTACTCGAGGATTCGCGCAATGATTGAATTCTACGTCTTCGGCGAGAACCCTTACGCATGGGACATGTGCAGGACAACCAAGAGGCTTGTCAAATGATTGCAACACTTGCAAGGATTCCAGCCTACATGAGCATGAGATACTTGGGTTGGCCAAGACTTATGCCTGCAAACATCACCGTCGCAGTCACATACCAGTGCAATTCCAGGTGCCTTACCTGCAACATCTGGGGCAAAAAAAAGGCCAGCGAGCTCTCCTTAGGGGAGTACGATAAGATTTTTTCGTCTGTCGGAAAAAGCCCGTATTGGATTACCGTTAGCGGCGGCGAGCCTTTTTTAAGGAAGGACTTGGTTGACGTGGTGGACTCCGCGTGCGCTCTTATGGAGCCTGGAATCGTCAATATTCCGACTAATGGCTTGGTTGCCGGGACCGCCGGCAGGGTGGGGGAAATCTGCGAGGCGAACCCGAAGACGAATTTCATAGTTAATTTGTCGCTTGACGGCATCGGCGCGAAACACGATGAGATACGCGGCGTCCCCGGAGCCTTCGAGAAAGCGATGAAGACTTACCAGGAACTAAAGTCGTTGTGGCACGGCAACCTTGAGGTTGGCATTCACACGGTCATCTCAAGATACAACGTTACGGAGATACCCAAGATTTACGAGTTCATGGAATCGCTTAAACCGAGCTCTTACATAACGGAGATCGCAGAGCAGAGAGTGGAGTTGGATACAATGGATTCGGATATTACGCCGTCTGTCAACGACTACGAGGAGGCTGTGGGATTCCTTAAGGGCAAGATGAGGCAGGATAGCGCCAAGGGCATTCCAAAGCTTGTGAGAACGCTTAGGGGGGAATACTACGACCTCGTCGTCAAGACATTGCGGCAGAAGCGGCAAATCATACCCTGTTACGCCGGATTTTATTCCGCGCAAATAGCCCCCGACGGAAACGTGTGGGCGTGCTGCATCAGAGCAGACCCCCTCGGAAACCTGAGGGAAGTCGACTACGACTTCAAGAAGATCTGGTGGGGTGAAAAAGCACGGAGCATGAGAAAGTCCATCAAGAGGGGGGAGTGCTTTTGCCCGCTCGCGAACGCATCATACACGAACATGCTCTGCAATCCAGGCAAAATACTAAAGATTGGGGCGAAGCTTTTGGTTAAATGAACATCCTGAAAAACCTGCGGCACTTTACTGGAAAACACGTTGTGGTCTTGCTCACCAGAAAATGCAATCTATCCTGCGGATGGTGCAACGTCGTAAACCAGGACTACCCAGACGCAAGCGTTGACGAATGGAAAAAAGAGATAAGACTCTTCGACAAGTTCAACGTAGCCAACATAACGGTCATGGGCGGCGAGCCCACAGAGTACCAGGGTCTTTTCGAACTGCTCTCGTACATGAAGGAAAACACACGGGCCACAGTTTCGATGGTTACCAACGGGATAAAGATAAGGGATGACGGAAAATACAGGGAGAAACTGGCGGACATAGGGCTTGACTTGCTGGTCGTCTCCATGAACTCGAAAAAAGAGCTCGGGAAACTCCCGCTTTACGCCAGAAACTTCGCGTCAGTCATCGTGAACACAATCGTGTCCAAGGAAAACATTAGAGAGATACCTGGAATGGTCACGGAAGTGTCTGCTTACAGCAACTGTTTCTTTGACCCCATTGTATTGCAAACTGATGAAAACGCATTCTCAAAAAAAGCCAATGAGGCGCTCCTGCCAGATATAGAAGACGTGAAAGAAGTCTCGAGGAAACTAGTGGAGATGAAGTTTCTAGGCTACCTCATAGTATCCACTTTCTCATACCTTAATAAGATGCCTGATTACGTTTCGGGCTGGCGGTGGAAGTGCAGGAAAAACGCCTTCAAAAAATTCTTCGCCCTAAACAACGACACAAGAATCATGGTATGCCAGGGGACAAAACCCCTCGACTACAAGCTAAGCCAGCTCACCGACCCGGACAACATGAAACAATTCAGAGAGCAGGTCAAAGAGAGCGCGGGCAACTGCAGCGGATGCCTCTACAATTGCACATACAACAGTTCAGTAAACCCAATAAGCAAACTCATAGGCTTTATGCCGATGACGCCCAGAATCATAAAACAAGCCCTCACAAAACGATGAAAGACGCCGACACACTGCAACTCAGACTCAACCAGCTCGGGGAAGGACTGGGGACCGCATACGAGCGATACGCACTAAACCGCTTCCTGGAAAGAATCAGCAAGAGACTTAAAGTCTCCTCAGTGCTCGAGCATCCCGCAAACGGTGTTATGGGAGTGCCGGGCATAAAAAGCATGGTGCTCGCACTAAACGGAGTAAACGTTACTCTCGCCAATCCTTCAAAGAAAATCATGGAGGAAGCAAGAGCGCTCTGGAGGATGCTGGGACTTGAGGCGGCATACGTGGTGTGCGAGCTTTACGCCGCGCCGTTCAAAGACGATTCATTCGACCTGGCATGGAACTTCTGCTGCTTCGAGCACTTCGAAGAACCAGAGCGAATATACGGGGAGATGAAGCGGTGCTCGGCAAGATACGTGTTGGCTGAAGTCCAGAACATATTCAACGTAGGATTCATACTCCACTCGCTTTACCACAAGCTCAGGGGGGAGGCATGGGACCACGGCGAGAAAGAGGCGATGGACTGGCGGGAAGTCAAGAAAGTCTACGAAGCATGCGGCTTGAGTGTTTGCGAAGTAGACGGAAACGACATGCCACCGTGGCCTGACATAAACATGAAGCTGGGCGACATCCTAGAAGCGAAAAAAGAAGCTTTAGACGATAAACTAGAGTTCAGGCCAGACGTCAAGACGAAAACAATCCATGAAATCAAGCATCTTTGGTCCAAGCCCCCAAAAGAGAGCCTGTCCTCGCCCCGAATGCTCTTTTTGAGGGTCTGGCACGACCTGATCGAAAGACTAACACCTAGAAAACTTAGGATTTTTTTGTGTCACCACCCATACGTCATCGGAGTAAAATGAGCGTCTACGTAGACAAAGCAGAATCATACGACATTGAAAAGCTTTCCTCATCCGTGAGGCGGGCCTTCGAAGAGCTCTCTGTCAGAATACCCGCTAACGCATCGGTCGTCTTAAAGCCTAACATCGTCGGAGTGTTTGCCCCGGAATCAGCGGCGGTAACTCACCCCAATGTCGCCGAGGCGGTGATAAAAGTTTTACGTGAGATGAATGTGGGAGACATAACCGTTGCCGAAGGCCCTGGAGTCGGGCAAGACGTTGTGAAAGCATTCAAGGCTTCAGGATACGCTGACATGTGCGAGAGAACGAATGTGCCGCTCATAGACTTGAACACTGCGGAACGGGTTCCAGTGCCGTGGGCTTTCGGCGAATTAATGCTCCCAAAAATCATATTGGATGCCGGCTGCTACATTAATATCTGCAAGATGAAGACTCACGGGCAAACAAAGGTGACTCTTTCCATGAAAAACCAGAAAGGACTTCTTCTCCCCGAAGACAAGAAAAGATTCCACATGCAGTGGGGACTGCACAAGCCCATCGCCGAGCTTGCACGCATAGTTACACCGCATCTTTCCATCGTGGATGGAGTAATCGGCATGGAAGGAGAAGGACCCCTCCGAGGGAAAAAAATAAACTCAAACGTCTTAGTATACGGCGACAACACAATCGAGACAGACACGGCAACAGCCATGCTCATGGGATTCAAGCCCGCTGACATAGAACACATACGCATGGGTGAAGAGGAGGGCTTAGGTCATATTTCGCCGAAGGTTTCCGGGGGAAAAATAAGGGACTCCAAAAAGAATTACGCGCAGGCAAACCAGCAATACGGACACGTCCTAAAGATATACTCGTGGAGAAACCCATACGCCTGCAGCATGTGCATACAATCATTCACGGACGCCATAATGCTCGCAGTCAAAAACCCAAAGTACTGGGCGACGAAGATGCCGAAGCTTGCATACTACGCCCTCTGGATGAGGCTGCACCTAATCCAGGGAAAAAACGCGTGTCTGCCGGAAATGGACGGCAAAGTCATATGCTTCGGAAACTGCACCAAAAAACTCGCAGAAGAACACGGGCTCGGATGGATAAAGGGCTGCCCCCCGAAACCGGAAGACATACTAGAGGCGCTTTAACTTAAACGCATAAAGCCGCAGCAGATGCCGCACATAGTCCACGTAAACCCGGGAATCAAGCTTGCTTTCTCCTGCCGCCCTGTCCCGGAAGACAAAGCCGACTTCCCCGTATTTCCTGTATTTTCCCTTGACGAGTATCTCAAGCCCAATTTTGAAGCCCACCGGATTCAAGGAGACACCCTCGATAACGCTTCGCTTCACCGCGAAAAACCCTGACATGGGATCAGTAGACTTGGTCAATCCGCGCGCCAAAAACGAGGCGGCCCTGCTTATAAGCCTTCTGTGAAACGGCCAGTCAGACAAGCCACCGCCCTCAACGTGCCTTGACGCGTACACGACGTCAAAGCCTTCGCTAACCTTCTCGACAAGCCTTGGCACAAGCTCTGGTGGATGGCTCAAGTCAGCGTCCATGACAACGAAAACCTCCCCGGACGCCCTCGCAAAACCGTCAATGACGGCAGGCGACAAACCCTTATCCACCTTACGGTGCAAGGCAACGACAGGAAACTTTTTCGCCAACTCATCAGCCAGCTCCCCAGTACCGTCGGGAGAATCATCATCGGCTACGACAACCTCAAAGTCAAGACCCACGCAAACACGCGAAAGCTCCTCCACCAACAATCCAAGATTATCACGCTCATTGAAGGTGGGCACAATGACCGAAACATTAGCCATATTATTTAATAACAACACTCCATTATATTACCCTTTTGTATAGTGTAAGCCACTATGAAACGCGAACAACTCACAATAACGCTTAGAGACGACATACTCAAGCGCATAGACGAGAGGATAGACGGCATAACAATAAGAAACCGCTCACACGCAATAGAAGTATTCCTCTCAAAATACCTAAGCGTAGGAAAAGTGCGGAAAGCCCTGATTCTAGCAGGAGGAAAAGGAACGCGGATGCGACCCTTCACCTACGAGATACCCAAACCCATGATACCCGTCCAAGGCAAACCACTTATACAACACATAATATCCCTGAACAGGAAACACGGGATAACAGACATCACAATATCAGTAGGCTACCTCGGAGACAGGATAAAAGAATACTTCGGAAACGGCTCACGCCTCGGCATGAACATAAACTATGTCGAAGAAACAGAGCCACTCGGGACCGCAGGATGCCTGAACCTGGTGAGAGCAGAGTTAAACGAGCCATTTCTCATGTTCAACGGAGACGTACTATCAGACATCGACCTCTCTGACTTCATATCATTCCACGACGAAAACAAGTCAATCGCGACAATAGCCTTAACCCCCGTAGACGACCCCTCACGGTTCGGAGTAGCACGACTTAAAGGAAACAAGATAAAGGAATTCGTGGAAAAACCCAAAAAAGGAAAAGAACCGTCAAAGCTCATAAACGCGGGAGTATACCTGCTCGAACCCGAAGTATTCAAATACGTTCCAGAAGGATTCGCGATGATGGAAAAAGACGTGTTCCCCAAACTCGCCAAAGAAGGCAAACTCACAGGCTACTCCTTCACAGGCCAATGGTTCGACACAGGAACCGTAGAAGCATACGAAAACGTAATCAAAAACTGGAAGGCAATAAAGTAAAGTGAGCATCTTCAGAGCCTACGACATCCGAGGCGTATACGAAAGCGACCTGACGCTCGACGTAGCGCAAGACATCGGCAAAGCCTTCGGAACATACATAGGCGGCAAAGGAACAGTCTGCGTGGGAAGAGACGTGCGATTAAGCTCGCCTGAACTATCCCGGGCCCTCATAGACGGCATAAACTCTACCGGAGTCTCAGTAATCAATGTCGGCTCAGTCCCGACTCCAATACTATATTTTGCAGTATACACTCTTGGAGTCGACGGAGGAGTCATGGTGACAGGCTCGCATAACCCCCCGGAATACAACGGCTTCAAGATGCTTAAGGGAAAAGACACGCTCTACGGCGAGTACATTCAGGAGCTCAAAGGCATAATCGACGAGGGATGTTTTATGGGAGGTAAGGGAACGCTCAATGAGAAGGATATTGTCGACGACTACGTAAACTATGTCGCGAAAGAAATAAAGGTTTCCCGTAAAATCAAGGTCGTCGTCGACGGCGGCAACGGCGCCGGAGGATTAATCGCGTCAAAGCTTTACGGGAAACTCGGCTGCGACGTCGTTGAGTTGTATTGTGAGCCTGACGGGAACTTCCCGAACCATCACCCAGACCCCACAGTCGACGAATACACAATTGATTTGCGCGAAAAAGTAAAAGCCGAAAAAGCGGACTTTGGCATCGGCTTTGACGGCGACGCCGACCGCGCAGGATTCATCGCAGACGACGGCGGAATAATCCGCGGAGACCAAGCGCTCATAATATTTTCCCGCGACATACTGACAAGAAACCCGGGCGGAAAAATCATATCCGAAGTAAAGTCGAGCCAAGGACTCTTTGAAGACGTCGAAAGAAACGGAGGGGTCCCGATAATGTACCGGACAGGCCACAGCTTCATAAAGAAAAAACTCAAAGAAGAACAGGCATTGATAGCAGGAGAGATGAGCGGCCACTTTTTCTTCAAGGAGAGGTGGTTTGGTTTTGACGACGCGATTTACGCGGGCGCGAGGATGCTTGAAATCCTCTCTAAATCCGATGATTCGGCTTCGGGGATTCTGGCTTCTTTGCCGAAGTATTATTCGACTCCAGAGATACGGGTTTCGTGTCCGGACGACAAAAAATTCGGTTTAGTCGACTCGGTCACGAAGGCGCTCAAGGACAGGGGATTAAACGTAGTGACCGTCGACGGCGCACGCGTCACCTTCCCGGACGGATGGGGCCTTGTGAGGGCATCAAACACAAGCCCGAAAATAATCCTGCGATTCGAAGCGAAAACCATGGAGCGCCTCGAAGAAATAAAGGAACTCATACTCTCAGAAGTCCGCAAACACCCTGAAGCAGAAATAAACTGATTTAACCGCTGAATCACAAATCTTAAACCAAGTGATGACACGAACAACCGCCGAGCGAAAGCTGTGACGACGCTTATGAGTGCTGACCATGAACCCCCTTTTTTCTTTACCAAAAGAAAAAAGGTGTTTCACCCCCAAAAAAGAAAGAAAAGAATTACGTTTGTTTTTTCACTATTTGCCAGAGTTTCGCGGGGGATCCCGCGCCGCCGACGTTGTGGAGGCTAGTCTTAAGCTCGAAGCCTTCGAGACCTTCAACTCTTTTCTGTATCACTCTGTCGAACTCTGCGGCGAGCTCCACTCCAGAAGAATATTTCATGCCGATGAGAACGCTCGCGCCATTCGGATTCAATGAGCCTTCGATGTTTAGTTTTTCTGCGAGAAGCGGCGCAAGCTCTTTTGGAGACCCTGATGGGAACCTGCAGGTAATCTCGTCGAAGTGAGCATTCGGGCACGCCATTAACTTTTCAGCCATAGAGCCCTGTTGGACGCTTATATTCTGTCCTCTCATGATTCCCAGCCTGTTCCATTCCTCCCTTCTGGCAGTGAACCGCTCCTGATAAGCATGGTATGATGTGGTCACAACATCCACGTCTATGTCGCTGCTTTGCGCTAGAAGGCACGTCAGTGGAGTGAACGGGTTTGGAGCGCCCGTCCCCCTTTTGAACTGGCGGGAAACCGGCCCGGTAATAGCCCTGTATCTCCTCCCGCCCGCATGGATAGCGTCGTCTAAGCCTTCCCCGTATCTTGCTGAAACATAATCAGTGTAGTCTGCGACCCGCGCAGCCTGCTCGGAAGGATCCCTAATCTTCACTAACTGGTCTAGGAGGGGTATCGCAGGATTCGTCAAAGCGGATGCCTCATCAGCGCCTGCCTGGGCAGACGAGCTCTTACGGCGGTGAACGCTCATTTTGCGTTATTTATTGGGTTAGCCGCGTTAAAATGCGTATAATGCACTACATGATGAAAAGCGCTATTTAATAGGTTCTTGGGCAAATATTTTTAATGTACAATGAAGCCTTCCAAACAGTTGTCCGTTGATGACGACAAAATCGCGGACCCGTTGAACAGGCCGGACTCGTCTCTTAAGCTCTTGGACGGGGAAAAGATTTACGAGCGCATTATCCCGCATTTTCTGGCTTTTTATAATCTTTATTTGATTTGGATTTACGTCGCATTCTTGAGCGCATTATTCATCATATATTATGACGACTTGTTGTATGTGTTGCGTTCTCCGATTTCGATTTTAACTAGCATGTTCCGCCCGTCCATGGGGGATATGGGCATTCTTTCCGGGATTGATTTGCTGGAGGTTTTCCCCATAATCATGAATCTTTTCTTCGGCCAGATTTTCTCGTTTATGTCTTCGGGGGAATACGTTCTCGCAGTAATGTGGCTTATTCCGATATCGGTTTTTTCGACTGCGTTCTCTGTCCTCAGAATCGAGTGGAAGTGGATGCCGATTATGATGGGGGTTGCGATTGCGAGCATAGTCATAACGGTTGCCTTGGATTTGCCGGGTGTTTCGGTTTATTACATATCGCTTATCTTCTCGCTCATAGGATGTGTCGGCGTTGATGTGTTCCGTAAATCCCACAGGTTTTACGTGACTAACTACCGCATCATAACCGAGGTCAAGTTCATTGGACTAAAGCAGAACACTTTAAGCTACGACAAGATAAACAATCTCATCGTCGACCAGCCGCTCGTCGGGAGAATCTTCAACTTCGGCACTGTGATTCCGATTACTGCGTCTGGATTGGGCATGGGAGAGGACTCTGCTTCAGTGACCATTGGAGGAGGCGCCCGGGTGGGAGGCAGTGGATTCATTGGAGGGGCGATAACGGGCGGCAGAACCGTAGGAGTACCCCGCACGCGCAGCCAGTACGCCTTGTTCGGGGTCGCGAACCCGAAGCGGGTATACAACATACTTTCAAAGTTCATGCAGGAAAACGTCGAAGCGCCTTACTTAAAGGACATGAGCGTCAACATCAGAAAGATGCTGGAGTACCAGCAGAGGATGCTGGAGCAGAAAAAGTAGAGTCTCTTAGGCTAAGTCGTCTGGGATGACTTGTCCATTAAGTACGTCTTCTACTGTGCGCCGCCTTCTTATCAGCTCAGCGTTGCCGTTTCTTACCAGGACTTCCGCCGGCAGCGGGCAAGTATTGTATTCGCTCGCCATGCTGAAGCCGTATGCTCCTGCATCTAGTATCGTGATAACGTCGCCGCGGGAAGGCGTGGGGAGTATCCGGTCTCTTGCGAGGATGTCTCCGCTCTCGCAAACATTTCCTGCGATATCATATTTTTCTTTCCCTCCTTTCTTCCCGAGAATTCTCACCCTGTGGTAGGCGTCGTACATGGCGGGGCGGGCGAGCGTGTTGAATCCCGCGTCCACGTTTATGAAGTTTTTGTATGGAGTCTTTTTGACGGAGTTCACGCCTGCAAGAAGCACTCCCGCAGGACCTACGATGTATCTTCCCGGCTCGAGCACTAGAGTCGGCTCATAGGATAGTTTTTCTGCTCCTTTAGTGAATGCGTTTACTATCGCGTCTGCGAACTCGCTTAAGCAGAGTGTTTCCTTGCCGTGATATGATATTCCAAGCCCTCCGCCGACGTCTATGAACTCAAGCCTTAAGTGAAGCTCGTCTTCTAGGCGTGCTGCGAAGTCCATCATCTTTGATACCGCCTCCTCGAACGATTCTGTCTCGGTTATCTGGCTTCCGATGTGGCAGTGCAATCCCACTACCTGAATCTCCGTCATACCTGATGCTTTCTCGTATGCCTTAAATGCTAGATCATCTTTTAGGTGCAACCCGAATTTAGTGTTCCTTATGCCTGTCGCAATCTTGGGGTGTGTTGCAGCAGAAACGTCAGGGTTAACCCTGAAGGCAACCCGCGCAGTCTTCCCGGCATTCCCTGCAATGCCTGCGAGAATCTTTAGCTCATCAACATTTCCGTGGGTTACGGTAACGCCCTGGTTTAGCGCCAACTCAAGCTCGCCGGGTGACTTGCTGTTTGAGGTGTAAACTATGTCTCCTGCCCTGACGCCAGCCTTCAATGCAATAGAGAGCTCTCCTCCGGATACGACGTCTGCACCGCAGCCCTGCCTTGCCAGAAGCCGCAGTATTGCAAGAGAGGAATTAGCCTTGACGGCGTAACAGACCCTCACGTTAGGATATCTTTCCGTGAAAGCATCCCTGAAACTTGTGAAACTATCCCTTATCAAATCCCCGTCGTAAACATAAAGGGGCGTCCCATGCTCTTTCGCCAAACCGAGAAGGAGCTTGTCTTCCATGACAAGTAATTATTCTCAATAATGCTAAATAAGTGCTGCAACGGATTTTTATTCTTGTATTGAGGGTAGATAATAGGATTGGATTAAAATGCTGAGAACAACTAGCGCAAGAGGCCAGGAGCAAGTCGACGTCGTCTCTGGCCTTGAGGGGAGGGGGATTTTTTTCAGGCACTTCACTGGTAAAGAATTAACCGAGGTTAACCGGGCTGACGCTATCAAGATAAACCGGGCTTTGAGGGCGGTCGGGAACTCGAGGAGTGAAACATCCATCATCGAGGAAGTAAGAAGCAGGAGCGGAGTAAATGACTTGGTCGTGACCACGACTCTTCCAAAGACGAGCGCGGAAATCGTGAGACAGAAACAATTGGGGATACCTGAGAGGGCGACGGGATTTGAGAATCAGCACTCGGACTTCCTGTTAAACGTGGGACTGATGCACGCTGGAGCAAGCAACATTGACCGGTTCGCGGCGGCGGAACGCATGAGAAGCCAAGTAGACGGGCTCGGAGAAGCCGAAAACCTCATGCTCGCATCCGTTGAACCGCTGCTTTCGGCTCTGCCAGACAAGACAATAGCAGGCGCCTGCGTTGACGCTCTGAAAACTATTGTCGGGAAGACGGGTTACGCTGCGGCAAGAGTCGTCATGCAGTGCCCGGACATGCCTGCAACGCAGCTTGGCATGGATTACCCGCACGGCAGCGTAGGCGACGCCTTAGACCATGCAAGTGAAGAAGAGGCATCAAAAGCTCTTGCAATAGTAAGCGGTGCAGAAGAAGTCGTGAGAAAGCTGAAGCGGGATGCAGGAGGAATCGACGAAGCCCAGAGAAACGGAGCAGACAGGGCAGCCCAGGAACTTGAGCGCAGTAACTCAGCCCACGTCAGAAACCTTGCTTTCGCATGGACCAAGGACGATGCCTCAGACCCTAGAACCAGGGTTTACGGAATGGGATACAATGCGAGAAGAACGCTTAACAGATAGTGTCGCCTGCGAACTTACCCGATTAACGGTCAACTAATCTTTTCGTACGCCTTCCTGAATACTCCAATCAGCGTGTGAGCCTCCCTCCCGGAGACGAATGCTCTGCCCAGAAGCTGCCGAAAAGTCTTTTTAGCCAGAGTACGCTCATAGTCACCGAACAAGACCTTGTTCACTAGGCAATCGTATTTTTCGAGCAACACGTTTTTCTCGATTTTTGACAGGCGCCTGAATTTTTTGCGCTCCCTGATTTTTTTGGAGTATTGCATGCGAGAGAGCTCATAGAGGATTACCGTTACTGATTGCGCTATGTTTAGCGTCGGATACTCAGAGTTTGCGGGGATGGTTACGAGCATGTCGCAAAGCGATACTTCAGTGTTGTATAGCCCGTAGTCTTCGCGGCCGAACACCAACCCGACTTTGCCTGAAGTCTTCAATGCCTCTGCCAGTTGCTCTGGGGTTACTGGGCTTCTCATGCTGTTTTTGTCGGTCGCGGAAATCGCGGACGTTGCAACCAGGAAATCAAAGTCCTCTTTTGCTTTTTTCAGGCTTGGCGCTGTCTTAGCGTTGAAGAGGACGTTTAAGCCGTGCATGCTCATCTTCCGGGCTTCCACCCCAAGTTTCGGGGGTTTTACCAGCACTAGTTCCGACACGCCGAAGTTTGCCATGACTCTGGCTATGGCTCCGATGTTTCCCTCGTACTTTGGTTCCACGAGTATTACAGCGAACTCTGGCATTTTCGTTTATGTGTCATCGAGCGAGCGCAAGCGAAGTGAAGACGGCGCCTTTGTCGTCGGCAAACTCCGACACGCCGAAGTTTGCCATGACTCTGGCTATGGCTCCGATATTGCCCTCGTACTTTGGTTCCACGAGTATTACGCTTGCTTCAACCATGCCTTAATTTAAGTGATGTTAAAGAAATAACTTAACATGGGAGTCAAGGAGGTCGGGAAGATTCACGGGCCCGTGAAGGAGACCCAGTTCACGGTTCTTATCTCTGACCCGTCTGTGGAGCGCGGAAGCTACATCAAGGTTAACCATGACGTGTATGGTTGGGTGCTTGCGCGCATCGAGTCCATGAAGCGTTACTTGGACGACTTCGAAGACGAGGTCATGCTCGGCGAAGCAAGGACCGTGGGTTATCGGCTAGAAAAAAATGTCCTAGTCCCGAAGACGCCTTTCAAGCCTGGCGAGAAAGTTTATCCCGCAGACAAGACCCTTATCATGAGCGTTCTCGGTCTTCGCAAGGATAATAAAAACAGCATGTACGTGGGTTTACTAGAGGGCCATGACATCCCGGTTTACCTGGATGTCAAGAAGAGTATCGGCAAGCACGTATCGGTTCTTGCAAAGACGGGGGCAGGTAAATCCTATACCGTTGCCGTTATGCTCGAGGAGCTTTTGAAGAATAAGGTGCCGATCATCATAGTTGACCCGCACGGCGAATACAACTCCTTGACTGTTGAAAACGACGACTACGACGCAATGCTCAAGTATGGCGTGAAGTCTTGTTCGTACGCGAGCCAGATTGTTGAGTATGCGACTAACTTGAATATTAATCCTAACGCGAGAAAGCTTGTTTTGCCGAGCGAGTTCGATTTGATGGAGTTGGTGGAGATTATGCCCATGACTTTAGGTGACCGGCAGAAGTCG
>JBDRCA010000015.1:0-9295 GCA_043822165.1 Candidatus Altarchaeota archaeon
TTCGCCCAGCCCGTGTAAAACCTGGCACTTCAATGCCCGTGTATCTTAGAAGCTCCTGCGGGTTCACGCCCAAGCTAACGTTCAAGGTTCCTGGGTAAGGGACGAAACCCAGTTTTTTCTCGATCTTGTCCGCGTACTCGTGGACGTAGTATGCTCCCTCTCCAATGCCCTTCGAGACCGCTCCCTTAAACGAGACGGATTCTTCTTCCGATAGGAAGGCGTCAAGGCCCTTTTTTACGTCACCTAATAGCCTTATGCCCTTGCTGGTAAGCCGTATCTCATGGCCTCTGCCAGAGACTGTTTTCTCGATTAAACCCTGGGATGCGAGCCTTCCTAGAAGCCGGGACGCGGACTGCTGAGACAGACATATGTGCTCTCCAAGCCGCTTAGTGGATATGCAAAGCGTTGCCTTCGGAGACGGGAACAAAAGGCTAAGTCTCAAGAGCAAGGAAACATCATCCATAGTTTACTTATATTTAAGTAAAAAAATAAAGATGCCGGGAAACTAGATTTCAAGACCTAGCTCCCTTGCAATCTCCTCGTAACGGTTGCGGATGGTAACCTCGGTGACGCCCGCAAGCCTTCCCGCAATACCTTTCTGGGTCTGCTTGTCCTTGGTAAGCTTGCCAGCCAAGTAAATGGCGGCAGCCGCGACACCTGTCGGACCCCGCCCGGAAGTAACGCCCTTCTCACGCGCCTTCTTCAGGATATCAATCGCCTTGGCCTCGGTTTCCCCTGACAAACCAAGCTCGGAAGCAAATCTCGGCACATAGTCCATCGGAGTCGCAACAGGCATCCTAATGTTTAGTCGCCTGCACGCAAACCTGTAGGAGCGCCCAATATCCTTCTTTTTGACGCCTGATGCTTCGGCAAGCTCCTCAAGAGTCTTGGGAAGCTGGTGCTTGCGCGAAACCATGTATATGATTGCAGCAACCACGGACTCGATGGAGCGACCCCGAACCAAACCCTTGGTCACGGCTTTCCGGTACCACATGGCACACTCCTCTTTGATGTTGTTTGGAATGTTAAGGTAAGCACACATCCTATCTAACTCAGGCAAAGCAATGGAGAGGTTGCGCTGCACGGAATCGCTCATCCTGGAGCGGCGCTGCCACTTCCTTAAGCGGTAAAGCTGGGCTTTCCGCTCAGGCTGAATCGCCCCGCCTCTTATGTCGCGGTCGTATCGGTCGATTTCAGTAGTCAAACCCTTGTTGAGTTTAGCGTACTTGACAGGGCCGCCGGTCCTGGCTCGCTTGCTTTTCTGCTCCTCGTCGAATGCCCGCCACTCAGGACCGAAGTCGAACATACCCGTTTCGATTACGAGCCCGCACGCCTTGCATACTATTTCACCGTGCTTGTAGTCGGTAATAACGTTTTCGCTCGAGCACTCAGGGCATCTCAGATCCCGTTTTTGCTCGATTTTTTCGCCTGTCATTTTCTCCTCCGAAAGAATATTTTTTCTCCAATGATTTTTTCAGTGCCGGAAAACCTCTTGTCTTTGGTTATGACACAGTATGGTTTCTTGATGTTTCCGATAATGTCAACGACTCTGCCCGCTTGCCTGCCCCCGATAATCGCCGATGACCCGGTCTTTGGGAGACTTGCGGGGTCAACCCCTGAGAGAATCTTGTCCCCGACAAAAGAAGTTATTACGCTATCCACTACTGCCGACACCTACCCAATAGATAGGGAAAGATGCCTATAAAAAGCTTTCGATTCGGGACACGTCGAGCACAAAAATCCCGTAATTGCCTGAAAAACCGTGTTTTTTCCTATCTGCTAGGCCGCTTCTTCCTGTAGCAGTCCTTGCAGTAAATCGGCCTGCCTTCCTGCGGCTTGAATGGAACCTGCGTCTCCTGCCCGCACTCAGAGCAGACTACGTCGAAAAGGTTCCTGCCAAACTCGTCTTTTGCCATTAGTTTTTTTCCTCCAATCGCGGAATCCTGAGAATCCGCTTCGTAGTAAAAGATTAAACAAAGACCAGTATTTAAAGGCTTGTTTTCACAAGATTAAGGAAATGTCAGGTGGAAAATACGGCAAATACGGAGGCCAGTTCGCCCCCGAAGTGCTAATGCACGCACTAGATGAACTTGAGGAGGCGATAGAGACTGCTTTCGCAGACGACGGATTCTGGAGCGAATTCGCATATCTTTGCAGGGAATACGCGGGAAGGCCGACGCCGCTGTACCACGCTAAACGCTTATCCGAGATTGTCGGCGCGAAAGTCTACCTTAAACGCGAAGACCTCGTTCACGGAGGCGCCCACAAACTAAACAACACGCTTGGGCAGGCCCTCTTGGCCAAACGCATGGGAAAGACCCGCATCATCGCCGAAACAGGCGCGGGACAGCACGGCGTCGCAACCGCGACCGTGGGCGCCATGCTCGGCATTCCAGTCGAAGTCTACATGGGCGAAGAAGACGTCGCACGCCAAAAACTCAACGTCTTCAAGATGGAGCTTTTAGGCGCTAAAGTGATTCCGGTATCATCCGGCTCAAAGACCTTGAAAGACGCGATAAACGAGGCAATCCGGGACTGGATAACGAACGTGGAATCAACTTACTATCTCTTCGGGACCGTCGCAGGCATGCACCCGTACCCCATGATGGTCAAAAGATTCCAGAGCGTAATAGGCGCTGAAGCCAGGGAGCAGGTTCTGGAAAAGGAGGGTCGGCTCCCGGACTATGTAGTGGCATGTGTTGGCGGGGGAAGCAATGCGATGGGGATATTTTCTGGTTTTTTAGAAGACGACGGCGTCTCGCTGGTGGCAGTTGAGGCGGGCGGGAAGGGAATAAAGAGCGGGGAACACGGTGCATCCCTGGGGCAGGGAAGCGACGGAGTATTCCACGGCATGATGACGAAAATCATGCAGGATGATTACGGGCAGATTAAGACGTCTTACAGCATCGCGGCGGGACTCGACTACCCGGGAGTGGGGCCGGAGCTCGCCCACTTGCAGGAGACGGGGAGACTCACGGTCTCGTCTGCGACAGACGATGAAGCACTGCACGCCTTCGAGGTTCTCTCAAAGCTTGAAGGCATAATACCTGCGTTAGAATCCTCCCACGCGATCGCGTACATCATAACCCATAAAAAGGAATTTAAGGGCGGCGACGTAATAGTATTAAATCTCTCTGGCAGGGGAGACAAGGACATCTACGCAGTCGCGCAACACTTGAATAAAGGAAAGGAGGCTTAAAACCAAAAAAAATGAAACTCTTGAAGGAACTTTGCACTGCAGGAGGCATCTCAGGATTCGAAGACGACGTGCGCAGCATAATGCAGCGTGAACTCGAAAAAACATGCGAGACAGTCAAAGAAGACAAATTCGGGAACATAATCGGGAAAAAAGGAAACGGAAAAACAAAAATAATGCTCGCAGCCCACATGGACGAAGTAGGCCTCATGGTTAAACACATCTCAAAGGAGGGTTTCATAAGCTTTGTCAAAGTGGGCGGAATAGACGACAGAGTGCTTTTGCACCAGCGCGTAGTCGTCAAATCCGAGAAGGGAGAGTTCCCTGGCATAATAGGGTTAAAACCGCCTCACCTGCAGAAAGACGAGGAACGAAAGAAGATAGTGAACCACGACGACATGTTCATAGACATAGGAGCCAAAGACAAGAAGGCGGCGGAGAAGAAAGTGAGTGTCGGAGACCCCATAATGTTCGAGGCATCCTTCGGAGCGCTTTCCAAAAACCTTTACTACGGAAAAGCAGTCGACGACCGCATAGGGTGTTACGCAGTACTGAAGGTCATGGAGGCGATACCCAAAAACGTTGACGCCACCGTGTATGCTGTCGGAACCGTCCAGGAGGAAGTGGGTTTAAAGGGAGCCCGCGTTGCCGCCTACAGCATTAACCCTGACTATGCCATCGCCTTGGACACCACGATATCAGGCGACACGCCGGGAATCAAGGAGACTGAATCCAGCCTTAAACTGGGGGCTGGCCCCGCAATCACTCTGAGCGAGGCGGGAGGTAGAGGGCTTGTCTCCCACCCGAAAGTAAGGGACGTGATGATAAAGACCGCTAAGAAAGCTAAGATTCCTTATCAAATCGACGTGATTGAAGGCGGGATGACGGATGCCGCAATAATATACCTCACGCGCGAGGGAATCCCAAGCGGCGTCATATCAGCGCCGACCCGCTACATCCACGGGCCAACGTCCGTCTTCGACTTAAGGGATGTGAAAAACACGATAAAGCTCGCAGGAAGTGTCGTCAGGAGTTTAAGGTAGTCGTATGAACAAATTCGGCGAATACTTGTCGACTGCCGCAACCCTCGTTATCGGAGCATTGTCTTATGTCGGGTTGAACTGGATCCCGATACTTGGGCCTTTGGCTGCCGGCGGCGTGGTGGGTTATTTGAGGCGGCGGGGTCCGCGCGACGGATTCCGAATCGCGGCAATCTCTGGAGTTTTTGGAGCGCTGGCAGTAGTCTATCTCTTCGCCGAAACGGGTGTTTTAGCGTTCAATGATATGTCTGCTTTCCCCTCGTTTCTGGTTATGTGGATTATTCTGTTGTGGAATGTGGTGGGTGTTTTGTTGACTGGGGCTGGCGGGGCTCTTGCTTCCATGTTTTTCCACGCCCACGACTTCCTTGAGAGGCGATTTGACGGCGGACGTGAAAGACCCGGTGGGAGCCAGGGTTCGGCAAGCTTTATAATATGTGAGAGATGCGGTGAGGGAGTAAGAGCCTGCGAGGATAAGTGCCCTCACTGCAATATGGAGACTTAAGCTGGTTTGCCGCCCTTTCGGGAAACCCCGGTTTTCAAAACGTATATGAACATTAGAGCCACCATGACGGCGCCAACGTAAACCAGGTACTTGTCCTGCTGCCTCTCGCCGGGAGACTTCAAGGTCGTCGTATACCTGGGCGGAATCTTGATGAGGGTAGTAGTCAGGGGATAAGTCGTAAGCCTTGATAAGGAGTCCTCGACAAGAGAGATGACGGAAGCTGCCTTTTTAACGCCCAATGAATCATTCAACCTCGTGGATATGTCAAAAGCCTCCCTCGCCTTCACCATCGCCTCGTCGAAATCCCCTGAAACATACAGTTGCTCGGCCTCCGCAGTCAAAAGAGAGGCACGGTCATGCTCCTCAACCAATGAAACAATACTTTTCGCCTCCGCCACACCCTCGGAATTGTTCACTGACTCAAAGATTGCCAACGCCTTCTGAGCGGTCTGAGTCGCGTTCACGTATTTTCCAGCGGAAAAAAACAGTCTCGCATTATGCATGTGAGTGAATGCCAATTTAATCTTGTCCTCTAAAACAAGGTTTCGCTCGTACTCTGCGAGAAGAATCCTTAACTCGCCGGCCTCCCCGAAACGCTCTATCTCGGAATAAACCCTGATTGCCTCCTCAAGCTCGGAAACCGCTTTTTTAATCTCCCCGACGCCGTAATACTCCAACGCCTTCTTGTGGTGATTGAGGGCAATATCCGCCTTAACTTGGATGGCGCTCAACTCCAGGACAGCAATCCTGCTGTTTAAGCCGACGACAACGTCGGAAACCCCGTCCCCGTCAGGATCCACCAATGCGACACCGTTAACCCTGCCGTCCAAGACGACGTCACCTAGCAGGCTGCCGTTGAAGTCGAGTATCGTAAGTTTTCCCCCTGAACCAAACAATATCTCCGGCCTGCCGTCACTCTCCAAGTCGGCTACCAAAAGATTAGAAGTCAAATCATCAATCTTGGAATCCCAGATCAACTTGCCTTCCGGGCTTAAAACATAGATTCTAGAGCTTGACGCCCCGATAAACTCGGACACGCCATCAGAATCCAAGTCATAAGCCAAAACCTTCAGAATCCTGTGCTCGGAAGGATGCTGCCAGACAAAAGTCCCGTTGTCGAAGAACGCCATACCCTCGAAGACGCCGACAATAAACTCTTTTCCAACATCCCCGTCTGCATTAAACACGTAAACATCCCGGACACTGCTACCCAAATCAAAAACCCCTGAAACGTCCCCATCCAAAGAAATCAAGTAAACGCTAAAATCCGTGGAAGAAGAAACCACATACAAAGTATCATTACCGTAAAAATCCGAGACAACAGCAGACGTAGTAAGACCACTCTTATCGTAAGTCCACTTCCTCTGAACCCTCACAACACCCACACCCTTCTCAGGAGCACGCTCAGCCAAATAAAGAGGGTGATAGTTAACAGACGGCGCAATCGCCTCGCTCCCGATAATCAAGTCAGCGTACTCGTCACCGTCGACGTCAACCACTCGGACAATCCTCACCTCCTCAGTAGGATAACCGCTTAAACTAAAACGAGGAACACCAGCATCCCACAAAAGACTCCCGTTAGAACTGAAACACGACAACATAGCATTCTTAGTAGAATAAGAAACAGCGTAAATCTCAGGGACACCATCCCCGCCAACATCAACAACCTGCACCTCATCAGCACCCTTAATCAAAGGATGCTCCCACAAAAGCTTAAACTCGTCCAAGCCTGACGCGACACCGGAAGCCGCCAACAAAAAAACAACACAAAACAAAAAACGATTCATAGTATAATACAAATTAAAACCAAAACATTTAAAAGACCCGAATTCCATAACATACACCCCAAACAAACATCGAGCCCGTGGCGTACCTTGTTCTTAACACTGCCTAACTCAAGACCAAGATTCCTTATGTTTCTCGCATTAATGATAACATTGTGCGTGAACATAACAAGATGTTATTGTTCACAGTATTGTCTACTTCTCAGCCTTTAATTCTATGCTTGTTTTATAGTTAAGTGATGGCTGGGGAAGAAATAGAAAAAGAGAGTAGAGATCTGATTTTCTCTGAGATTAAGGATAGACTCAATTTTCAATGTAGCTCCATAGACGCATTGGATACTAAGACTAGCATAGTGCTTGGATTTATTGGAGTTATTCTAGGGGTTCTGTATAGTTCGGATACTGCCTACAATATGGTTAGCCTATCGGGGTTGTCCTTAATACTGTTCTCCTTAGTTCTTTCGATATTGGCTTTCAGAACTGAGGGCTATCGGAGAGATCCAGAACCAAGACCATTTAGGGATGATTATCTAAGCAAAACCGAGAATGAGGTACGACAACAATTAATGGAGAATTGGATTGAGTCTTTTGAATCAAACAAGAAAAAGATTTCAAGAAAAGCCAAGTTTATCAACATCGCTTTAATCCTATTATTCTTGGGTTTGGTTTTGATGTTTTTGGGCAATTATATTGTTGTACTCAAATCAATAATCTGTTCTTGAAGAGATTAAGATGGCGGAAGATACAAGTAAAGACCCGAAGAAAGTGCCTAAATTAGAGGTGCAATCTGACCCTAACATAGTTAGTGTCCAAGAACTCTCTCAAAAACCAGATCCTAGACTTAGAAGCATTGAGTTAAAGGCAGATCCGAAACTGAGAAGCGAGATTAAGAAGGCTAAAAAAGAGGAGTAACATTTTAGTATTCTCGTTCTTTTTCCCATCTTTCCCAATCCAGTTTTTCTTGTCTTTTGATTTCTCGCATCTCGTCTTTATCTTTTCTTTCCTCGACCTGTCGTCTCATCCTGGCTGTGGTTACCATTGACTCCCATTCGTCGGCTATCTTGCGTAGCATGGTACTGAAGCTGAGGGATTCTTTTTCGTGGCTTTTTCGCTTGCTTTTGATGTTCCAGGCAGTGTGTTTTGGAAGCTCTCGAGTACGGTGAATTAATCCAAAACGGTAGAGTTTGGGTATTATGTGTTTTCGGACGGTGTTGAAGCTGTAGCCTGTCTTCTGGCAGAATTCCTTTTTCCCGTCCTCGGTGTTGTCGCCGTTTCTGAGGAGGAATTTCACGTACTCTACGGCCACTTCATTGTGTTTGGGCATACGTTCGCTTGGAAACAGGAATTCCATCAGGTCTTCGACTTGCCATCTGAAGCTACTGTCCCAGATTTTCTGGCCGAATTTACGGCCACCCTTCTCGGGAAAATGTAGGGATTCCTTAGAGGGTATCCCCTTCCAGTTGCTTGACGTCATTGTAGTGTCTTGCGTAAAATTTGAGCACGTCCATGCCGAGTTCACGCAGTATGAAGCTTGCGTTACGGCTGAAACGCAGATTGTATTTTTTGCTGTTTCCGCCGGAGTCGGACTCCACGAGACGAAACTTCTGAAGTTTCGGCAAAACATGACTCATCAACAAAATCTGCTCTTTCGTTGAATCAAACAAACCCCGGACCTCAGAATTACTCATACTGCCTCGCTTCTCCAGTTCATTGAGAAATTTGAAGGCACAGTCAAACTGCTTCCTGTTTGTTTCCCGGGGAAAAAACATGTCTGTGAAATCCCACAACCTCAAGGGTCTCCGCTCCAAAACCTTCTGGATTAACTCGTCCGAAAAATACAGTATGTTGTTTGAACGCCTCTTCATTCTGTAAGCATCACCCAATTTGTTATCAGTAATTCTAGGCGATGAATCCACTTGTCGCTAAGGAAAATAACGTAATCATGTTGAGTCTTCTTCTTCCGCTCAATCACGCCTAAATGAAGAAGTTTTCTGAGGATGATGTTCCGGTTGTTGCCGCTAGTGCATACTTTCTTAAACCTAGCCCAATCATCCTGAGTATACAAACGCCCGTCCCTGCGTGCCTGAATTAACTCTCCTAGAAAAAAATGCGTATGCTCGCTAAGTTTAACCGGACTCATGTGCCAGAAAAAAGCCATGAAATCATCCAAATTCAAAGGAACCTTAGAATCAAGTCTTTCAACCAATTCATCTCTGAGAAACAACTTCTCAACCCGAAGCTCCTTATCCCTGTTATTAGGTGCAAACTTGCCCATCCTCCACCACACGTGAGGAACACACCTATAAAAACGAGAGTTATACCTGTATTCTTAACCAATCTTTAATTAGAAGCTTGAATCGCAGGATCTCATCATCATTTAAATCACAACTGTGTGCTATAATATTTCTGATTTTATTAAATTGGGAGAGGGTTGATTGCATAGCTTTCTGGCTTCTTATGGTATCTGAAAAATCAATCCAATTAGCATTTAAGATGTCTATTAATTCACCAAAGTTTGTATAGGCCAGTGGGTCCTCAGACCGTAATGACATTGTTGAGTCGCGTTCGTCAGTCTGTTTTCTTTTGACCTCGTTTTTTACACCATCAGGAACTTTTTCATCAAACCAGTTAAAACCATATTTCTCTTCTAGTCTCTCTGAAACTAATCTTCTTACAGTATTCTCTAAACAGTAGTATACTACATAAAAGTCCGCCATTTTCTGTGCTCTATGTCTAATGTCACTTTCAAATAATTCAGTATCTACAACCTCGT
>JBDRCA010000016.1:0-14949 GCA_043822165.1 Candidatus Altarchaeota archaeon
TATGATGCTGTTGAATTTTGGGATTAAGTAATTTACGGTGTACCATGCCTGATAGTAGTGGTATGAGTGGTCGTTGTTTGAGATTATTCCCTCTGAGAACAGCCCAAACCTCCATGAAAGGAAGACAACTATTAAAATCAGAAAGCAAAAAAATAATTGTAAATCTTTTTTCTTAATTGTTTCATGTGCTCTGTTCGCATATCCGACAAACTTCCCCAATTTTATTTCATAGACTAGTCTATTAATCCATTCGTCTTTTATTAGCATATGGAATCCCCACAGAGTCCACAGGGACGGGAGAAGGAGCATTACTATGAATTTCCACGAGTCTACGTCGTATGATGGTGTTAAGCTACTCTGCAATATGACGGATAACGAATAAAACAACAGGAAAATCAGGACAGATATGCCCAGGTATACTCTGTCAATAATTCTTTTTCTCATTTTATCATTCCAGCCTCATTTTTTTCGCGATGCAGAATAACTGTGATCCAATAGGGGTGTGCAAAGCGATTTTTTCGAGGGACAATTCATACATTCTCTCTATCATATGAATCAAAAATAAAAAATTAAATCTTCCTCACATTTACGACAACTAATCAAGGATATGCTACACTCGTTTATTGACGGTTTGTCCTTCACTCGTCCTTGCGTTTGGTTGCTGGTTTAGGGCGCTCTTTTTTTAGGGGTGATGGAGCCGTCAGGGTTAACGTCGACAAAGATGCTTACGATATCGTCTCTTTTTACACCCACCGGTTTGTGCACGTCGTCATTATGCCTACGTACCGGTCATTGAAGGAGTTACCACATAGGAACTATTGGTTACGCGTTCGTCTGCTTCCCATGCTCTGTTTAGGCATCCGATGGCGTGGACTCTCAACCAGGTTTGATGTCTTTTCAGTGGTTGCGGCAGGGACTGCCGCAACCGTCTTGTCCGGGTTTGATGGTGTCTTTAAACCCTATTTCTGGACAACTTTTAGTGTTCCGTCTGGTGTGACGGTCATGGTTATTTTGCTTCGGTCTCCTTGGAGGCCTCCGCTTCTTGCTGCGGTGTCTCCTATGCCGGTGTACCATGCGTTGAATGGTTGTCCCCATAGTGTCGTGTTTGCTATTTTGGGGTCTAGTTCTAGTGCTGTGTTCAGGCATGCTAGGCCGTCTACTCTTTTTTTGTTTTCGTCTGGTGTGGTGTTTGTGTCTCCCCAGTATTTGCATCCTGTTAGTCCGTATAGGGCGCCTAGTTTCGCCCAGGCGTTTGCGTTTTTTTGCAGGTCTGGGTTGGTTTTTAGGGCTCCTTCCAGTTCCGTGGTTGCTGCGGCTACGTTTGGGAATCCTGTAAGTTGGCCTGCGTCGTTTGTTAGCATACCGTCTACTTTGTCGAGTAGTGTGGGTCCAGCCCCCGTCGCGTCAGGTGCTGCTGGTTTTATTTTTACTGCTGGTTTGGGTGGTTCCTCAACTTTCTCTTTTTTGGGCTCCTCAACTGGCTTTGGGTTAGGCGTTAAAACAGCACCAACTGGTGCGTCAACTTTGACTCCCCCCAGCAGCTGCGCACTTGCTCCGGCAGGCAACTCAATCTCCAAGCCTGTTTCAGGCACTGCTTCTCCCGCAAGCTTTACTCTGGTGTTGCCGGGTAAATTTTGTTTCGTCGCTTTTTCAGGTGAGATGACTCTGTCGTCTTCTCCTAAGTCGGCTACTCCCTCACCGGTCAAGGTCATGGTTGCGCCGCTTTTACCGTCCACTACAGTGAATAATTCCGGGAGCTTATGTTTACCCTTTAGTCCTTCGATTTCGCTTAAAGGCGGTAACGGCATTTCACCGCCGCCGCCGGGAGTTACTAAAATGGTTCCGGCCGGAAAAACCTGTTTAGTCCCCCCCGGAAACAGCATCGTCGCACCCTGCAGGGGAACAACAAGCCCCTTGAATCCTCCAGCAGGTATCAGTATCTGCCTGCCAGCCGCGGCGTCAGGCGCGCCTGCAACACCCTCATCCACGGAGAAAGCCGCCTCAACCCTGGGCGTGACGACAACTCCCCCGTCCAAATTAGCATTAGTGTTGCTCAAAACCTCTCCTGTTGTACCGCCAGGAACTTCGAGCGTTGCGTCACCCCTCACGACTTCGAGTCTGGCGCCACCGCTTAGTGTTAACTCTGCAGGCCCTGAAAAAGTCGCGCTGTCACCAGCCTGAAGAGTGTACTCGACTTCAGCTGCAGTAGGCGGTAGATTCACTCCTCCAACCGAGAATTCAGTTCCAGCAGGAAACTTTGATGTCGCCTCATTTTGCAGGACAACCTTGACTGTTCCGTTGCCCGCAGCCTTCACGCCGCCGCCAACCTCCGGAAGCGTCGCACTCGAACCCCTCTGAAGACCAACCTTTCTGGTGCCAGCTGGATAAGTAAGGGTTGCACCGGCATCATCAGTCGCCTTAACCTTCGCATCACCCGTCAGATTCACCTCTGAACCATCAGACACGCTTGCAACATCCCCCGCACCCAAAGTAGTTTCTCCACCAGCCTCGACTTCAACGTTTGTCGCGTCTGCTCTGGCAACCTGGACACTCTCGGAACACTTTAGTTTGACTCCCTCACCGGTTACGGAGACTCCGCCAGAAACCTTGAACGAACCACCACCTGCGACAGCGTGCTCTCCGTCTTTCTCAAGCGCAACCGATTCTGTTGTCGGAGTCCTGAATGTTGCCCCGTGTTCGCGGGCGCCTACTAGCGCGCCTGCCTCCGGTATTGTGATTTCTTCGGCCGGGATTATGACGGGGGCTTTTTCTATTCCCGCGATTCTGGTGTTAGCCCAGGTTATTATCTTTCCTGTCGCGGGGTCGAATACGTCTACCTTGTGTTCTCCTCGCGCTCTCGTCACGACTCCGGACTGCACTCTGCCGTTTGCAAATGTTATCTCGTCTCCCCTGACCTCCAATGGCAAAGACGCCAATGCTGTAAATGCTAGTCCAGCAGCTATCCCCGCAGCCAAACTGCTGTGAAGGCTGCTCCCCGTCGATTTATCGTCAGAAACTTCCTGGCTAGGAATTGTCTTTCTGGTCTTAACTTTCACTGTTCTTTAATATCCCTGAAAACAAGAATAAAAATCACAGTTTATTGTTGTTCACTAAAGTGGAAAGCGACGTTTCTGCGTGGAAGGGTTTCTGGGTTAATCAAAGTAAAGTGGTCAAGTATGTCCGGGAGTCTTATTTCACGAAGGCTTTCACGGACTACGTTAAATCCGTCTCGGGTCTGGGAGATTTGGTGTTGGAGGTGGGGTGCGGGGAGGCATCCGGAAGAAAGCATATCGGAAATTACGTCGGCTTGGATTCATGCAGGGACCAGTTGACTCCTGGTGCCGGTTTGTTTGTCGTAGGTGACGTAATGGCCATGCCTTTCAAGGATTCGTCGGTTGACGTAGTCTATAGTCAGGGGCTTTTAGAGCATCTTGGTTTTCCGGGGGGTGCTTTGGCGGAGATGTATCGTGTTTCTGGGAAGGTGGTTGTGGGTATTGTTCCTTCAATGCTTTTTGTGCCGTGGTTTCTGGTTTCCAGGGTTTATCCTCCGTTGTGGCCTTGGATGCGGCAGGGTTTTTATTCCAGGGCTGGCGTTGAAAAACTGGTTTTAGGTTACCCTAATTTTTCCGTCAGGTATCTTGCCTCGACTTTCGGCTTGACCATCGGTTTTACAGTCCAGAAGCTTGACAAGGTTTTTTTGAAGGATTATTACCGAAAGGAGGGTTCGTTGGGGGTTCGCATGAAGCTTATGTATGACAACGAGAACAAGTATAGGAGCTGGTATCACGTGCGACGCAGGGATCTTACTGAACGGGTTTTAGGTGATCTACTTGCCTCTGACGGGGTGTACGCCGACATAGGGTGTGGTGAAGGCCAGTTTCTGGAGTATGCCCGCGGTAAATGTGCTCGTGTTGTCGGGGTGGATTTGTCGTTAGAGTATCTTGCTTCCGCCAGAAAGGTTGTTCCGGATGGTTTGTATGTGAATGCTGACTGTGAGGCGTTGCCTTTCAGGGACGGGGTCTTAGATGTCGTCGGCTGCATGGAAGTGTTGGAGCATGTCCCAGAGATTGGTGTTGCGTTGGGAGAGCTTTCTCGCGTTTCCGGTGACGCTGTGGTGGTTACGTTGCCTACTGAGCGTGCTAATCTTGTCTACAGGCTTGGCCGTTTTTTCCTGGGTTCTCGGGTTGCGATTGCGGAGGGGTTTGGTGATTGTTTCCGCGGTCATGTTCACGCGTTGAAGCCGGGTGATTTGGAGGATATGGCGGTTGCGTTGGGTTTGAGGGTCGTAAAACTTGTTCCGGTTCATAGTCTGGGTCTTTCGCCGTTGATGTTTTTTTTGAGTGATAAACTACGGTTTCTGAACAGGTTGTCCGGCATCGTAATACGGGTCGGTGATTTTCTGGAGGATGTTTTCCCGTTCAAAAGGTTCGGAGTCAACACAGTCTTCGTCTTCAAAAAATAATCAGTGGTATCTTACTCTGTTTTCGATGGTCTCGACTCTGGTTGAGAGTTCTTTGTCTGGTTTGTATCCTGCAAGGACGTTTTTCCAGATCAACTCGAACCGTGAGGGATGGGTTGCCCTCAGCGACTTTTTCAATACCACCAGGTCCATGGCTTTGTCTTCGAGCCGTGTCGAGTGGTAGCCGAGCCCCCAGTCGATTACGTAGACGAGCCCGTCTTTTGCGAGCATGTTGGACGTCGTCAAGTCGTTGTGGACTATGTTGTTTCCGTGCAGCAGGCGAAGTGATTCACCGACTTTTCTGCTAAGTTTTTTGACGGCGTCTTCCGGCTCTTCCTCGAAGACTTCTTTCAGTGTTTTGCCGTCCACGTACTCCATTATTATTGTCGCGTCTTTTTCGGAGACTTTGACGACTTTGGGCGC
This sequence comes from Candidatus Altarchaeota archaeon, assembly GCA_043822165.1. GTDB lineage: Archaea > Altiarchaeota > Altiarchaeia > IMC4 > SCGC-AAA252-I15 > SCGC-AAA252-I15. Next base: position 4,883 of record JBDRCA010000016.1, read on the forward strand.
CGGGAACCCGAAGTCCCGAATCTTCCCCATGAGCTTTGCCTCATGCCTTGTGCGGTACTTGCGCAGGCTATCATCAATCTCTGTGATGCGGTATCTCTTCTTGACTCTGCGTTTGACGAGGTCGCCCCCCTCAACGTACAAGTCTGCTTCCGCGCCCTTGTAAATCAACACTGGCTCAGTCATCTCTCCTAACTAAAAAAGTTTCTGGTCCGCTCAGAGTCGAACGGACTGTCACGCTCAATTCACACATGCAACGAATTTGCGGGGCTTTAAAGGCCCCCGCTTAATCCGTTATCACAGACAGAGTCATCGGGCCATAAAGGCGAAGATGGCTCAAGCGTGTAAACGGAGCGAGCCGTTTGGGTCCGCCGAGATTCGAACTCGGGTTTCCAGCTCTTCGTTTCACTGTTTAGGAACTTTGTTTGGTCTCCTATCTCTACGAAGCCCCGAGCTGGGAGGATAAACCAAGCTACCCTACGGACCCGTTTTGTGTCTTTTTATGTTGTATTACAGGTTAAAATATTTCTTTTAGTGGTTTGAATTCGAAGTCTTTGATTAGTTGCCTGAATTTTTCTTCTGTTTGCTGGAGGAGTGCGTAGTGGATGATGCGCGCCTTCATGTTGCAGGCAATCTTGGGGTGTGCGGGGTCAAGCTCCCACGGGTGAATGTAGATGATTGCGGGTTCGCCGTTTTCGTTGGTTTTTTCGATGGCGTGTTTAGTGAACCAGTATGGTTGCATCCTAAAGAACACTCCTCCCCCGTATGGTATGCGGGCTCCCAGGATTTTCGTCGTCGGGCCCGGGAACTCTTTCAACCCGTTCGGGAGAGTGTAAGGTCCCTGGGGGGCGTCCACGTTTTTCGCGTGCACTATCCTCGACGGGTAAATGCTCGAGTCTATTGTGATCCCATTCTTCTCTAATACGTCTAGCGCCCACAGGCAGTCTCTGGTAATCGAAAAGTTAGGCGCCCTGAAGCTTATCGGTCTTACGCCGCAAGCCGACTCAATCGCGTCAAGCGACTTCGCCAAGTCTTCCTCGAATTCAGCCGGAGTCTGCTCGCATACTGGTTTGTGGCTGAATCCGTGCGAGCCAACTTCATGGCCTTTCTCCGCTACTTCTCTGACAAGCTCCGGGTTTTTCTCGGCCACGCAACCGAGGACGAAGAAGGTCGCCTCCACATCGTATTCATCGAGTATGCCGAGGACTTTCCTGGTCTGCCCTGCGACTCTCGACTCGAGAGCATCCCATTTGCCTTCGCATTCTTTTTTCAGGCTTGATACGTGGAACCATTCTTCGACGTCGAAGGTTAGTGCGTTCATTTTTTCTCGTATTTTTTGATTTCGTGCCACTGGCGTACTATCTCGTCGGGGTTCGTGATTTTTTTGTCGCCGAAGACGTGTGGGTGCCTTCGGATGATTTTTTCTTTCACGCCGTCTAAGACGTCCGATATTTCGAATAAGTCTTTTTCTTTGGCGATTTGGGCGAGAAAGACGATGTTCCACAGCAGGTCTCCGAGTTCCTCGCACAGGTTATCATTGTCCCCGTTTTTTATGGCATCCAAGACCTCGTCGCTCTCGTTGCCCAAGTGCTTCAGAAACGACTCTATGGTCTGCTCCTTATCCCACGCGCAGCCGCTCGGCCCGCGCATGTAATCCATAAGCTCTACCAGTTCCGCGAATTTTCCGCCCGCGTCAGTCATGCATGAACTATATCTACGTTGCCGTATTTATTTTGCTTTAAAGCTAATACCTTCACCGTGAAGCCCTCGATTTTCGATGCTCGTTCGGTCGCGGTCGTTGGCGCGTCTTCTGAGAAGGGCAAGGTCGGTTACGCGGTTGTCGCAAACCTTAAGGACTCTTTTAGGGGGCGGATTTATCCAGTGAACCCAAAGTACCAGCATCTCATGGGCTTTGCCTGCTACAGGTCCGTCTTGGACGTTAAGGGCTGCATCGACTTGGCGGTCATAACAGTTCCCGCGAAAATAGTTCCCGCGGTATTGTCCGAGTGCGGCAGGAAAAAAATCCGAAACGTCATAGTGATTTCCGCGGGATTCAAGGAGACCGGCGTCGAAGGCGCGAAACTCGAACACGAGTGCGCGGGTATTGCCAGCCGTTTCGGCATGCGGATACTGGGGCCAAACTGTCTGGGCTTGATTAACACGCACTCAGGTCTTAACGCGACTTTTGCAAGCCAGACGCCGCGGAGGGGCAACATCGCTTTTATGAGCCAGTCCGGTGCCTTGTGCACTGCAATCCTTGATTGGGCGGAAAAGGAGGAAGTTGGGTTCTCGAAGTTCGTGTCTTTGGGAAACAAGGCTGATTTGTCGGAAAACGATTTCCTGCGTCTTCTGGGCTCAGACGCGAAGACGAACGTTATCCTAGGCTACCTTGAAAGCCTCGTCGACGGCAGAGGATTCATGCGGCTTGCAAGGCGCGTATCAAAGAAGAAGCCGATTCTCATCATGAAGTCGGGGCGGACAAGCGCCGGCGCCAAGGCCGCCGCATCCCACACGGGGGCGCTGGCCGGCTCTGACAGCGCATTTGACGCGGCATTCAGGCAGGCAGGAGTCATGCGCGTTGACTCCGGCGAAGAATTGTTCGATTACGCGCAGGCGTTCTCGACCCAACCCATCCCGAAGGGCGACCGGGTGGCAATAGTCACGAATGCGGGCGGCCCAGGAATCATGACTACCGATGCCTGCGACAGAAGATGCCTGCGGCTCTCGTCCTTCTCCCAGAGGACGCTGGGGCGCCTCCGCAAGGGGCTTCCGCCTTCCGCCAACATCTACAACCCAGTGGATGCATTAGGCGATGCCGATGCTTCCCGTTACGCGCTAGCGGTCGAGGCAGTGCTCGCCGACTCCGGCGTTGATTCCGTAATCTGCGTTCTCACTCCCCAAGCCATGACGGATTCACTGGCGATTGCGAAAGCAATAGTCAAGGCAGCTCGCGGGAGGAAGAAGACGGTATTGGCGTGTTTCATGGGCGGCACGGACATGGAGGCCGGCGTAGAGCATCTTAAGGGGAATGGGATTCCGAATTACCCGCATCCGGAGCGTGCTGCTTCTGTCGTGTCCGCTATGGTTCGTTACTCGCGCATCAAGCGTCTTCGGCATCTTGCGCCACCCAGTCTTTCCGGCGTCGACAGGCGCAAAGTAGAGTCCGCTCTTGACGGATTGTATTCCTGCGGGAGGGTCGCATTCGGGTTGGAGGCGTTTGACTTGCTTGAGGCCTACGGAGTCAGGACGTTGAAGAGTGCATTGGTTTCTTCGCAGCGTGATGCATTGAGGGCTGCAAGACGGATTGGTTTTCCCGTGGTCTTGAAGGTGGCTTCCCCTGATATCCTGCACAAGTCGGATGTGGGTGGTGTTGCATTGAATGTCATGGAAGAAGACGTTGAGGCTTCATATAACAAGCTTTTGTTCAACGCCCGAAAGTTCATGCCGAAGGCGAGGATTGAGGGAGTCTATGTGCAGGAGATGGTTTCAGGAGGAAAAGAAGTCATAGTGGGGGTGACTCGGGAGCCCCAGATTGGTTCGATGGTCATGTTCGGTTTGGGCGGCATCTACGTGGAAGTAATGAAGGACGTCTCCTTCAGGGTGGCGCCTCTGAATAGGGATGAGGTCCGCAACATGATGAGCGAAGTCAAGGGATACAGGATTCTTTCCGGGGTTAGGGGCGAGAAGCCGTCGGACGTGAAATCCGTCGAAGACACCCTCCTCAGAGTGTCGAGGCTTGCCGCAGACCACCCTGAAATACTGGAGCTTGACTTGAATCCGGTGACGGTCTTTCCCGAAGGGGAAGGGTGTATCGTCGTCGACGCCCGGATGGTGTTGGACGAGCAATATAATAGTCTAAAAAAACAAAAGAGAGGTAACGTAAAATGAAGTCTTTGTTCATAGGCTCCAGCGAGTCTCGTTCAGGAAAAAGCGCGTTGTGTGTGGGGTTGGGTTCAATCCTGAAAGACAAGGGTTTGAATGTGGGCTACATGAAGCCTGTGGGAAGCCTGGCTCGCACTGTAAACAAGACAACTTACGAGGACGACGCCTTCAAGACGAGGGAGGCGTTGGGTTTATCCGAGTCGCCGGATAAGATTTGCCCCGTCCTAATCTCGGAAGAGCTTGTTGACGCAAAGCTTAAGGGAGTGAAAAAGTACCATAAAAACAAGATAATCAAGACGTTCCAGGATTTGTCTGCCGGCAAGGACGTGATGATTCTGGAGGGTATGGGGGATATTGGCGGGGGCTCCATGTTCGATTTATCCGACCCTGAGGTCGCGGCCTTGTTGGATGCGAAAATAATATTGACTGCGAAATACGATTCAGACTACGTCTTGGACCGCGTCATCTCCGACGTCAAGTTGATTGGCGACCCGAAACAGCTTGTGGGAGTCATCTTCACGGATGTTTCCCCTGCGAACGCGAGGAGGATAAAGCGAACCGTCACGCCATTCCTCAGGAAAAAGAAGATAAAAGTCTTAGGATACATACCCAAAGACACGCTTCTGAAATCCGCAAGCGTTGCCGACATAGCAGAAGAGCTCGGCGGCAGAATCATCTGCTGCGAGGAATACAAAAACGAGCTCGTTAAATCATTCATTATAGGGGCGATGTCTCCCGAGCATGCCTTGAAGTATTTCCGGCGCTCAACGGACAAGGCGGTTATTACCGGCGGAGACCGCGCCGACATTGTCTTGGCGGCGTTGGAGACGCAGACAAAGTGCGTTGTCTTGACAGGGAATCTGCGGCCTAGCGCACAGGTTTTGGCTGCCGCAGAGGATGCTAAGACTCCTCTCATAGTAGTGCCACACGACACGGTTACTGCGGTAACGCTCGTAGAAGACTTGATAGACAAGATTACCGCCTGGGAGGGAGCCAAGCTTGCGCGCATGAAACAGTTTATGCGAAACCACATCGACTTGAAGGCAATCTACCGGGAGCTTTCAGTCAAGTAGTTTCACGTTTAACTTGGAGGTTGTGGAATGTTCCCTTTAGTTCATATCTACTGCACAAAAAGGATTGTCGGGGATGCGTCGCCTCTTTTATTGTTTGGCTCGATTTTCCCGGACATTGAGGCGACTGGAGTATTCTCCTATGGCACCATCAATGACAATGTAGTAGGCTTCTCGAATTTTATTAAAGATAATCATCCTGATCTGAGGGATTTCGCAGAGGGTTTATTGTTTCATGAGGAGCCGAAGGGTGTGGACCGCTTTGTTCACGGAGAAAACGGGTATGCTTTCGTGAAAGGCAGGATAATAGTGCCCTTCGTAGAGAGGCATTTCCCCAAGGGGGCATTAGAGAAATCACATAACTACGTTGAACTAGCAGTCCAAGTCTTATTGGTTGAGGAGCACCCAGAAATTCAGGATGAGCTGCAACGTGTTCTGGAATCATCAAGACGAGTATCGAGTAAAATCGCAGAGGCTTTGAGCGGATTCTTCGGCGTTGGCCTTGAGAAATCAAGGGAGTCAATAAAAATACAGGATGAATTGTTGTCGACGATGGATTTCTCCAGCGTGGAGAAAGCGGTTGACTGGTATGTGGGCTTAAGCAACAGGCTGCGGAATGCTAACTATTCGAAGGATGTTATAACTGCAATACTCGAGAAGGCAGTTGAAGCCGTTCAAGACGATTACGAAGATTTCATAGAAAAAGTCATCGCCGAATGTAAAATTTCAGTCAGGTAGTTTTTGGTTTGGCTCGGGTGCTTCGTATTTCTCTTGGGTTTTGTATCGTGAACGTGAAGACGCGTGTCTTCTCTGTTTCAGGGTCGACGGCCTCGATGCTGTGGTAAGCGTCCAGGTTGTCGAATGGCTGGTGCAATCCTGCCTTCTCGACTTCAACGTCCCCTCCTTTCCTGCTCCCCTTGATGACTCGGTAGTGGAGTTTCCTGTATAATCCCTCGAATCTGTCGTCTGTTTCGAATCGGTATTGGCCTTCTTTTCGGGCGCGAACGCTTCTCTCAGCCTTCGATGCCCCGCGCACGCCAAGAGACATCCGCCTTAAACGGTTGTCTAATTCCATGTGGCCCAGGTTGTCTCCAATCGAGAAAAAGTTCCCTTCAAGTTCCAGTTCCATTGGCGGGTCGCCGACGTCTGTCACCTTGTAGACGTGCATTGTATGGTACCCTATGTCTCCCGGCGTCTGAGACCTCAGAGCGAGAACGTCTCCTTTATCAGTCCTGTAGGCTCCTTGAAGCCTCAACGGTTTGTCGAAGTCGTCTCTGGCCTCAAGCGGCAGGCGAATCCTCGTGTCCCCGTCATAGAAAATCATGAAGCCCTCAGATAAAGCCTCCTCTCTTTCACTCCTGCCCGCGATATGCAGGGGCTCAACCATCTCGCGAGGCGTATCATACTCGCTGTCATGTTTCTGCTTCCACGCGACCTGCCGGCTTACTCTATGCTGCCTCTCCCTGACCTGGCCCCTAATCCTTCTGGTAGACGGCATAATCGTTTAAAAATAAGGGGGCATACAAAGAAAAAAACCCTAGATGAAAAGCGGCGCGAACACGAGGCTCACAATAGAAATGAGCTTTATCAGAATATTCAGGCTGGGGCCGCTCGTGTCCTTGAACGGGTCGCCTACGGTGTCGCCTACCACGGCTGCCTTGTGAGTGCTTGAGCCTTTACCCCCCAAGTGTCCTGCTTCGATGTATTTTTTCGCGTTATCCCAGACTGCGCCGCTGTTTGCCATCATGATTGCGAGCAAGAATCCTGTGACTATTGCGCCGCCGAGAAGTCCCCCAAGCGCTTGTGGCCCGAGCCAGACTCCGACTGCGAGGGGTGTTAGTATGGCGATGAGTCCTGGCAGGATCATTTCGCGTATCGCGGCTTTCGTGCTTATTTCGATGCATCTTTCGTAGTCCGGTTTGGCTTTGCCTTCCATAAGTCCCGGAATCTCCTTGAATTGGCGGCGCACTTCTTCCACCATGCTGTAGGCTGCTTTGCCGACGCTTTTCATGGTGAACGAACTGAACAAAAACGGGAGCATTCCGCCGATTAAGAGGCCTGCCATGACTGTCGAGTCTGTGATGTCTATGACATCTATTTTCGTGGCTGCGACGTAGGCGGAAAACAAGGCGAGAGAGGTCAGGGCTGCCGAGCCTATTGCGAATCCTTTGCCTATGGCAGCGGTCGTGTTTCCGACGGCGTCGAGTTCCTCGCATCTTCTCCTCACTTCTTTGCCCATTCCCGCCATTTCTGCGATTCCTGCCGCATTGTCTGCGACGGGCCCGTAAGTGTCGGTAGACAAGGTTATGCCGAGGGTTGCGAGCATTCCGACGGCAGCTATCGCGATGCCGTATAATCCAGCGTATTTCTCAGCCACCAACAGAGCCGCCGCGACGACAAGAATCGGAATCATGGTCGAGAGCATGCCGACGCTCATCCCGGAGATTAACACTGTCGCAGACCCTGTCTCTGAGGTTTCCGCGACGTCCCGGGTGGGCTTGTATTTGTCAGACGTGTAGTATTCTGCGGTGAGGCCTATCACCATTCCCGCGATTAAGCCTGCGAGCACCGCGTAGTAGATGCCGATGTTTTCAGCACCCATCACTGAACTGACGGTGAAGTATGATATGACTGCAACCAGTATTGCGGCGGCGAACGTTCCCTTGTTCAAGGCGTTGTGTATGTCGCCGCCCTCCTTAATCCTCACGAAGAAGGAGCCTATCATGGATGATACGACGCCTACTGCAGCAATAGCCATGGGGAGCAGGACACCGGGTTTTCCGAAGGAGATGACTCCAATCACCATGGCCGCGATAATGGAGTTAACATACGACTCGAACAAGTCCGCCTCCATGCCTGCGACGTCCCCCACGTTGTCGCCGACGTTATCCGCGATTACCGCAGGATTCCTCGGGTCATCTTCAGGGATGCCTGCCTCTACTTTACCCACCAAGTCCGCGCCCACGTCAGCGCTCTTAGTGTAAATGCCGCCTCCGACACGCGCAAACAACGCAATAGAAGAGGCCCCGAAACCGAACCCGACAATCAAGTCTGGGTCACCCAGCAAAAGATAGAAAACGGAAACACCCAGCAAACCAATCGCGACAACAATAAAACCGCTAACCGACCCGGATGTGAAAGCAACAAGCAAACCCTTGTTAATGCTGTGCTCGCTCGCCTCCGCGGTCCGCCCATTAGAGACGGTCGCAATCCGCATTCCAATGTTCCCTGTCAAGGCGGAACAGAACGCACCTACTACGAATGTGACTCCCACGACAGGCGAGAGAAAGTAGCCTAAAAACAAGGCGACAGCCAAAACGAACCAGACCAGCACCCTGTATTCGCTGTTAAGGAAAGTGAGCGCGCCCTTGTGGATTGCTTCCGTTATCTCCGCAACCTTCGGGGACTCAATGCTTATTCTAGTTAGCCAGAGCGCCTTGTATGCCGCGAACAATACGCCTAAAAAGCCTATGAAGACAATCGCGTATATCATGAAAAAGATATTGGAAACAACAATAAAAACCTAATCAAGAAGCCCCTTTGCGTCTCCCACAATCAAGGCGTGGTCAAACGCAAGATTTGGGAGCTCGTCGAAGGAAAAGAACCGTGCGTCTGCTGCGTCGTCGTCGGCTGCAAGCCGTCCCCCTTTTTTCCCGCACAAGTAGACTGCTGAAGCGGTGTGGCCTCTCGGGTCGCGCGCAGGGTCAGAGTAGACTCCCACCAATTTTTTTATCTCCACGTCAAGGCCCGTCTCTTCCCGCACCTCCCTGACGACAGCCTCCTCGCATGATTCCCCCACGTCCACGAACCCGCCCGGCAGAGCCCACAAACCCTGAAACGGAGGATTAAGCCTCTTAACCAACAAGACTCTGCCGCCGTCCACGACGACGCCGTCAACCGTCAACAACGGAGTAACAGGCTTACTACACATGATATAAATTTTTATACACGAAATGTTATATAACAGAGTTAGACGGGCTCGTAGTCGAACGGCTCGCTCCGTTCACACGCGCTGCGGATATAAGGATCTTTCAGATCCCTAATGCACATAAATATGTGCGAATCCCATTAAGGTGCACTCCACTCGGAGAGTGGACGTGCGCCCTTTCTCGTCGGGAAATTCCGACGGGCTCGTAGTCTAGTCGGTTATGACGTCGCCTTTACGAGGCGAAGATCCCCGGTTCGAATCCGGGCGAGCCCAACGCACGGCTCGCTCCGTGCACACGCGGAGCGGGTGCCGTCTTTCGACGGCACGCACTGCATTTATGCAAGCGTATTTTTTTAGAGTTTTTTTGTTGTTGTCGCGGCTGTTAGGTATGCTACTGCTCCCAGGAGGAGCGCTGTTTTGAAGCCCCAGTTGATTGCGATTATGACCGCGATTATTGAGGCGAGGACTGAGCTTCCTCCGTTTATCGCCCACATCCATGGTATTGTCTTGTAGTCGGTTTTGTTTAGTTTTCTGATGGCTGTGGGGAATGGCATGCCCATGAGTATTCCGAGCGGCGTTATGAGTGTGAGGGAGATGAGGATTCGTTGGCTTAGGGGGTTGTTTAGGAAGGCTTCGAATACGTTCGGCAGTATTATCGTGTATGCTGCTGCGAGTATTGCTATTGCCAGTGTTATGTGTCTTAGTTTGTTTTCAGCGTAGTCTTTTCTGAGTCCTGTGAGGTAGCTTCCTATCCCACTGGATACTAGCAGGGAGAACAAGACTATCGAAAGCGAGTAAGTGGGGTGGCCGAGGAATAATATGAATTTCTGCAGGAACGTTATTTCCGCGAGCATGAAGCCGACGCCGATTGATGAGAAATAGGTTATCGCGAATATTTTCTGCAGCTTAAAAGGCGTCTTCTTCGAGGCTGCGGTGAGCGGCATAAACATCAGTGCGGCGAGCATTAGGGTGACTATTATGAAGACGCTTACGAGTATGACCAATCCTATGTTGTTCATGTATGACGTGAATTTTTTGTTTTCTGAAAGCAGCATTCGGGCGTTGTCGAATCTGACTGTGTAGAAGAAGAATGGTTTGTCGTCTGTGGGCGGTTTGATGTCGAACGGGTATTGCTCGTAGATGCTCTCCGGGTGTGGATCATTCATGATTCTGGAGAAAATGCTGTCTCC
>JBDRCA010000017.1:0-27980 GCA_043822165.1 Candidatus Altarchaeota archaeon
TGATTTTAATATATCGTCGATTAATCCGTCGGATATTGCTGCAGAGGATTTAGATGAAATCGCTGCGATACTTAATTCGTCTAACGTGAGCGCCGGCGCAGGATTCGCCCCGGACTTTAGCTACGTTAAAAGCTTCCAGAACTTCACGTGGAATATCACCATACCGTATAATCTTTCAGCAGAATTATTGGGGATTATCGCATGCAACGGGACGGTCGAAAACAACTCGTGCATGAATTCCAGCCTAGGAAACGGCAGCTGGTGGAACATACCATCCTGCGCGAACTGCGGAAACTGCAGCGACGACACTTTCGCGTTAAACTGCCCGCAGGCGGGTTGGGTGACCGTTTACGGCGCAGACCCCATGCCAGTGTACGGAAGCGGCGGCGAAGCGGGAGGATTAAGCGTTAACAAGACCGTCCTGAATGACGGCGCAATAGTCTTGAACGACACTGTTCGATACCTTATTAACATATCAAACACGGGAAGCACTGGATTGTTCAACGTCTCAGTTATCGACAACTACGACGTCGACTTGAACTACACTGGAGCATCAGTAGCCCCCAGTACACTAAATTATTCTATGCGCACGGCATCGTGGGTAAACATTGCGAACCTTACGTCTGGTGAATCCTACGCACTCTACGTGAACTTCACGGCTGTCATGAGCGCGCAGAGTGTAGCTAACAGCGTCAACTCATCGGCTGTGAACGCTTCAGGGAGCGTGTTCAGCGCATACGACAGTGAAGGCATATCAATACAGTCTGGCGCGTCAACTACGCTGAGTAGTCTCGCCCTCGGGTGGAATCTCATAAGCCTGGCGGTTTCCGTCACATAAAGTTTCTTTTCTGGGGAGTATATAGTATTATAGCAAAACAGGTTTCGAAGGCTAGGCCGCTGGGAACAGTAATGAAGGAAGTTGCAGCTGCGAAAGATATTCCCGTACAAGAAGTTTTGACTGAAATCAGTGTTTCCGCCGGCGAAGGCACGCGTCAGCACTCTCGTCAATGCTTGAAGAAGACCCCTCAGCCGGCAGAATACCCCTCGCCTTCGCCGGAAGAGTCGACAAGGCACACCAACTATTCCGCGACCTCAACACCGCAGAAGCCTTAGGCGGCGACCAACTATTCCACAGGATGCTCAAGCAGCTGAGAGCCGGAAAATAAGTTTCTTTAATAGTATCCCTCCCTATCTTTTTACCAACTATGGCGTTCGACACACGCAGGATTAAGGGAGACGCGAAAAAGAATTTCCGCAAAACCTGGCTCGAGTCAGCAAAGCTTGTGCCAGAGAAAACCAAGGTCGCTTACAGCCTGGGGAAGGGTAAGCCTCACCCGGTGCAGGATTTGATACAGAAAGTCCGCAAAGTCTTCCTGGACATGGGCTTTGAGGAAGTCGAGAACCCGCTGTTCGTATCCGAGGAAGACGTCTACAAACAATATGGACCGGAAGCAGCCGTCATACTCGACAGAGTCTACTATCTCGCAGGCCTGCCACGCCCAGACATAGGACTATCAGACGAACAGATTAATCAAGTGAAGATATTACAATCTGAAATGCTTGACAAACGAGCTTCAGGACTTGCAACCTCTGCGCCTGCTCATTTTGTGGAAAAAGATTTACTAAAAAAAATTTTACAAGACTTTTTCAGGGATTACCGTGAAGGGAAAATTGAGGGGGACAATTTCCTCGAGGAGGCAGTATCTAGGTTAGAAGTCGATACAGACACTGCAATAATGATACTAGAACTTTTCCCAGAATTCAAGAATCTTAAGCCAGTACCTAGTAAACAAACGCTTCGCTCTCACATGACGGGCGCGTGGTTCCCGACCATCGCAGCACTCATAGGCAAACGCGAACTGCCTCTTCTCTTGTTCAGCATTGGCTTGCGCTTCAGGCGGGAACAAAGAGTCGATTCCACGCATCTTCGAGCCCACTACGGGGCATCCATGGTCGTGGTCGACGATCGTATAAGCGTGGAAGCCGGGAAAAAACTGACCGAAGAAATACTGAAGAGACTGGATTTCACGGACATCCGATACGTAAAGAAGAAGGCGACCTCGAACTACTACGCCCCGGACACGGAATACGAAGTCTACTCCGGCGACATAGAAGTCGCAGACATCGGCATGTACTCGCCGGTAGCGCTCGCCCAATACGACATACCAGTAAACGTCTTCAACCTAGGCTTCGGCCTCGAACGATTCATCATGGCCAAAGAAAAACGCGCCGACGTGAGAGAACTCCTATACCCACAATTCTACGAAGTCGTAGATTTATCTGATAGGGAGATAGCAGAGCAGATTGAAATCGATCAGAAACCATCAAAAGAAAATCAGCAAGTAGTTACAGCATTAGTTGATAAAGCAAGAGAAATTGCAGATAAATCAGCCCCATTATGGGAGAAAGTTCCCACAATTGACAGTATGACAATCAATGGTAAGCGACATGTCCCTTACAAATTTTCAGTTGAAGTTGGAGAAAAGGAAGCAGGAAAGAATATTCTCGGTCCTGCAGCATTGAATAGAATTTATGTATATAATGGGGAGATAATTGCTGTCCCCCCAAAAGATTCGCCGAAGAGAAAAAAGGGTGAAAAACTAGATAAAGAGTTGACAGAGATAGAGAAAAATGGCATAGATACCAAGATTACAATCTTAGACGCCATTTCAAATCGTTTCATTTCCGAAATTGAAAAGAAGATTTCAAAAGGAATTACGGGAGGGGAAGTTTTGGTTGTGGGCATGGCTAGGAGTGCTTCTGACGTAAACATCAAAATCGGCGAACCAGCCCGCAGATTTATTGAATCCAAAAATAAAAGAATTTTTATTAAGGGCCCAGTATTTATGAACGTTAGATACGACGTTTTATCAATTCAAGGCGGCTAAGCGAGCCTTAAAGAGGCTTACACCACAAAGTTGGCTTAGTGTACTTCCAACATAAAATCGGTCACATACCACTTACTGAAGACTGACAACAGAGATACCGCTTTTAATGGTCTAATAAGATACAGAGTCACTTACCTTTTATTAAATAGATATCATATTGCTAATCAAGGTGGGAGTATATTCAGAATATCTTGATAAACGGCTGAGTTTTCAAGATTTAACTAAAGAACGAAAAAGTCAGCTAAAGAGGATTAGTGAGCTTAGGGGTAGGGATATACTAGTTTATGCAGCAGACGAAAGAAAAGCGATACCTTATACTCCAATATTGTATGAAGATTTGCTCCATATTGAAGATCAGTTAAATAATTTGAAGGGAAAATCAATTGATGTCATCTTAGAGACTACTGGTGGTTCAGGCGAGGTTGCTGAAGATATTGTAAGATTACTAAGAGGAAAATACGATGATGTTGCCTTTATTATCCCTGGGATGGCAAAAAGTGCGGGCACAATTATGGTGATGTCTGGAAATGATATCCTTATGGGACCTTCGTCTTCACTAGGCCCAATTGACGCGCAATTATTTTGGCAAGGAAAACAATTTTCTGCCGAAGCATTTCTAGAAGGTTTAAACAAGATTAAAGAAGAAACAGACAAGGATAAAGCATTGAATCGAGCGTATATCCCAATTCTTCAAAACATTTCTCCAGGAGATATCCAGCATGCTCGAAATGCCCTAAATTTTGCTGAAAAACTTGTCACTGAATGGTTGGCGGTCTACAAGTTCAAAGAGTGGGAAAAACACTCATCAACCGGGAAAGAAGTAACTAGAACTGAACGTGAAAAACGTGCTAATCAGGTTGCCAGGGAACTGTGTAATCATGGGAGATGGTTGACTCATGCTCGATCAATTAAGATTGAGGATTTAGAACGAATGCGGGTAAAAATCACTGATTTTAGCAAAGAACCAGAGTTATCCGATGCAATAATAAGGTACTATACACTAATGCGAATGACGTTTGATTCGAATATCTATAAAATATTTGAAACTGTTGATTCACAGGTATATAGATATTTCATGCCTCCCGGAAACCCACCAATGACTATAGGCAAAAAGGCTATTGGTGAATTTGAATGTCCTAAATGCCATAATATCTCAAAAATTCAGTTAAACTTTGAAAAAGACTTAGAACTCGAAGAAGGATGCATTAAATACCCACCAGATGACATATTTAAATGTTCTAAATGTAATGAGGAACATAACCTTGGGGAAATGCGTCGCCAATTAGAACTCCAAGTTCAAAAAAAGGTTGTTACTGATGAAAAAGACTAAAACAGGCGGATTCACATTCCTATTCAAAGAATTGGAACGATTAAAGAAGTCTGAGGGCTATTCAGACGATATTAAAACCGCTGAATTAGAAGAGGTAGATGCTCTGAGAAAGGCAGTAATGGAAGTCTCAGAAAAGCGTTATACCTACTGCTCAACAACCTAGAATAAAACACTTTCTTGATTCTTGAGAGGACATACTTTTTTATTAATAACTCCCGTGTTCACTGCAGTCGAATTCAGGATTTCGTAATCATGGTGCCGGTTCCCTCCCGCGTGAGAATCTCCTCCAAGAGGGCGTGGCGGCTCGCCTTCACGATGTGAGCCTTCGAAACAGAGTGCTCCAATGCTTTGATGCATGCGCGAAGCTTGGGTATCATACCCCCTGAGACAGCATCGGATGAAACCAGCTTTTTTGCAGCAGGAAGTGTTAGCCGGCGTATCAGCTTCCCGTCCTTGTCCAAGACTCCTTGAACGTTCGTCAGAAGGATTATCTTGTCTGCCTTAAGCGCTTTCGCAAGCGCCGCCGCCGCAGTATCCGCATTAATGTTGTAGGATTTGCCGTCAGAGCCTACTCCAATCGGGGAGACTATGGGAACCTGCGCCTTAGAGAAATAATCCTCGATTACGCCAGGATTCGTCTTGACTATCTCCCCGACAAAACCCAAATCGACTTCACCCTCCTTCTTAACGACCTCGAACACGCCCTCTTTCCTGCCAGAGATGCTCGCAGCCTTGACTCCAAAGCCTTTGATGGTCGCGGCAATCTCGCGGTTCACTTCGTTTAGGACTTCCTCCGCAATCCTTATGGTTTCAGCGTCAGTCACGCGGAGCCCGCCCACGAAAACAGGTTTTTTACCGGCTTCCTCCATGGCGGTGCTGATGCGCTTGCCTCCGCCGTGGACTACCACGCACTTTATGCCGACGAAACCCAGGAACGCAAGGTCCTTGGCAACCGTCTCCACTACATCGGCGTCAACCAAAACTTCCCCGCCAAGCTTGACCACGAAAACCGCGTCCTTGAACTCGCGAATGTATTCGAGGGCTTCAATGAGAATTTCCGACGTTTTCATCTGTTAAAATTCGAACAAACCCGTTAAAATACTATACCGCACTATTTATATTCCAGTAGGGGATATACTTAAAATCGAAAAATGGAAGTGAAAGCAGTAGTATCGGATCCTAAGACTGGCAGATCATATCAAATAGAGCTTGCAGAAGACAAAGCGAAGACTCTCAAAGGCAAGAAGATAGGCGATGAAGTGGACGGGACGCCGCTGGGGCTTACAGGATACAAGCTGGTTGTCACCGGCGGAAGCGACAAATCCGGGTTCCCGATGCGAAGGGGAATCCACGGCACGGGCAGGGCGAAAATCCTTCTGGACGGCGGCGTAGGATACAATCCCATTCGCGATGAACGGCAGAGGAAGCGCGTTCACGGCGAGAAAATCGACGACAGCATCATACAAGTCAACTTGAAGGTTTCCACGGCAGGCAAGAAAAAAATCGAAGACATTCTAGGGATTAAAGACGAGGCTGACAAAATCGAAGCCCCAGCCGAAGAATCACCCAAGGAAGAGAAAGCCGAAAAACCAAAAGAAGAGAAAGTAAAAAAGGAGAAGCCAGCCAAAGAAAAAACTGACAATGAGGAGGGCTAACGTGACCATCCAATCCGAAATAAACATCGGAATGGTCGGACACGTCGACCACGGCAAAACAACTCTTACTAAAGCATTATCCGGCGTCTGGACTGACAGACACAGCGAAGAAATAAAACGCGGAATATCCATACGCCTCGGCTACGCCGACTGCACATTCTACAAATGCAAGAAATGCCCTGACCCAGACTGCTACTGCACGCAAGACAAATGCCCCAAATGCGCAGGCAAAACAAAAGCCCTCCGAAAAGTATCATTCGTAGACAGCCCAGGACACGAAACACTCATGGCGACCATGCTCTCCGGAGCAGCGCTCATGGACGGTGCAGTACTCGTGATTGCCGCGAACGAGGAGTGCCCGCAGCCGCAGACTGCTGAACACTTGATGGCATTGGACATACTGGGCGTTAAGAATGTGGTTGTCGCTCAAAACAAAGTCGACTTAGTATCCCGTGAAGCAGCCGAAAAAAGCCACGAAGACATAAAAAAATTCCTTGCTGAATCAAACATCAAAAAAGCGCCCATAATACCGATAGCCGCAAACTACGGTACGAACATAGACGCCCTCATAAAAGCAATAGAAGAAAACATCCCAACGCCTGCCAGAAACCTCAAGGAAAAACCCAGAATGTACGTGGCACGCTCATTTGACATAAACAAGCCGGGAACAGAAGTAAACACGATACACGGGGGAGTAATCGGCGGCTCGCTAAAACAGGGAATATTCGAAGTAGGCGACGAAATAGAAATATTCCCAGGAGTCAAAAAGAAAAATGAATACCAACCACTGAAAACAAAAATAGCAAGCCTCAACGCCGGAGGCGAAAACGTAGACAAAGTAAACCCCGGCGGACTCGTCGGAATCGGCACCATGCTCGACCCCAACCTCACGAAATCAGACAGCATCACAGGAAACCTCGTAGGCTACCCCGGAGACCTCCCGGAACCGAGATACGAGCTAACACTAGACATAAACCTCTTAAACCGGCTGGTAGGATCAAAAGAGGAAGTAGAGATAAAGCCAATCGCGAAAGACGAAGCACTCATGCTCTCGCTTGGAAGCGCCATAACACTCGGCGTCGTATCAGACCCTAAGACTGGGACAGTAAGCCTGAAGTTGCCGGTCTGCACCGAGGAAGGCGACAAAGCAGCCATAAGCCGCAGATTCGGCGCGAGATGGCGGCTCATTGGATACGGAATCGTCAAATGAAAGACGTAGTCTTGGACACGAACTTTCTGTTACTGCCGCACACGCACAAAATCGACGTCTACGCTGAAATAGAAAAAATCATCCCAGAAGAACACAGGCTAATCGTCTTAAGCGGCAGCATAATGGAGCTTGAGAAACTCTCGAAGGGTACGTCAGCATCTGCTGTGGGAGCCCGCGTCGGCCTGCAACTTTTGGCCGGCAAGAATATCGCGGAGATTCCTTCACAGGGAGGCGTGGACGAGGCGATACTTGATTACGCCAGAAAACACGGGAAAACAATAGTGGCCACATGCGACAAACAACTCGGCAAGAAACTAAGGGAGGCTGGCACGGAAACAATAACCAAGAGGGGGGAAAACACTCTCATGCGGTTTTAACACAAGGTTTTATACTCGTTATGCGTAATTGTTATGGCGGATTTCTTTTTAAATCCATTTACCTAAAACTATACTTTAAAAATGTACAAGATATCCACGATAGAGGACACGGTTCGAATACCCCCGAAAAGATTCGGGGAAAACGTTGAAGAAGTAATAGTGTCGGAGTTGGACAATACCATAACCGGCAGAGTAAACAAGGAGATAGGGATAATACTCGCTCCCATAGAAGTCAACGAAGTCGGCGAAGGAAAAATAATCCTCGGCGACGGCGCAGCATACTACGACACATCCTTCAAAGCACTAACATACATGCCAATGCTCCACGAAGTAGTGGAAGGCGAAGTAACAGAGATAACGGAATTCGGAGCATTCGTCTCCGTCGGACCTATTGAGGGGCTCATACACGTGAGCCAGTTGACTGAGGACTTTATGAGCTACGACGACAAGAACAACATGTTCACGGGGCGTGAAAGCAACAAGAGCCTCAAGGTCGGCGACAAGGTTAGGGCGAGAATCGTGACAGTAAGCCTGAAAGACAGGGTCTCGGACTCGAAGATTGGTTTGACTATGAGGCAGCCGTACCTAGGAAAACTTGAGTGGCTCGCCGAAGAAAAAGAAAAGAAGGCCAAGGACGAGAAAGCCAAGGACGAGAAGGGCAAGGAAAAAGAGCCTAAAGGAAAAGAAAAGAAAAAAGAGGGCAAGAAATGAAGGCGTGCAAGACCTGCAAGATGATTGTCAACGACGACAAATGCCCTAAATGCAACACGCCGACGACACAGTACTGGACGGGATACTTCGGCGTACTGGACCCTGAGAAAAGCGAAATCGCAAAGAGAATCGAAATCAAATTAGGCGGACAATACGCCCTGAAAGTTAGATAATGGCTCGGGAGGGCACTCTCACACTCACGAAAAAATTAAGGCAGACACTCAAGAAACCACTGGGTGTTTTGCGCGCAAGCATACGGGATGTTTCCGCCGGAAACATTGCGTGCGTCGGAGACGTTGTCTCCGAGGACGCGGTCCTCGCAGGCCTTGAACCCAAAATCATAGTCTACGACGGCAGGACGAAGCGCGTGGAAACCGGCATCCCGGAAGCGGCGGCCGGATACGACGCCCGCGAAATCCGGGTTGAAAACCCCGCGGGCTTGCTAACCCGCGAAGCCATGGAAGCCGTCAAAGACGCCTTCCAACACGAAGGCAAGACGAAGATTCACGTGACAGGGGAGGAAGACTTACTCACACTTCCCGCAGTCAAATACGCGCCCGAAGGCTGGAGCATAGTGTACGGCCAACCAGACGAGGGTATAGTAGAAGTCAAAGTAAACGAAAAAACGAAAAACAAAATAGAAAAGATACTAGAGGAGATGAAAAATGGAAGTTAACATAATCGACAAGAAAGACAATCCACTGCTCGAGCGAACGGAGGCTGCATTCGAAGTCTCTTTCGCGGGAGCCACGCCTTCTTTCGCGAAAGTCAGGAAAGAGGTTATCGCAAAACTTAAGTCAAAGGACAAGCTGACCATAATCAGCAGCGTGCAACAGGGTTTCGGCGAGCACACGGCCCGCGGAAAAGTAAAGGTTTACGCGAACGAGGAAGCCATGAAGGTCGAGCCAGCCCACAAGATAAAGAAGAACTTCGAAGTAAAGGAGGAAGCACCAGCAGAAGCCGCACCCGAGCAAGCACCTCCAACAGAAGCCGCTGAAGCACCAGCAGAGGCAGCACCAGATCAAAAACCCCTAACAGAAGCCGCTGAAGCACCTGCAGAAGCAGCACCCGCGCAAGCACCTCCACCAGAGGATTCCAAGGAAGAAAAACCCGCGGAAGGGGAGAAGCCGCAAGAACAAGGTGGTGACTGAAATGGCCAAAGACAGAAAACCAGAGAAGAAACACAATCCAAGCAACAAGTGGACGTTCTACGAAATATCAGGCGACAAATTAACGAGAAAGAAACGCTCGTGCCCCAAGTGCGGCGCAGGCGTGTTTCTGGCAGAGCACAAGGATCGTGCGTCCTGCGGCAAGTGCGGTTACACTGAGTTTGCCAGGGGCGGCGTCAAGGGAGGGGAACCCGCGGTTAAGCCGGCCGGTGAAGTCAATCAGGGAGACGCCGGGAAACCCGAGGATAAGAAGCCCAAACAGGATAAGAAACAGGCTAAAGAATAATTTTTTTATCCGCTAATATTTTTTAAGTTATATACTTTCAGGGTGAGTTTTATCTTGTCATATGAAAGTTTGCGGGTTGGATTTGGCGGGGTTGCCTAAGAATCCGAGCGGTTTCTGTGTTTTAGTAGATGAGGACGGCGTGAAGACCGTCCGAGTCAAGATTTTGTTTTCTGACGACGAGATTGTCCGGGAACTGGATGATGCTTCCCCTGATGTCGTCGCATTGGACGCGCCCGCCACTTTTTCCGGGCACAACAGGGCCTGCGACAGGGAACTTGAACAATACGGTGCGCTTCCCGTGACTCTTCCGGGCATGGAGGTGTTGGCGAGAAGAGGTACGAATCTTGCAGGCAGGATTGCGGGAAAACACAAGCTCGTTGAAGTCTACGCTAAGGCTTCAGCCAAGATTCTCGGAGTATACGCCAAAGACGATTTCGCCTGCCAGAAAAAGCTTCTTAGCCTTGACTTGTCTGGGGACCCAAACCAGCGGATGCTGACGCGCGATGAATTAGACGCGGTTTTCGCAGCCATGACAGGATACCTCCATCTTATGGGACAGACCAAGGAAGTAGGCGATGAAGACGGGAGAATAATAATACCTGACGTCTAATCTTATAAGATGGTAAAGAAGCACGACGTCGTGATTGTGGGCGCGGGGCCTGCTGGCTTGTTCACAGCTCTTGAGCTTGCCGGCAGTAAACTCAAGGTTCTCGTTGTCGAGAAGGGTAAAGACATAAAGTCTCGTCCTCGCGACGAGGTCATGTGCGGCGTCGGCGGCGCGGGAGGATACTCTGACGGCACCCTTAATCTTTCGCCTTATATCGGAGGCAACCTTGATGAAGTAACAGGAGACGCTGCAAAATCCCGGGAGCTCGTTGAGCGAGTCGATGAAGTCTTCCTAGGCTTTGGCGCTCCGAAGCGCCGCTATGGGTTGGACAAGGAGAAGGCAGCGGAGCTTGAGAAGAGGTCTGCGGCGGCTGGAATCACGTTCATAAATATTGTGCAGCAGCATATCGGTTCTGAGAACACTCCAAAGGTTATCGCGAGCTTTGAGAAGCATTTGATGTGTAAAGGAATCGAGTTTCTGACTGAAACAGAGGTAGCTGATTTAATCGTCGATGACGGCAGATGCAGGGGAGTAGTCCTCGCATGCGGGAGTCGGATTGAAGCAGAATGCGTGGTATTGGCGCCTGGCAGAGTGGGCGCGGGCTGGGTGGACGGGCTCATCAAGAAACACGAGATTGATTTTCTCTACGGGCCCATCGACGTCGGCGTCCGCGTTGAAGTGCCGGCAATCGTGATGGAGGATGTTACATCAGTTAGCAGGGACCCGAAGTTTCACATAAAATCGAGGACTTATGACGACTTCGTCAGAACATTTTGCACGAACCATAAGGGATTCATCGTAAAGGAGAAATACGACGGATTCATAGGAGTCAACGGCTACGCCCGCCACGACAAGAGAAGCGAGAACACGAATTTCGCGTTTCTGGTTCGGATAAACCTGACGGAGCCCGTTGAAGACACCATAGACTATGGGCAATCCATCGCGCATCTCGCAACAACCATGGGAGGGGGAAAACCGATAATCCAGCGGGCAGGAGACCTTCGCAGGGGACGGCGCAGCCACCCTGACAGCATAGCGTCAAACCCTGTGCACCCGACGCTAAAGGAGACGACTCCGGGAGACATCTCCATGGCTTTGCCTGGAAGAATCGTCACAGACATCCTCGAGGGACTTGACGCGCTAGACAAGGTGATACCTGGGGTCGCGGCGGACTCGACTCTTTTGTACGCCCCCGAGATAAAATACTATGCCCTGCGGATTACAGTTGACGAGCACATGGAATCCAGCATGCCAGGGCTTTTCGCGGCAGGCGACGGCGTAGGATTATCAAGGGATATCGTGAACGCTTCCGCAACCGGCATCCTAGCAGGCGATGGAGTGGCCGCGAAACTAAAGTGAAAGTAAGCGTGTTAAGGCTAGGCCACAGGTTCGAGCGGGACAAGAGGGTTAGCACGCATCTTGCGTTGACTGCGCGGGCTTTCGGGGCAGACGAGATTTTGTTCGATGAGCGGGATGTGCGGGTTGCTGAGAGTGTGGCAAGGATTGTCGAGGGGTGGGGCGGGGATTTTTGTGTCGGGTTCGTTGAGGGGTGGAGGAGGACTGTTACGCGATTTGATGGGGAAGTGGTACACCTTACCATGTACGGGCTGAGCTTGGACGAGGTTTTGCCTAGACTTAAGGAGTCGGGCAAAGACAAATTGGTTGTGGTGGGCGGCAGGAAGGTGCCCCCAGACATGTATGATTTAGCCTCCTTTAACGTTGCCGTCGGCCATCAACCGCATTCCGAAATCTCTGCTCTAGCAGTCTTCTTGGACAGGCTCTTTGAAGGCCAGGACGTGAGCAAAAGATTTGATGGTGGCAAAAAGATTATTCCCCAGGAGCGCGGGAAAAAAGTAGTGGACGAGTAAGTCATGGTTTATTCGGCTGGATTAGACATAGGTGGAGTCAACTTCAAAGGCTGCTGCGTTGAATTCAACGGCTGGAACGATTTCACTCAGACGTGCTCCACCCATAAGGTGAGCATGCCTTCCTTCTTCGTCACGGAGTTCAGACGTTTCTTATGCGAGGAGGGAAGAGGCATTGATGTTTTGGGCGTTACCAGCACTGCGGAGCTTACGCCCGTCTTGTTTCCGAGGCTTTCTGACGGGATAACGTCGTTTGCCGGAAAGATTAGTGAACACTTTAGTGGGAGGGTTTTTTGGATGGGTTTGTCTGGGGAACTCATCGAAAACAATGATGTTATCGCGAAACCTTATGACGTG
The DNA here is from genome assembly GCA_043822165.1 of Candidatus Altarchaeota archaeon. Lineage (GTDB taxonomy): Archaea > Altiarchaeota > Altiarchaeia > IMC4 > SCGC-AAA252-I15 > SCGC-AAA252-I15. The sequence continues at coordinate 12,456 of JBDRCA010000017.1, forward strand.
GCCGCCGCTAACTGGGTCGCCTCAGCCCTCCTGGTGGGAAGGCTCGTCGAGGGAGACTGCATACTAGTTGACGTGGGCAGCACGACGACTGATGTTATCCCCATCGTGTCCGGGAGACCGGATGCTTCAGGCCGACACGATTACGAACGCCTTGCATCCTCTGAACTCATCTACACTGGAGCCCTTTATTCAAACGCGAGGCTGGTGGATGAGGTGCTCGTCGACGGGAGGAGGACCAGGACCGCCAATGAAAGTTTTTCGAGCGTCGCGGACGTTCACCGCATCCTGGGCAACATAAGCGATAAAGAGTACGTGGAGTACTTCGGCGAGCTTTACGGTTACAGGGACCCGGATCTTGCGTATACTCGGCTTGCCCACCTTGTGTGCGCAGACGACACGTTGCTTGAGAGGGATATCATAGAGGATATTGCACGCCAAATCTATGATGTGCAGCTCAATGAGATATCTTCCGCGTTAAAGACGGTGTATGAGAGGAAAAAGGGCGAGTACGGGAAAAAGCCCCCGGTCGTTGTTTCCGGGTTTGGAGCGAGGTTTCTCGCCGCGAAAGCTGCTGAATGCGCCGGATTCGGGGACGTAGTGTATCTTGAAGACGAATTGGGTGTGGACGCCTCTGTGTCCACTGCAAGTTACGCGATGGCCTTGTTTGCCGCGCAAGAGGAGGCAACTAGGGCTTAGAGGGATTGCGCTGCCTCCAAGTCTTTTCTACTGAATCTTTCGGAGTGTATCGAAGAGCCGAGCAGCACGTGCCGTATCCCTTCCTTGTGCAGTTTTTTCACGTCCTCTAGGTCGCGCACTCCTCCGCCGTAGATTATCTTTTTGTTGCGCAGTTTTGCCTTGACTTTTTTTATGAGATTCGTGTTCGGGCCGCTTAGAGTGCCTACGCAGGACAAGTCCAAGAGAATCACTTCATAATCCTTAGGGAGTTTCCCGTCAAGAAGACCCAAGAAATCAGATAGATTCAAGCCAAGTTTATTTAGTAGTGCGCCGTCTTTCACGTCGATGCTTGCAATAAATTCCACACCCTCCCCTGCCAGCTCATCGAGCAGCTGCGGTGACGACAGGCTCTCGGAACCAAGAACGGGAGTAACATCGTCATGGGGGAATACATCCTCTCTTGATTCAACGCCAACATCCAGGAGGACATGTAACTCGACGTCAGCTATGATGCGCTTTATCAAGTCAAGATTGGGTTTTCTTTCGACGATTCCGTCCAAGTCCGCGACGTAAACGCTTTCGAACCCGAAGTCCATGAAAGCCCTGCAGACTTCAACGGGGTCAGAGGAGTCGCATATCCCACTGGAAAGAGGGAGATACTTTTCCCGGATGCCAGATACAGCCCCGACAACAACACCGCCCTTGATGTCCACCACAGGAGTAACTTTCATGTTACTTCAAGCATTCAAGCAGCTGAGACTTAAGCGCTCGGACTTTAGCGGCCTTAATGTGCGAATTCCTATCCTCGCCCTCACAGGCCGCGCCCCTGACCCCGATTATGTCAACCCCGATGTCGCAGAGAGCTGGGAAATCCTCCCCTAAAATGGAGCCGCCAAACGCTGCCTTAAGCCCCATCCTGTGGGCACTCAAGACAAAACCTGAGAGCTCGGTTAATCCTGCGTGGTCGAACAATCTTTTGCCGTCCTTAATTGCTGTATCTATCATGACGACGTCTGCGCCAGCATTTGAGGCTACGTCAGGCAGCGCCTTAAAGTCTATCGAGCCGATTCTCCTGTAGTCCGCGTAAGCAGCCAACACCACCGACACGTTAGGATTGAAGTCTTTGACTGACTTGACGACCATCTTTGCGAAGTAATCCGCTTCATCTTCGGATTTCACTCCGTAGAGCCCGACTTTCACGTAGTCGACTCCGCAGACAGCCGCGCCCAATGCCGCAAGAGACGCGGACCCTGGCAGATTGGGAAAATCCCCTACCGTGGCGCTGACTTCAATGCCTTCAGGCACAGCCTCCCTTAACTCCCTTATAACCCAGGGAAAATTCGCCCCCAAAGAGCCCTCGGCAGGATTCTTGACGTCTATTATGTCTGCTCCTCCCGCGACCGCCTCCGCGGCTTCCACGGAGTTCATGGGGCTTATCAAAAGCTTCATTTTGGCAGTATCATGGTTCCCCTAAATTTTTTTGAAGCAGAAAATTCTGCGAGTCTTTCAGGATGCCTCCCGTTTAATATAAAACACGTTAAGTTAAATCTGAGAAGTATTTCAGAAAGCTTATTGTCAATGCATAATGATTCAAACCCTGAAAGAGTGGATGCGTCCGCCTGCCGTATTAATCGCGCCTCTTGGTGATTCTTAGGGTCCTGGGAGAATAATCCGTCAACATCCTTTAAGAGGATTAGCTGACTTAAGCCGATGCAACCTGCAGTGTAAGCTGCCACGGAATCGGAGGTAAAATCCCATGAATTGGAGATAGCCTCCTCACTTAACGCGAAATCCGACGGCAGGAACACTGAAACACCGCATCCCTTACCTTTGATGCTCTCTAGCTCTGAGGTGACGTGAGATTGCTTTATCTTTGACGACAAAACCAGCCCGTTCTGGTCAAGTGCTATAAGCGCCATCCTGTGGGAGACTTCCGCGGGAAGCTTAAAGGTCGAGTCCAGCCTCCTGACCTCGTCGGCGAGAGCGCCCCCGCCGGCAACAAGTATTATGTGTCGTTCAGAAGAGATGTCACTGACTTTACCCAATACTGCATCGAGGACGCCTGGTTCCCGCATGAGGCTGCCACCAACCTTTATCAATAAACTCATTTCATTCACCGGACGGATAACACCTCGTATTTTTTCAGGAGATCGTCCTCGTTTATGGAACCCTTGAATATCGGGGTTCCAAGCATGTTGTAGTCGGCCCAGTTGGTGGAAACTATTTTTTTCTTCTGTTTCAGGTCATGCCATATGGGCGTTCCAGGGAAGGGGCGGAATAATTCAACGTTGACGTCGGTTTCTAATTCCTTCATCAATTTTTCGGTTTTCGTGAGTGTGGATTGGGTTTCCCCCGGCACGCCGATCATGTAGGAGGCGTTAAGGCGTATCCCCGCCTTCTTTACGAGATTCACCGCCTTTTTCACTTTCCTTAAGTCGGCATCTCTTCCAAGACGGTTCAGGAGGCGCTGGCTCCCGGATTCGACTCCGATGCACGCGTACACGCACCCGGAATCGCGCATCTTAGATAGCATGTTGGCATCAATGTTCCTCTCACGGATAAGGCACCTCCAGGTTATGGAAAGGTTCTTATCCCGTATTAGCCTGCATATCTTGAGGACTCTGCGCTTGCTTGTGTTGAATGTGTCATCCACGAAACTGAAATTTCGTGTCCCGTATTCTTCCAGCAGATGCTCCATCTCCTCGACAACATTTTCAGGCGTCCTCAACCGCAGCTTGTTTCCCCACTGCATCGTGCACGAACAATAACTGCACTTGTTGGGGCAGCCCCTGGAAGTGACGATGCCCCCGAACGAATCGGGAGAGTATCTTTCGCGTTCAAACAGTAGGTCCCGGTCAGGATAAGACAGGAGATTTATGTCGTCTATTAACGGCCGGGAAGGATTGTGGACTTGCCTGCCGCCATCCTTAAAGGATACGCCCAAGACACCGGAAAGAGATGCTCCCTCCCGTATGGCTTCCGTGCAATCAAGCATCGTGTACTCTCCTTCGCCGCGAACCACCACGTCAAAACACGGCTCCGCCAGCGTTTCAGAGGGCATAAGCGTCGGGTGGGGTCCGCCGACGACCACTATCACGTCTTCGTCGAGTTTCTTGGCGATTTCCGCTGCCTTGACCGCCGAAGGATACGTCTGAGTCGTCGCCGAAATCCCAAGCACGCTGGGCGAGAACTTGGCCAGTTTTTCCTTGAACTCGACCCAAGCAGGATGCCGCAGGGAATTCAATGCCCTAACGTATTCCCCGCCCCGCCTGTAAAGCTCCATATTGCGGGGGAAAGCGCACGCGTCCTTGACGTCTCTGGAACTTGACTTGTCGGCGCAATACACACTCGCATTTATGCCCCATTCACGCAGTGTCGACCCGACGTAGAGAAGACCCAGCGGCATTGCAGGATACACGCGCAAGCCGAAAAGCCGGATGTACGGCGGACTCGCGAGAAGAACTGAAAAATCATCGCTCATTTAAATTTCCTCACCCTTGTCAGACCTAGATGATGAGCCATTCACTGGAAACATCAAGATTATATTAACTTTAAAGCAAGATAAGTAGACTTATAAGAAGAAGAAATGATCCTGATTATAGACAACGGCGGCCAATACGTGCACCGCATCTGGAGGAGTCTTAAGTACCTTGGGGCGGAATCAAAAATCATATCAAATTACACTCCCCTCGAGGAGATACGTTCCGCAAATCCTGAAGGCATAATACTTAGCGGCGGCCCGTACTCGGTTTACGCGGATGCCGACAGGATGGGCGTCTGCAGGCAGTTGTTGGCGGGCGAGTATCCGGTACTCGGCATCTGCCTCGGGCACCAGATTATGGCACAGCACTTCGGCGGGAAAGTGCACCAAGGAGACAAGGCAGAGTACGCGAGCGTTGGGATACGGATTCTGGAGGAAGACGACTTGTTCAGGGGGCTGCCTGGAGAAATCCAGGTCTGGGAGTCCCACAAAGACGAGGTCGCTTCGATGCCTGACGGATTCACAAGGCTTGCCGAATCGGACATATGCAGCATAGAAGCCTTGAAACACAATGAGAAGCCGTTGTACAGCGTGCAATTCCACCCTGAAGTCGAACACACGCCGGACGGCATGAAGATACTGGAAAACTTCATAAGAGTTGCCGGGAAAACCTAGTCCTCGTCAGTATCCATCCCCTCAAGCGTCTCCCCGGTACCCTTCCAGGGATCATCAGGCATCCTATCCGGCATGGAAAGCTCCTCCTTTAAGTTGTGTCTCGTCTCATCCTGCCTCTGCCGCTCAGCCGGACTCTTCTCAGGCACCTGCTTATCAGCAGACGCCTTCTGCTCCCCGCCAGAAGACCGCGCCTTAGTCGCGCTCTCCCTCGTCTCGCCGCGCCGCGACCTTAAGGGGTGACGCATCCTCCAGGCCGCGTCCTTTCCTTTCGCGATTTTCCCGCCTTCAGCGGACTTCCGAACCGCATCAGCGCCACTCTTCAATGCCTTAAGCGTAGACGACTTCTCGGCTTGACCACGCAGGAAAGAACCAACACCCTGACGCGCAGAACCGACTTTGTTCCCAATCGCCTGTCCAAGACGGGTCTTACCCATCGCATTCTTACCAGCCTTGAGTGCATCACCCATAGCACTCAAAGCCCCGTGAGGCTTCAACCCGTATTTGGCGACAGCACTCGCAGCCTTGCCCGCGCCCCGCACACCCATTGCCGCTGCTTTCCCTGCCATTTGAACTCCAGTACCAATAGCCTTACCTGCGACTTTGCCAACGGCCCCGCCTACTTTCGCACCCACTGCCGCTCCATATCCGAATACTGCAGCACCGATAGCAGCACCAATACCCGCGCCGGCACCCTGCCCGCCTGCAGAGATTGCCTTACCCGCAGCCTTGGATCCGGCTTCAATACCCTTGGCTGCGCCCTTGCTAGCCGCATCAACCCCTTTTCCGGCTGCCTTGCCTGTGCCTGCCTTCCCGGAAACCTTCGGCCCCTTGCCAATCGAAGACTTGTCTTCAGGAGCGGGCCCTTTTTTCGCAGCCTTCATGTCGGAGGATTCTGGCACGGCTGATTTAGCGCCCGTCATCCGTCCGACGGGTCCTCCCTGCCTCGCAGCCTTGAACGCCTTCTTCGCTGCACCAAACATCCTGGAGACGCCGATTTTAAGGCCGACCGATGCTATAGCGGACGGGGACTTGCCTTGCATTAGACCGCCCACGGCAGCTAAAGCAATACCCCATCCACCAGGTATGAGCATTCCCACGGAGGACAGTATTCCGCCTATCCACTTTAAGACGCCGCTCATTTGGAGAGGAGCCCAGGATACCATCAGGAGGGATGCCATGAGGAAGAAGGGTGTCGCGCTTGCGGACAGTACTCCTCTTTCAGACGCTGACTCGACTGTGGCAACGCCCATGGCAAGCCAGACCGCCATAATCGTCGGCGTGTAAATCCATATTATGTTGAAGCGCAGAAGCTTCGTCCCCAATTGTTTCGTCCAGTCGTGGAGGTAGAGGAACAATGTGAGGGGGAACATCATTCCCATGGCAAGGCACACCAGGTAGCGGAACCACATTGTCATCAACGCGAACAATGCAAGCCATAAGATGTAGACAAACGTTAAAAGAAAGACTATTTTAGCGCTCACAGGCATCCCTGATATTGCATTGAAGAATGCTTCCCCTATGTTGTTGCTCTGGGTTATTCCGCTTGTTATGACTTGGATTATGCTCCTGGTTATGACGTCGTTTGTCTTCAGTAAAAGCTCGTATAGTGCGGGTGAGAGCGGCACGATTATCATGCTGACGAGGAGTTTGTCGAATATCATCTTGGCTTGTGCTCTGCCGCTGGGTGAATGAGACATGAAAACTAGATACGAGCCTGCTATTAGGACGCTGAATACGTATAGTGGGACGAGCACTATCATGAAGTTTTTGAGTATGACTCCCGTCGAGGTTAGTGCTCCAGATGATGTTTTAAGGGGGTATAGTGTGGGGTAGGCTAGGAGGCTGTCGTGCATGATGTCGAAGAACATTCGCAGGAGCTCGTTTAGTAGGCGCACTAGCAAGTCTACGAGGAAGTTGAAGAGGAATGATATCTTGAATCCAATCCATAGGAAGACGTCGGTGACCCAGCCGGCCTGGACTAGTTGGATGGCTAGGAGTGAGAGTATGAGGAATACCGCGGTTTTTCCCGCTGTGTTTCTTCCTTTCTCTGTCATTTTACTTGAATCCGAAGAAGTCTTTGAGCATTTCGTATAAGCCGGACTCCTGCATCATCGTGTAGTAGTCCATTCTTTTTTCCATGAAGAATCTGTAGGATACTATTGCCGCGAAGGCGAGTGCGAGGAGCAGTATGTTTTGGACTAGCCAGTCAAGGGCTGTCGGAGTGTCTGGCGAGATTAGTTTGTATGCTACGGCTGCCTTGTATCCGTTGGCGTCGTCTCCTGAGCCCGCATATTTTGCGGTTACAGCGGCCTTGCTTTTTTCTATCATGAATGACAGGTGTGGGCCGGGGTCGCCGCGTTTTATTTCGACGTACTGGTGGTATGGCTCCCATACTTCGAGTTTGATTACTCTTTCAGGGTCTATGCTGTCCGGGGGGTCGGGGCTTATGGATACTGTGATGTCGACGTTCGTGAATGCTTTGGGGTTGTCTGGGGCGATTATGGTCAGTATTACGCCTTTCCTCTGTGTTACGTAGTTTGAGACTGATGGGGCAGAGGCGACGGGGAAGGCCATGGGTGTTGTGGGCGAGGAAAGGCTTGGGGCGCCTCCGGATGCCGAGCCTAGGAGAGGCACGTTTACGCTGCGGTAGTTGGTGAAAAGCGTGATGTAGCTTGAACCTAGGACGGATGCGTTCAGGGTCTTTGAGTTGAAGTATATGTGGTATACTCCGTCTTCCCGGTCGTATTTCACTATACCGTTTACGTCGACGTATTTGTTGAGTTTGACTCCGTGCAGGTTTGTGACCGTGAAGTTCCTGTAAAGCATCGCGTATTCCCTGTCCGGGCGCTTAAGCTGCGGGTAAAGCGCAGCCAAGTCATAGTAGTTTGCTTCGTCTTCGTGGAAGTTTCTGGCAACGCCTAACGCCTGGCTCGCGTCCACCCAGGTCATCGCGTCGAACCAGAATACTCCCGCGTCTATCCCGTATAGCGGCAGCTCCCAGGTGTAGTTTTTGTCTACCGCAAGAAACAGGTCGTAGTAGTGGTTCCATTTCTTGAGGGGGTTGTTGACGAGCACCAAGTACGCGTTTTCGGGCTGGCGTAGCTTCATTATCATCGTGTAGAAGTCCTTCGTCTTCGTGTCCAAGCACATGAGGGTCTGGGACTCGAACTCTTTTTCGCCGGGAGGCTTAAGGTTCTCGTAAGGCGGATAATCCCCGCACTCCACGTAATCTAGACTGCCGCTGGCTTCTGGACACCAGAGGAGTGATTCATCGCCGGGGAAATCGGTTATGGTCGGATGGTGTATGCACTCGTCAAGCTCCCACGTCCTCTGGGTGCGGTATAGCTCGTGTTCTGTGGGATATGTTTTCGCCGTGTACTCGAAATAGAATTTCTCGGGGAACCGTATGTTGAATCCGTTGAGAAGGTCCGGTTCCGCCTTAATCCGTATGTAGGCGGTTACGTTATGGTCTCCGTAAGTGTCTATGTAGCCGGTTATATTCACTTTCATTTTGTCTGTGGGAGTGTATCCCGGACCGAGAGGCCTTGAAATCGAGAATTTCGTGCCGTACGATGCTGCGACAACCACCGAGGAATCATTTATCTCCTCGAGGAACCGCTTGTTTCCTCCTCCTGAACCCCCCGATTCGGAAAGAGGGTAATCGCACCTGTCGTGATTCCAGCAGGACACGCACCTGAACTGCCACGCGAAATTCCACACCCACCACGAATCCGTGCTATTACTATCCTCGTGAGCGCATATGCAACACTCTATGGGAATAGGCCCTATGTAGCCGCACGTATAGTTAGTCCACTCCATGCACTTAACCCACGCATCAATCCAGTCCGCCTTACCGCCCTGCCCGTTGCTCTGCTGCGCCACACACGTGCTCTCATCCCAGTCATTGCACGGACAACTTCCAACACACCACCTCTTCTCCCAGTCACCCCAATAAACCCTGTCATGCTCAGTACCGCACGGAGGATCAAAGCCTCCGCCGTAGGCGCTCGCCCAACCCGTGTGGTGCAGGCACCCGTCCCATAGGCACTGCATCGCAAGCGGGGCCCGCGTCAGAGTCGCGTTTATGGTGTAGTTTAAGTCGACGGAAATGTTGGCCGAATCATCCTGCAATGACCAGTCCTCCCCATAGTTAGGCATGTTGAACCAGTTCAGGTGAGTGTAGGGGTGGCTTGGAAGCGGGAAAACGTTCCCATGGTCCGTGCTAAGCTTGAAAATCGGGTTCTTCGTGAAACTCCCCTCTATCGTCGTCCTACTATTCGTCTCTCCCAGACGGGTCTCATTAATCTTGATGTCAACGGAGCCACCGTGTATAGTATAATTCCAGTACCTCCAGGGATCACCTTGGCGGTCGAGCGCGCGGTCTCTCGCAGTCATGTTGTATTGAGCCCACTTGATGACTTTTTTCGCGCATAATTCCCCGCAGATTTCCGGCGGAGGGTCAGGGCGCTCCGTGTTTTCCATCGGCTCCCTCTTCTTTAGGGTATCCCAGTAACCGCTTGAGAGGTCATAGTTTTCTTCGTCCGTCCAAGTACCGCACTTCATTGTATCTATGTCACAGGACATGAGGTTTTGCCAGCCGCAGTTCACGTTGATGGTGGCTCCGTCGGTGGAGCGTTTGACGGGGGTCTTGTTTTCGAAGTGTTCGTGCATGATTTGGAGAGTGTATATTTCTTTTACTTCCGACCAGATGGAGGCGTTTCTGAAGAACATTTCCCAGTCGAATAGTCCGAAGCCGGGGTTCTTCCAGTGTTTCATGAGGGAGAATCCTTCGGATTCCGACTGGTTGGGGACGTTGGCGCCTCCTCCCGAGTGGACGTATAATCTTCCGCCGCCTATGTTTTCGCCGGTGTCTCCCGTCCTGCCGCCGCTTCTAATCCAGCCTGAGCCGTTGCCGGGTTCGACTGTTAGGGCGGGTATGCATCTTTCGCGGTCCGGGTCCCAGCCGCATGGACCCACTTGGCAGTCGTCTCTTATGCAGCCTCCTTGACCGTGGTCGACGTTTAGGATTTCAGAGGCGTTGTTGCTTGAGTAGTCGTAGCAACTTGAAACCGGCAGGCCGTCGAGGCCGTTGCAGTTCACACACAGTCCAGTGCTTACGGGCCAACAGTAGAATGGAGGCGTAAGCGTGAAACACCATGGTGAAGAGCCGAAACAACCGAATGGGCAGGAAGCAGTCATGGAGGCCCAGCAGCCGCCGGGGACTACTGTGGCAGCGTCAGTGAGGCATTTCGTGAGGTCGTTGCCCGCGATGTCAGAGCAAAGACCCATGTATGAGCGCGCGGTTACGCATTTTCCTGTGTCCGGGTTCCAACCGCAGCCGTCTCCTATTCCGCACGGGTTTTCAGTGCATGATGCTTCCCCGTACATCTCGCATTCTGAGATGAAGTTGCATGACATGCACTGGTCTGATTCCGTCCTCGCGCACCCGCCTTCTATGTCGCAGGGGTTTTCATTGCAGTTTGGAATGGAGTCGTATGCCCCGCATCCCTTGGACATTGCGGATGGGTCGCAGTTTAGGCACTGAGGCAGGTTAGGAGGATTTGGCTCCCACCACCAGCATTTGAATCCGCACAAGTCGTCTTCGCATGAATCCTTGGTCGCATAGTAAAGGCATTTGGCGCCCCTGAATTTGTCGCAGGACAGACAGTTCGCGTTTACGGTTCCCGGAGAACCCATTACTATGGTGTCGTAGGTGCATCCTTCAGTGGAGACCGGAGACGTCATATTGCAGACTGTTTTTTCGTCGCAGTCGTTATCTGAGCCGCTTGCACCGCACATCGCCTCACAGTCCCTGTTGCCGTAGCCCTGTGTCCGGCAAATCTCATGGTCAGGATCCCAGCCGCAGTTCTCGAAACCACACGGGTCAGAGGTACACTGCTCTAACGTGAAGTATGACATGCATACGTTGTGGCTTGGCGCCCTAGAGCAGGGCTCGCACCATCCTCCTCCCCCGCTTACGCCAGGGTCGCCTCTCCAGAAGCATCCGCCTGCTATGTTGCATCCGTTGGGGTCGCATGTGTCGTTGTCGGGGTAGTCGTGGCAGATGGTTACGTTGAAGTCGGCGCCTGGCTCGAAGCAGCCCCTGCATTCGTCGTCGGAGTACAAGCATCCGTCGCAGACGAGAGATGATGCGTGGAAGTTGCAAAGATCCGGGAGTGAGTTTTCTTTCGACAGGAAGGTTCCACCATCTTTTACTTCCTTGATGTCAGTGTATGCTTCCGCGCATGTTATGAGCTTTGTGCACTCTTTCACGGTTACGTTTGATATTTCAGGCGTTATCTTGAATGTGTTGGTCCAGACGGTATCCCTGTTGAAGAGCCTGTAGTAGCGAAGGGTAGCGGACATGTCAGGCATTACCGTACTTGTAGTCGGGATGGTGGTGAGGGTGGGAACTGTGGTCGAGCCGGCGACGGTAGATGTGGTTGGGATGCTCGTTGTGGGGGAGCCGGGAACAGTGGTTGAAGCAGGGAGGGTAGTGCTGCTGGGAACGGTAGTTGTCGTGGGGATGGTAGTGACTGGCGTGGTCGTTGTTGTAGCGGGGACGGTAGTCGTGCCTGGGTCTCCCTGAAGCCAGCAGGGGCTGCCGAGGCAGTCATCGTAGTTGGTAGGCAGGCTCTTGGGTTTAGGGGATGCAGGGTCACCGCACACGCAAGGCGTGTGCTTCTTTGGCTCGTGCTCCGGGCGCGTGCAGTTACAGGTGAAAGTCGTGGGGTCGCCTAAATCCTCGAACACGCAGCTTGAGTATCGGTCACCCCAAAACCATGGGGGCTCCTCGGTCGAGTCGGACGGGTCCACCAGCGGGTCCTCGCCCATCCAGTCGGAACAGTTTTTTGGGTCGGCATCCGTGGGATAATCCATGTAATTGAATGTTGCAGTACCCATGACTTTCCCCCAGGTAACTCCTCCGCCTCGCTCGGAGAGCTTCCAGTCGTCTCTGTTGGGGTTCCAGCCTGGCGGGAAGTCGTCGTCTGGCATGTCGTCTATTTTGGTTCCGCCCCAGGGAAGCATGCAGTCTTGGCTGGCGCATCCTCCGACGCAACCGGGGTCAAGCCACACGTACTCGTATCCTCGCCCCGTGTTGTCGCCGCACTTGACGGAGCTTCCGTCGTAGTGTGATTCATTGGCGAATACCGCGACAATGACTGAGATTATCGACGGCACGGACTCGTTTATGAGTATTGGGTCTGGTCTTCCGTCTGGCATGGGGTCGCGGCAGTTGAAACAACCGTTCCTGCTTCCCGTCTCCCACTGGCACCCGTATCCTCTATCCTTGCATTCATTGCACGCGGCTGCCTGGCACATCCAGCTAACATCTAATCCTGCGCCACCCATCTTGCCCCTCCAGCCAGTGAGACAATTACAGTTTCCAGAACTCCAGACGCCGCTTGTAGGCCCGGTCCAGTGAGAGAGATCCCACGTCGGATAATAACCGCACTCCTCCCAGGACTCATAAAAATCAGAAGGCCAGTCCTCGGGAGCAACGAAGACATCCGGGAAATCCTTCCTGCTAGTAGCAATGGATGCACCCAGGGAACACGTGTAGTTGCCTGCCCCGCAATCGTCGCAGCCGAACAACCGGTCCGCCGCATTCTTGTTCCACGTGTAAAGCGCATTGTTCACCTTGTGCTCGTCTGGCGCGTTAACGCAGTCGAAGCAGTTGGTTTCGCCGACTTCAGTGCAGCCGCCGTACTCGAGCGAGCTTTTCCAGCATGCTTCCTCGTCGGGTGAGGGGCACCTGCCTACGGGCACGCACTGGTAGGATATGTTGTCGAAGAAGACGGCTTCACAGCAGACTTCGCCCTGAACGGCACCAGGATATGTTCCCGGGAAAACAGACTCCACGTAAACGTGGTTTATGGCCTGAGTCTCTTGGTCGACTATCGCGAAAAAATTGAATCCCTTATGGGAGCCGAACTTGGACTTGTTCAAGACCACTATCATAGTGCCGGGGTATCTGACGAACTTGCCGTAGTCTATCACAAACCAGAGACACGGCTGGTAAGCGAACATCTCGACGTTCTTCTCGTAAACATTAGTCTCATTAGCCCCCACAAACTTCAAATCCTTTGCGAAAATCCTCTCCCGCTTACAAGTCGCAGAATCATTGACGATACCGACAACATCACAAGTCCTTGCGAGAGTATAAACAAAAGAAAGAACCGCGCTCTCATACGTCTTGTACCTACTCTGCTCTTGGCGCCACATCTCTTTTACGTACTCTTCCTCGTCAACGCCTATGATGTAGTAGTCGTCGTCCACGACCACGAACAAACCAATCTTCGAGAAAGCGTCGTCAACGTCAGCGGAACTCATAAGCGCAGGATTCACAGATGCGGGATACTTTTTAGTCTGCTGACCCAAGACAGTGTATTTACCGCTGAACGCAGTAGTCCGGTTCGCGACACCAATATTTTCTATGTCGTCACAGTTAGAAGTATCCCAAGTGCCGGCAAGCTCGTCTTTGCAGGTGTAGGAGCCGTTGTTGAAAACCCTAATCTGCTTTACGAAACAATAGGCGCGGGAAACGCCAGGCCCGGCCTCAGGAAGTGGTCCAACAGGCACTGTCGAGCTTGACGGATTAGTCGTCGTCGACGTGGCAGGCCCCGTCGTCGTTGAAGGGATAGTGCTGGAGGGTAATGAAGTAGTAATCAGGCCATACACTTTTGAGTCATCAGGATGACCCTGGTATTTTCCCAACTTGTCTATGAGAATGAACCCGTACCAGGGATCGTGCTCGAAGTCGTCGCCGCAGATTGCGTAGTCGTTCATGCAGGAGTAGTCCTGGCTTATGCCGGTTGAAGCGAGGAATAGCAAAGCGAGCATTATGAAAAACACAGCGGTTTTTCTGACGTGGGTTGGAACGGCCGGAACCATAACTAAATTTATTAGTATTATGTTAGTAAAAAGCCTAACTCACAAGCCGTTTAAGACCGCGGCGATAGTAGGCGTCAGCCACGAGATTATGTGTCAAGTAACCCACGACTTTCTTGTCTGAGACCACCAGCATAAAGTCCGCGGACAAGACATCCTTTACGTTGTCTGAAACCTGCGCGGAAGCATCCAACACCGAGTATTTTTGCGTGGCGAACCCGCTCAGCGGCTTCGAAAGATTCCCGCCAACGTCTTTAACATCCCTTAAATCCATGACGCCCAACACGCGACCGCCCTCGCCGTAGACGACGTAATGAGAAGCTTGAGAAGAATCCATAAGATGGAGTATGAAGTCGGAGACAAGAGTAGTCCCATCAACCTTTGCAACGTTCCTGTTGGCCAAGTCAGACACCTTCAAGCCCCTGAACGCCCGCCTGAACTTGACAATCTTTAGTTCACTGCCGCTTGTAACAAACAACGCGAACGATATCACCATCAGGATTATGTTTCCGTCCAGTATTCCCACAACCAAGAGAAGCGGAAAAATAAGCTGCTGGCCGACCGACACCGAAAGCTGCGTCGCAGCAAGATAATCCATTCGAAGAGCCAGTATCGCGCGCAAAACCCTGCCCCCATCCATGGGAAACCCTGGAACAATATTAAACAATGCAAGCAACAGATTCACGTACATTACCGTGTGGAGGACGTGGCCGCCCGTGAACGCGAAATCCTCGGGGGAAATAACGTCCAAGTACCCTAAGGAGGCAACGCCGGAAAAATGTATCAAAACAAAACACAATCCAACAACCACGAGATTAAACGCCGGCCCCGCAGAAGCCATAGCCAACTCAAGCCGCGGATTCTCAGGCACCTCAACGTTAGCCACGCCACCGAAAAAAATCAACACAATCCTCTCCACGGGAACACCCCCCGCCTTCGCGACCAACGAATGCGCGAGCTCGTGCAAGACCACGAACGAGAAAACAGTCACGAAGAAGAATACCCCACCCCAGCCTAACGGCAGGAACAAGACGAAAAAAAGAATAAAGCTTACGTGAATCTCAACCGGAATCCCGAACAAGGACACGAGCTTGAAAGAAGACTTCATGAGAAACTTAGCCCCTCTGCATCGCGGTCATCCCGGTGCGAGCAAGCTCTTTTATGCCGAACTGGCGGGCCAGATCAACGAACGCGTTAATCTTGTCTGAGTCCCCGGTAATCTCGACGCACAAAGACTTCGGGGCGACGTCGACGATGTTAGCCCTGAAAACGTCAGCGTACATGATGACTTGGGAGCGCACGCGCTCGTCTGGCGTGTGAATCTTAACCAGACACAACTCCCTGCAAACAGCGTGCTCCCCGGTGATGTCCATGACTTTTATGACGTTTGGTAGCTTGTTCAACTGCTTCGTAATCTGCTCCAGAATGCTCTCGTCGCCCTTAGTGAGAATCGTCATCCGCGCAATATCGGGGTTGTCGGTGGGGCCGACAGTAATACTGTTTATGTTGAATCTCCTGCGCGAAAACATCGAGGAAATCCTCTGCAAGACTCCCGGCTTGTGCTCGACTAATGCCGTCAATATCTGGTTTTCTGGTTTATCCGCCATAGTAAGTTATTTATTATGCTCTACTGCTGTGAATATGTGGGTTCACAAGGTGTTTAATCTTATGACCTATTCAATATTAATACTCTTTCCAAATTAGCTAGTAGTAAAATAGCCTGTATCTTATAGAATTCTTTAAAAGATAGTTTTTTACAGGTTTTTTTTAGGGTGGGAGATGCGCATTTATATCATTGAATG
>JBDRCA010000018.1:0-6084 GCA_043822165.1 Candidatus Altarchaeota archaeon
CCCTGGAGTTTCAGGCCTGCGGGACGCCAATTGTCGCAAGCAATGCGGGGGGTATCCCGGAGGCTGTTGTCGACGGCAAGACCGGGTTCCTTTCCGGCCCGGATGACCCAGAGGCTTTCGCGGAAAACATAACACGACTTCTAAGCAATCCTTCTCTCAGAGTCAGAATGGGAAAAGCAGGGGTCGCGCACGTGAAAAAGAGTTTCAGCCCCGAAAAATGCCTGCAAGAATATATGCATTTATACGGGAGGATGCTTAAATGAAAGCCGTTATCTGGGTCAAGTATTCCGCGGAAATCTCGCCTGAAAAACCGATGGGCGGCGTGCAGCGCGTCTCACTCAAGCTTGCAAGGCTTCTTTCCGGGAAGGCTGAGGTATCCGTCATCGGCAGGGGCAGGGGAGTCCAGGCTCTTGCGCCGAACGTCTTCTTCCACGGGATAGAGGCCGGTTCAGAGGTGGACTACATCCGAAAAAGCATGGACGCCATCCCGGACGCAGACATACTGCATTGCATGTCCCACACCTACTTCTACTTTCTTGGAGATAAAAAGTGGAAGGTAATCCTTCACTTGCACGGTGAAACCCTCCCCCTCCTTTGGAATTCTCTCCAGAAGCGGGGAAGCAGTTCACCTTACTCCCCTGAAGAAGAGGATTTCATACGCAAGCACTTGGCTGACATAAACCGTTGGGGCGCTGAAGGCTTCAATGGAATCGACCAGATAATAGCGTGCTCGGAAAACGTGGCTTCGTTTTCAAGGAGGATGTTTCCCGGCAAACAAGTCGAAGTCATCTACAACCCAGTTGCAGTCTCCAAGACGCCGGATTCTCCGCGACAGGATTACATACTCTTCGTCGGAGCGCTCTCGACTCTTAAGGGTGTGGACACTCTCCTTGAAACCACCAGGCTGCTTGAGGACAGGCGAGTCAACACTCCACTTTACGTCGCCGGCTCCTCAAGTCTTTGGGGCGGAGAATCTGATGGATACTGGGCGGAGCAGTTCAGTGGCAGGAAAAACATCGTGTATTTGGGCTTGAAGGCTCACGATGAGGTCCTTGAGCTTATGCGGGGTGCGATGCTGGGTTTCATGCCTTCCCGCTCGGAGGGGCTGCCTAACGTCGCGTTGGAGTTTCAGGCTTGTGGGACTCCTCTTGTCGCAAGCAACGTCGGGGGAATCTCGGAGGCAGTGGCTGACGGCAAGACCGGGTTTTTATCCGATCCTGAGGATTCTCACGCATTCGCAGACAACATAATTCTTCTTCTGGGGGATCCTGTTCTGAGGTGTAGGATGGGTGCTGAAGGCGTAAGATACGTTGCGAAGAAATTCAACCCTGATAATATCGCCAAAAAATTCATAAGACTTTATGGGAGGCTTGTCGGGGAATGAATTGTCTTGTCGCAGGATACTTCGGTGAGAGGAGCAGGCCTCACGGGGGGACTCAGTATGTCAGGAATCTTTTGGAGAATCCTCCATCAGACGTTAACTACTCGATACCTCGCGCCAAGCTTGAATGGCACAATCTTGACATTTTCGGTTTCCTGAAAAACCAGAAGGTGTCAAATGCATCAGAAGTCCAATACTACCGCCGCCTTGAGGCAGTAAACAGGCTTTTGAGGTGGCGGACCAAGGAGTTTAGGGCCTTTAGGGGTGTGGAGGATGATGTCGACTTAGTCTTCTACAATCAGGGTTTGATATCCACGAAGAAACCGTACGTGTCTTGCGTGGAAGGAGATTATATCCTGACCAACAACCCTGAACACAGCCCCCTAAAAGACATTGACATGAGGTCGCCTTTGGCGAGAGCGTACCAGCGGATTGTCTTAAAGCATTTTTTGTTGAATAAGAATCTTAGAAAGATTCTCTTCTGGTCTGATAAGGCGCGGACGGAAAGCCTAAAGCTTTTCCCGGAGATAAAAGAAAAGTCCTGCATCCTCTATCCTCCGGTGTGTATGCCGAAGAAAAAACTCAGGCGGGATGGGGATACTGTGCGGCTCCTGTTCATTGGAGGGGACTGGGCGCGCAAAGGCCTCTTAGTCCTGACTGAAGCATTCGCAAGACTAAGCAAGAGATTCGACGTAACGCTTTCCGTCGTGACGGAGGATTCCTTCCGCTCAGTCGAGTCCGAGCCGGGAATAAGCGTCTACTCTAATCTGGCCCACGACCAGGTTTTTCCCAGGATGTACTTGGACCACGACGTCTTCGTCTTGCCTTCGAGATTCGAAACGTTCGGCTACTCGATTCTCGAGGCTATGGCGTGCGCTCTCCCCGTCATCTCAACGGACGTGTACGCCATCCCAGAGCTTGTCGAAGACGGCGTGTCAGGCTACCTCACCCCCTATGGGGATTCGCACTCCCTCGCGGAAAAGCTTTCCGAGCTTGTCGAGGACGCATCCCTACGGCGGAAGATGGGGGATGCTGGTAGGAGGCAGGCAGATGAAAAATCCAGCGTCCCAGTCTTTACAAAGAAGCTGGATCGAATATACGGTGAGAGCCTAAATCCTTAACAGTCTCCTCAGGATGTTGGCGATTGAGGCTTGCTCGACTTTGCGGTTCAACTCTATGAAACAGCACAGCCTGCACGGATACTTCCCGCCTGCTTCAGGATTCTTGAATGCAGCTGCCATCTCCCTGCGGGCGGCTGCATACTCTTTGGACTTCCATATCTCCTCAAAGCCTTCATTGCGTATGCTCCCAACTGATGCCCCGTGCGGGCACGCTAACACGTTCCCGGAAACATCTATCCTCGAGTAAAACCACCCTACCCTGCACGGTATCCTGTCGTCGAAGCTGTTTTCCAAATCATAGTCAAAGACGCCATCCCGGGAAAACGCCCTGTCATGCAATAGCTCGTCTATGTTATCCTTGATTCCGTTTTGCGCGGCTAACTTGCGCGCATCCTCAAGCCCGCTTTTGAGTTCCTCGCTTTGCGCTGCCGTGAGCGCGAGTTTCTCCCCGCCACCGAATCTTACGAACGGCTGCAATACGACCCTCCCAGTCTTCGTCTCCGCTGCGAGTTTGTAGATGCCTGCAACATCCATGTAGTTTGCGCTCGTTACGACGCCATACAAGTCCACTGAGGCTAAGCTTTCTTCCGCGTTCAGGATTTTCAAAACGCGTTTCAGCCTCTTAAAGTCCGGGACTGCAGCCCCGCCCTGAAGCCTCTTCCACGCATCCGCGTCTCCTGAATGAAGGCTCACGCGCAACTCAACATCAAGCCCTGCAAGCCTTTTCGCAGTCTCCTCGTCTAAAAGCGTTCCGTTGGTGACTATCGAACACTTCAAGCCTTTGCCGGCGGCGTATTCCGCCATCTCCAAAAAGTTTGGGTGCGCGAACGGCTCACCGTGCGGGGAAAAAACAATCTCCTTTACGCCAATGCTGCTAAGCTCGTCTACGATTCCCTTGAACATGTCAATCTCCATGAAATTGTTCCGGCGTCCTTGAGCCTTAGCAAGCGGGGAATGCGTCCTGCAGAAGATACATGCTAGGTTGCATGCGTCCGTCACGTCAACCCAGACCTTGAATGGGGCGGTGAACGCCCTAGACCCGGATTTTATCCCAAGCCACCTTTTTGCCGAATCATGCATGTTTGAGAGCGGGTTGTAGTCTCCAAGGCTTCCGAAAAAAAATGAACCAATCTCACCAGCAAAGCATTTATCTCCTCGAGCAGACGATGCCATAAAATTCACTCCTCAGCCAGCGCTCTCTCGAATATTGCGGCTGCCTCGTCGATATCTTCCTTGGTGACGGTAAGCGGCGGGCACAATCTGAAGACGCCGTAAAAAGACCCGTAACCTAATACCAACCCGTTTTCAAGGCATGATGACTCTATGCTCATCGCCTTTTTCTCAGTTGCCTCCCCGTCTCCGGAAAGCTCTACGCCAACCATCAATCCCGCTCCCCTGACGTCAGAGACAACCTCTGCATGCCTGGCCTTCACTCCATCGAGCTTCTCCTTAAGGTAAGCTCCCATGGACTCGGCGTTTTCCACAAGACGCTCCTTTCCGATTACGTCCACTACTGTCGAGAAAACCTTGGCGCCCAACGGGTCGTTCATGTGCGAGCTAATGTGGGAGAAACCTTTCTTGCGCACCCCCTCCTCGATTTCCCGGGACGTTATTACCGCGGAAACAGGGTATCCGCCTCCCGCGCTCTTTGATACAACGAGCACGTCCGGGACAACACCCCCCCAGTGCTCGAAGCCGAACCACCGCCCTGTCCTCCCAAGCCCTGTCTGAGCTTCGTCGGCGACAAGCAGGGCATCATGCTCACGAGCCAACTCAGACAACTTCTTGAAGTATCCTTTCGGCGGCACGATCATCCCGCCCGCGGACAAAACCGGCTCGACGATGAAAGACGAGACCTGACCGTCGAAACGATCAAGCTCCTCCCTGCTCTTTTCGATGCACGCTATACTGCATGAGGGGTATTCTTTATTGAGCGGGCATCTTGCGCAGTACGGCGTCGTAATCTTTGCAGCATCCTCGGCTGGATAAGTAATTCCCCTCTTGTTGCCTGGGTGAGAGAGCCCTCCCATGTAGTTTGATGAGCCGTAGTATCCTCGGTCGAATCCTGCGACCACGTTTTTCTCGTTGTAGGCTTTCCCGCATCTTAGCGCGAACTCGTTGGCTTCCGTACCAGTCGACAGGAAAACAGTCTTCTCTAATTTCTTTGGGGTGATTGCCGCGAACTTTTCCGCTGCTTCAAGCACGCTATCAGAGAGGAATCTCGAGCCAAGGTGAATCGATTTTCCCACCTGCTCCGTTATTGCGCCAACTAGCCGGGGGTGGCTGTGGCCGAGGCAAGAGCAAAGTTGTCCTGATGCGAAGTCCAGGTAGTTTCTCTCGTCTTCGTCGGTAAGCATTAGGCCTGAGGCCTTTGTTATGACTGGGCTTCTGAAGTCGAGGACTCTGAACAACAAGTCTTTTTTTTCTTTCTTTTTTCCGGTTAAGGTGTGCAGCAGATTTTTTTTCGCCACTTTTTTTTTATCTTAGGTATCCTAAGGCTTTTAGCTGTTCTATTGTCTCCTCATCTAATTCGGCTTTGCTTGGGGCGTGCCCAAGTTTTATGCGCTCATTTAATTTTTTCATTTCATTAAAAACTTGAGGGTATTCCCCTGATTTATCCTCTTTTTCCCGGGGGTCGTTTTCAAGGTCGAATAAAAAGTAGCTTGTAATGTTTTCCTTCCTAAAGTACACAAGCTTCCATTTTTCGGTTCGTATGCTTCTTTTGAATCGTGTCTCATTGCCGGGGCTTCCGCGCCCGGTCTCGCTAACTATGTATTCGAATGCGGGGTGCCCGCTTTCAAGAAAGCTTTGGAGGCTGTTTGCTTTGTTTACCTCAGCGTCTATGCCGGCAAGCCCCATAACTGTCGGCAGTATGCTGATGGATGCCGGGACCTGCCCGGCAATCCTTTTGCTTGCCGAGCCGGGAGTCCTCACTATCAAAGGCACGTGCAAAGCCTCCTCATAAACCTGGCTAACATGCCCGCACCATTCATGCTCAAAAAACAGTTTCCCGTGATCAGCGGTGATTATGACTACTGTATCCTCCATAAGCCCTTCATCCTCAAGGAACCTTATGAACCCTCCTAAAAGATCGTCGGCGTGTCTTACTCCCGTATCATACTGGGATATCACATACTCTTCCTCATCGTCTGTTTCAGGCCAGTTTCCCTCATCCAGGCAGAACGAGGACACATCGTATGTGCCGTTGTAGTCGTAGAAGATGTTCTCCTCACTGGAAAGATTATAGGGTCTATGGACGTCGAACCCGTGGAGGAAGAGAAAAAATTTTCTCCCTGAATTCTCCTTTATCCATGTGATAGACAGGTTAATGTTTTCCTTGAATGACTTGCCTCCTCTCTGATAAACGTCGAATCCACGGTCCAGCCCGAATTTAGGGTTCAGGAAGGCCCCGCCGTAAAAGCCTGCAGTAGCGTAACCTGCATCCCTCATAATCCCTGCCAGCGTCGGTATGTCATCACCCAGCTTTCCAGGATTCTCATAGTAGATCAGCCCGTGCTCTGCCGGAGTAAGGCCGGTCATCATAGACGCATGGGATGGGGTAGTCCACGACGACTGGGCGAC
>JBDRCA010000019.1:0-6468 GCA_043822165.1 Candidatus Altarchaeota archaeon
CCGCGCGAATCCCTGTAGACTTGCTCTACGCCGCCGAGGAGTTCCCTGTATCCGCCTTCCTTCAAGCCCGCCCGCGAAAACACCGTGTCAAGTTGTGTGTCAAAGCAGCGCACCAGCAACTGATAATCCCTATCCATTGCCTTTTCGTCGTCACCCGTTTTTTTGCCTATCGCAGCTGAAAGGTCTCGGGCGTCGTCGAGGTCGCACACAAAAAGAACTCGCGCGTCCGGGGTCAGCATGTAGTTTCCAAGGTGCCCGTCGTTGCCCATGTTCAGGTTAAGCTTGTGGGCTTTACCGAGGACCCTGAACGGCACTTCAATGACGTCTCGTATAACTTCCTCGACGGGTTTGCCCGAGCGCTCCGACACAAGCCTTAAGTAGTCAGGCGAAAACGGGACGTTCGGGAACTGCTCTAGGACGCGTCTGCCGTCAACGTACTCGAAGAAGGCCATGCGTTTTTTCCCGAACCTTTTCGCGCCATACATGTTGGCTTCCCCCTCAGAAAGCTCAATGAACATGACTGGGCGAAGCATGGGAGCGTCTTGCGCCCCGAATTCGTCGCAAAGCCTTGCCGAAAAATCAAAAGATTTTTTTGTGACTGAAAAATGAGCGGCTTCATCGCCTTCGATTTTAGGGTGAATCATGGCGGGGCCGCCAGCCTGAACCGGGAACCTGCAGGTAATAAGATGCCTCCTGAAAGAGCCGATATACGAGTCGACAAGCTCCATCCTGTTCGCTTCGTCTTCGGCAAGCCACTGCTCATAAATCGGAAGATTCGCACCCCTCGGGTAAATGTCGAGCCCGCTCTCCCCGGCGTGCCTTCTCTGCGTGAGACGCTCAAGAAACCTTAGTCCGTCGGCTCCCACCACTCTCCCCAGATTTATGCGGCCTGCAATCCCGTCGAACACTGGCTTGTACGCGAACACTTTGCCCGCCTTCCCGAAGTCAAAGACCGCGACACTGCCTTCGATGCTCGAGGGCTCTGTTGTGCTAACAGATGCCGCCTCAACGAGCCCGCAAGGTTTCGCCCCCGGGATAAACAACCTGACAGAAGCGTTCATATCCTCTGCCGGCACGTCCCGGATGCTCCTCCACTTGTCTGATGCCATGAACGAGACGAACTCGGCAGGCTCCATGGAATCCAAAAGCCCGATAACCCTCCCAGGCTGCTCGGATATGGTCTGAATGAGCCTGTCGCTTAAGCTGCTAATCTGCCCGTGCTCGGAAATCATGCTCATGCATGCTGCCATCCGGGGGTGGGTTATCACGCGAAAAGACTCTCTCATACCCTCAGGGACAACTCCCCTAAAAGAGTCGCCGCTCCTCCACATGGGCAGGCTGTGGTTTATGACTGCAAGAGGCTTAACCTCGTCTTTGCGCCCTACTTTCGCGTGCGTCAAGGAAAGCGTCTCGCCGAAGGCGCGGGCATTTTTTAGCGCCTCCAACGGGTTCTCCTCCCCAGCAAGCATTATAAAGAATCTCGCATCGAGAATCTGCCCGATGTAGTACATCCAATCCCCCCTGCCTACGACTTCGGGTTTTCCCGCAATCACCTCTGTCTTGTCTGAAATACCTGCAGTCATCCCGCAAAGCTCGCGCCACGCATCAGGGGCATCATCGCCGAAAATCACGTCCACAGCCCGGATAAGCATTGCGGCAGGCTCGCTTTTCGAAACGCCATCTTCTCCAACACAAGCAAGAATAGCATCCCTTGCATGCGAGAGCAAACTGTCCGTGTTCCGACCAGTCGGATCCTTCTGGACAGAACGGTGAACATACTCCCTCTCCAATGCAACGTGAAAACGCGTATTGGCTAGAATCCCACGGACCAGCTCGACTTTGTCGCCTTCAATATCCGGCATGTCTTCGCCTTGCAATTCTTCACGCCTGCGCAAGACGGCTGAAAGACGAGTCTGAACAATATCTCCTCCGCCAGCAGTCTTTTGTACTTGCTTCATTATAAATAAAAGATATGGGAAAACCAAAACATATACTCCTCATGCGGCGGTCAGTTCGTTCATGAACCTTTAATAAAGGTTCATCAAATAGGCCGTCTTCGCGACTTATGCCGCTCGCCGACCCTTTACGTGCAACTATCTCTTGGTTTTTCTTTTCCGTGCACGCTTTTCTTTTTTCCTAAAAAGAAAAGGGTGCTGGCAGTCAGTTCGCCCAACACTCATCGTCGGAGTTAGCCGACGACTAAGGGCGCATTACTTCGCATTGCTCGTAATGCGCCTGCACAGCATTTTTTTCTTTTATGGGGGTGAAACACGTTATCATAAAAACTAAGGGGTTCTGTGGCGGTCAGTTCGCCCATCACTCATCACAAAGTCAGAGGTTGTTCGCGTCATCACTCCGCCAGTTAGTTTAAGTGCGTGTGGGCTATTATAGTTTCTTTTTGGTCGAGCTTTTTCTTTTCTAAAGAAAAAGGTCGTATAATAATTGATGAAGCAGAAACGCAGAGACGTTGACGACCTGCGGGCGAGAAGGATGCTGTCAACCGACGTCCAAGAGATTGTTTTCGAGGGTAAGCCTGATTCCTGGCGTCAGATGGGCGGGCGACCGCGGCATTCATCTGGGAGCTTGCAGTCCATTCCCTGCATGCGCGACGGAAAATATCCCTTCACTGTAGTATCCCGCAAACTCGACAAGGGCCCGTGCGACGTGATGATATTGGGGCCCGGTTTCGGCTTGGACATCCCGCCTTTTCTTGAGTGCGTGCGAAACATGCTCCAAGAGAAAGCGGGCATGGACCGGCTTTCAGTAGACGTGTTAGGCTTAACCCGGACCATTAGGCCACAAGTAGAGCGCTTAATCCGAAACGATTTGAGCGGCACGAAAGAGGAGCCGAAAGCCTTCGAGTTGCTCGAGGACCCGGGTCTCGTCGAGGCATATGATGTAGTTCTGGCTCGCAAAAGTGTTGGAGTCCACACTATGGTACCGTCGCGCGCGCTAGTAAAGGTTGCGGGCATGCTAAAGCCGGAGGGTGTGGCATTCGTGGAATACGATGCTTGGACTGATAAGCCTGCTAAGTCTAGCACAGGCGAGAGCGAGCGGATTGTCCGCGCATTTAATCGTTTCTGGGATGGCAGGGAGAAGGTTTTCTCCATTGACTCGTCTAAGTCGTCTGAGCGGGATAAGGGCCGGGATCTTTACTGGGCGGTTATCGAAAGGAAGAGATGACTTTTATATTTTGTTTCGCGCGTATTATCTATCTCAGAAATGCATTGGAGTCAATTAATAGCAGACGAGCTTGAGGCTAGAGACAGGATTCATGTAATCGAGACTGGGACTTCTATTTCCGGGATTCCCCACGTCGGCAACGCATCGGACGTAATCCGCGGCGACGCAGTCCGCAAAATACTCAGCGAAAGAGGATTCGACGCATCCCTCATCTGGGTTGCAGACGACTCGGACCCGTTCCGCAAGACTCCGCGCGGCATGGAAAACCTTGCGGACCAGCTTGGCAAACCCGTATACGATATACCGGATCCTAGCGGGGACTGCCACGCAAACTTCGTCGAACATTTCGCGGGGCCGTTTCTCGACGACTTGCGGGAGTTCGGCGTCGAGCCCGTGCGGTATTCCGGGAGGGAACTTTATCTTAACGGAGAGCTTGTCCCTGAAATCCGGCTTGCGTTTAAGAGGCGGGATAGCATACGCGAGATTCTGAACAGGTTCAGGGATGAGCCTCTTGCAGTCGACTTCATTCCGTGGAGTCCGATTTGCGGCGGCTGCGGGAGGATTTCGACGACGACCCCCAAGTCAATCGACGGCGACACAATATCATATGTCTGCGAAGGAGCCGATGTCTCCGGCACCGCAGTCTCAGGCTGCGGCCACAAAGGAGAATCAGACATAACTAAAGGCGAAGGCAAGCTTCCGTGGCGCGTGGAATGGGCGGCCCGCTGGGCGCGTTTTAAGGTGACATGTGAGCCATTCGGCAAAGAACACGCAACAGTCGGAGGCTCATATGACACGAGCAAAATCATCTCAAAGGAAGTATTCGGGTGGGAGCCCCCGGTCCCGGTCGTATACGAGTTCTTCACGCTTAACGGCGCCAAGATAAGCTCGAGCGCCGGTAACGTGATAACGCTTTCTGACTGGCTCAAGATTGCGGAGCCTGAGGTCCTCAAATACTTCATGTATAAGCGGCTTGAAAAACAGCGTGACATAGACTTGTCCCGTATCCCAAACCTTACGGATGAATATGATGAGGCTGAGCGCGTCTTCTTCGGCGAACAGGAGGGAGACGACAAGACGAAGAAACATTATCTTCTCTCGCAGGTTTCCGGGGAATCAGGCAGATGCCAGGTGCCGTACACTCTTTGCGCGGTCTTGGCCCAAGTCGTGCCTGACTCTGATTTGCCGACGATTAAGGCGAAAGTCGACGGCATGGGCTATGCGGGATACGACGATGAGCGTCTCATACGCCGCGTGAATCTTGCCGGCCAGTGGGTTAGCCGCCACGGCCCGGATTATCTGACGTTCGACTTGACGGCAGACACGTCCGCGTCATATGCGTCCCTCACGGACTTGCAGAAAAAGACGCTAGCCAAGATAGCGTCTGAGCTATCTAAAAAGTGGACTCCGGAGTCTTTTCACAAGCGCATATACGAGATTTCCCGCGAGGCGGGCTTGAAGCCTCCTGAAGCATTCAAGGCGATTTATCTTGCATTAATCGGCAAAGAGAAGGGCCCTAAGGCTGCGGCATTCATACTGTCTCTTGACAAAGATTTCGTAGCCGAGCGGTTTCGTGCGGAATAAGGCCGGTTTTCTTTTTTAATGTTAACTCACATATTATGTCATCAAATTATTTGGGTGATGTGTGCATGGCGAAATTTAACGCGGTAATAGCTGACACTAAAAGCTTTAAGAATTCCATCGAGGCCATAGCGGCCTTGATTGATGAGGGAACGTTCCAGATTACGAAAGAGGGCATAAAGCTTCGGGCAATGGACCCGAGCCAGATAGCATTGGTCGACTTCATGCTTCCGGCGAAAGCCTTCGAGAAATACGAGGTCAAAGAGCAGGTAAACATTGGCGTCGATTTTTCAGAGCTCTCCAAGATTACGAAGCGGGCGAGAGCGGAGGATAAAATCGAGCTCTCTCTTGACCAGCGCCTTCAGATAATTTTCAGGGGCCAGACCACCCGCGACTTTAACATCGCGATAATCGAGGCGTCCTCTACGCCGCCGAAGGAGCCGTCAATCGAGTTCACTGCTGAAGTAAAGATTCAGCCCGACGTGCTAAAGGAGGCGCTGAAGGATGCGGTGCTGGTCTCAAACCACATTGCATTGTCCATAGGCGACAGTTTGAGCGTGAAATCAGACGGAGACACGGGTTCGGTCGACATAGACTTCCCGGAAGGCACGATTCTCTCCAAGACCGTTAAGGCTCCCTCAAGGTCAGTATTCTCGCTTGACCACATGGAAAACATTCTGCGGGCGGCTGAGGCTCCGAGCGTCGTCGTCATAAACCTGAAGAGCGACGCGCCCGTGAAAATCGAGTACGCGATCGGAGACGGTCGAGTAATCTATTATCTCGCGCCCAGGATAGAAAACGTTTAAGTTCCTTTTAGGCAATTTCTCCAGGAAATTTATCTGAGGCAGTTGGGGTACTCGTTCAGGTTGCGGTGGTATCGTATGCACTCACAGCATATTCCGTGCCGGGAGCATGAAGTCTCAAGGCACGTGCAATCCTCCCTGTTCGCCTCGCGGTTCACGCAATCCATTCTATTTTTTCTTAAGGTATTGTGCAATGCTTTCGAATACTGCGAGCCCGTCGCCTGCGCCGGATGGACCTTGTCTCGTCCAATCAGCCTGCTGAATCCTGTCGATGACCCGCTCCGGGTGCGGCATCATGCCGAGCACGTTACCGTCCGGGTTGCAGATGCCGGCGATGTCGGATACTGCGCCGTTGGGATTCCACGGGAATTCGTTTTTGGCCTCTTGCCCGTCCGGCATGCAGTAGCGGAAGACGATCTGGCCTGCGTCTTCGAGTTTTTCCACGTACTCCATGTTTTTCACGCCGAAAGTGAGTCTACCCTCTGCGTGGGCTACGGGAATCTGGAGAATTTTTCTCTCCCCTATTTTGCCCGTGAAGGCGCAGGAGCTTTCGTGTCTAAGATATACTGGCCTGCACTGGAAGCGCGATGACTGGTTTATCGCAAGCACTGCGTCAGGCACATCAGAGAGCCCGTTAAAGCCGGGGAGAAGCCCTAGTTCAGTGAGCACCTGGAAGCCGTTGCACACTCCCCCCACAAGCCTTCCCTCCGACACGAACTCAGCGATATCATCTTTTAGCTTTGATTTAAGTCTTGCGGCAAAGATGGCGCCTGCCCTCACGTAGTCGCCGGCGCTCCAGCCGCCAGGGAAAAAAAGGACTGCGTAATCAGACAGTCTCCGCTGCCTTTCTTTCGCGCAGTCGCCAGTCAACTGCTTTAAATGCACTTTCTCGGCGGAAAGC
>JBDRCA010000020.1:0-3447 GCA_043822165.1 Candidatus Altarchaeota archaeon
TACTATACCTGTGGGTGGTGGGTCCGAGCCTTTGCGAGGCAGACCGCCACCCCGGCATATTAATGTAAAGGTTTTTATGTGGTGGAGTGTATTTTATATGAAGGCATCATTTTAATATTAAGATGGACTCTGATTTATTCATGATTGGGTTTTTCAGCATGCTTTTAGGGTTCTTCGGGGGCTGGATTGCCTTGACTGATTCATTGCCGCAGATTATCAATGAGCCGGTTGGCGCGTTTTGTCCGTCGTGTATGTTCTACAGCAACTTGAGCGTTTATTATCTTTACCCCAGCAGGTGCATGGAGTGTGAACGCAATATTCCTCCTACGTGTGATGGCTGCAACCAGTTTTATGACCTGGATTTGCTCTCAACTATAAGCGGGGACATTGGAGTCCCGATTTCTTTTGTCGTCTCTGATGCGGTGAGTGATGCTTCATTGTTCGTGGTCTACGGCAACGAAGCGCGCCTGGGCCTTGCTAAATCCAAGATTTCCATCGCACAGTCGATTTGTTCTGTCTCAGGCAACGAGAACGCTTGTGCATTGTTTGCCGAGCACGTGGAGGTTATGGAAAAGTGTTTCGGGAAATACGGTGTTTCAGCCGACACAGTTATCTATCATTACGGGGACTCGTGCGCGCACTGCGAGGACACGCTGCCTTACGTCGAGGAGCTTTCTTCTTTGTCGTACGGCGATGTCCCTTACAAGGTCAAGTTTTTGAGCGAGGATGTTGTCGAGGAGAAGCGGGTTTTGACGGAGTGCGTGGGCGGATTATTGGAGTTGCGTTATGTTCCCCAGGTTATTTGCCCTGGTAACGGGCGGACGAGCATCGGGGCCATGGATTTGACGCAGCTGCGGGACTTCGCGGACGAATGCATTATTTCGTCGCAGCCCTGATTTTATTCCACGTAGATTCCGGGTTTCCCGGGCAATGCGTGTTTTGCTTTTCCTTCAGGGTCGTTGGATGGTTTTTCTTCGACGGTTATTTCCGCTGAGAACTCGTTTGAGAGGAATTCTTTTGATTCCTCCAGGACTTTTTTCTCCTCGCTTACTGTGAGTATGACGTCCGGCACCTCTTCTTTCCTCTTGCCCATAAGCTTTGCAACCTGTTTCCCGTAAGGCTTAAGGGCGGGCTCGCCCATCACGTCTTTAATGGTTTTCCCAGACTTTACTGCATCATAGACGAGCCTCTTCCATTCCGGTGCAATGTAGACGAATATTCTGGCCGGGGTTTTCCCTGTTACTTCCACGATTTTTTGGACGTCTTCCCTCAGGTTTCGGAGCATTTCCTCCTGGGCCTCGACTTTCACATTGACCTTGCTCTCATCCGCCATCGGGTAGTCTGCGTTTGCCGCGAAGCCACCACCACCCAGAATCTCCCAGAGCTCCTCGCACACGTACGGCGTAAACGGCGTCATAAGCCTCACCCATGCTTCGGCGACCTCCCGCAATGTTGCGGGATTAGGCTTGCACCTCCTAATATACCACGCCAAGTCATTGAAGACTCCGTAGAAGGCAGTCTGCAAGGCCTTGCGCGTCTGAAAGCCCTCCAAAGACTCCGTCGCGGAAGCGAAAGCCGACTGCATCCGGGACACAAGCCAGCGGTCAATGGAGCGCTCCTCCATCTCGCCCTCAATGCCTGCAATATGGTTTACTTGTTCGTAGAATTGCCTCAGTTTTTTCTCTGTGTTAGCTACCATGTTTTCGCGCCAGTCGAAGTCCTGCCAGGGTTCCGCGGTGCCCATCAAAAAAAGTCGCACGACGTCTGCGCCGTGTCTCTCGCAGGCCTGTTTCACCAGCACCACATTGCCCTTGGAAGAAGACATCTTCCCGCCCTCAAGAAGCCCCATCCCGAAAGTCGCGATGCCCTCAGGCCACTTATCATACGGAAAAAGCGCGGTATGGTGATAGAGCATGAACGTCAAATGATTCTGGATAAGCTCGAGTGCCGAGCACCTCCAGTTCTGGGGGTACCAGTAGTCGAATGACTTCTTTAGTTCATAAAGTTTTTCCTTTGGTATCTTCGTCTTTTTTGATACGTCCTCTGGTTTACCCTCGTTTCTGAAAATGTAGTCGAAGAATTCAATCGTCAGCTGTTCGGGCTTTAATTCTTTCAGAAGGTGCGCTATCGTATAGTATGCCATGTAGATGGTGGAGTCCGATAAGGGCTCTATCATGAATCTGTCGTCGAAGGGGAGTTTCGTTCCTAACCCGTAGTTTCTGATGCACGGCCACTCCCGCAGCCAGTCCACGGTATTCAAGTAATCCTGTTTAGTGCGCTCAGGTATTGCGTTCATCTTCTCGATTGCTCCGCGCACCGTCTCCTTCCAGTCTTCGTTGGCGTAGTCTACGAACCAGCTTTCGGCTTTCGCGATGACGACTTGGCCGCCGCACCTGCAGACTACTGGTTCGCTGAATTCGAGAATCGTCGAGGCTTTTCCTTCGTCGAGTAGTTCTTGTTTTACTTTGTCTTTGGCGCGGGCTACTGACATTCCGGCGTATTTTCCGCAGGATTCCAGCATGACGCCTGTGTGGAAGCCTGTCTTGTATACGAGCTGGGTTGCCTCCTTTAGTTTTTCGGTTTCCTTCTGGCTTTTTATCCCCGTGTCTTCGCAGACTTTGATGGCTGCTTGGTCGCCGAATTCTTCGGTGCGGATTATGGGGATGACATTTATCTTTTTTATGTCGTCGTGGTTTAGCCCGTATCGCACGCAAAGTTTTTCGTCTTCTTGGAGGTCTTTTATGCCCATCCAGTCGTAGGGCGCGTCCGATGGCACGGAGGTTACGAGTCCTGACCCGATTTTCGGGTTGCAGAACATTGACGGAAGTATGATTATGTCTCTGTCTATGCCTGGCGCCTTGCAGTATTTTCCTAGAAGCGTTTTACCAGGGACCTCTTCCAGGATTTTCACGTCTCGTCCCTGAAGCCTAAGTTTGTCGGCGCATTCCCTGGATATTACCCATTTTTCGCCTTCCACATCGGCTTTAACGTAACATATCTCTGGTCCTGCCCACATGTTGGTTTGCCCGAAAACTGTTTCAGGCCGAAGGGTGGCTGCGATGAGGAAGCCGTCTTCATACGGGAATTTCAGTAGCGTGAATTCCTGGACGTCCGCGTCTTCGCCTTCAAGGAGGTCGTGCGTCGTCACAGGATTCTCGTCTTTTACGCAGTATTTCACGGGATGCAGTCCCTTCTTTATGAGCCCCCGCTTGTGCAGCGTCGTGTACTGCCAGGTCACGAACGCGTTGTAGCTGGCGTCCGCGGTCGTGAACTGCCTGCGCCAGTCAATGGAGTAACCCAGTGCCTTCATTGAGCTTCTGTAATGTTCTTTTATGAAGTATTGGGCGTAGTCCATAGGTTCGTTTATTCGCGCTAGCTCCTCCTCTGTCATGCCATACACTCCTTTGAGGACGCTGAGTTGTTTCTCTTCTCTTTCTTTGAGGCGTT
>JBDRCA010000021.1:0-18816 GCA_043822165.1 Candidatus Altarchaeota archaeon
ACCTGAGGATACATTCAAATGGTTTCAAGAAAAATAACGTCAAGCGTAGTTTCGGTTGGAGTCCAAGACTGGGATCACAGGTTATTCGACGAGCTTATTCCCTTGCCTGACGGCACAAGCTATAATGCGTATCTGGTGAAAGGGAGCCGGAAGACAGCGTTAATAGATACTGTGGACCCGAGGAAGACTGACGAGCTTCTCGCAAACATTGCATCTGCAGGCGTCGAAAAAATAGACTACGTCATAGCAAACCACGCCGAAAAAGACCATTCCGGCTCCATCCCCGCAGTCCTCGAAGCCTACCCTAACGCAAAAGTTGTCACCAACGAGAAATGCAAGGACATGCTCGTCGACTTGATGGGAATACCAGGCGACAAATTCAAGCTCATCGCAGACGGGGAAACACTTTCCCTAGGCGATAAAACACTCGAATTCATACTGGCGGCCTGGGTGCACTGGCCAGAGACAATGCTCACATACCTTAGGGAAGACAAGATGCTTTTCACGTGCGACTTGTTCGGCTCCCATCTGGCGACAAGCGACTTATATTCTGTGGATGAGGCGAAGGTATACGAGTCCGCCAAGAGATACTACGCGGAAATCATGATGCCTTTCCGGATAATCATCAGAAAGCACCTCGAAAAAATACGGGGCATGGACTTGGACGTGATAGCTCCAAGCCACGGACCCGTCCACGATAAACCAGAATTCATATTAGGCGCCTACGAAGACTGGACGTCAGACGACGTGAAAAACGAAGTCGTCATACCCTACGTCTCGATGTGGGGAAGCACCAGGAAAATGGTTGACTACTTAACGGACGCACTAATCGCAAAAGACGTAACAGTGAAGCCGTTCAACCTATCCCAAACAGACATAGGGGAACTGGCGATGGCGCTAGTAGACGCTGCGACAATCATCGTTGCAACGCCTACAGTGCTTGCTAGCATACACCCTCAGGCAGCCTATGCATGCATGCTTGCAAACGCGCTTCGCCCGAAAGCAAAGTATGCCTCGATAATATCCTCGTACGGGTGGGGTGAGAGAAGCGTCGACTCTGTTACGGGACTTGTCGGAAACCTAAAAGTCGAAGTCTTAGCCCCCGTCCTGGTGAAAGGGCAGCCGAGCCAGGAAACCTACCGCGAACTGGATAGGCTCGCGGACGAAATACACGATAAACACAAAAAATTAGGAGGAAAACAAAATGGAGATTAAAGCAAAGATACGGGATGCATTAAACAAGCAGATTAACGCGGAATTAAAGAGAATAAATCGGAGGTGAGATAATATGGCTGACAAGAAAGTTAAGGTTTATTCGACGCCGACTTGTCCGTGGTGCAAGAAACTAAAGGACTGGCTGAAGGAGAAGGGGGTTGAATACGAGGACATTGACGTTGCGTCCAACCAGGGTGCAGCCCAGGAGATGATCAAGAAATCCGGTCAGATGGGCGTACCCCAGATTGAAGTAGGCGACAAAGTAATCGTCGGATTCGACCCAGATGCGATACAGGTAGCTCTCTCGTAAAGCGACAGGATGCATGACACGGTAATCATAGGGGCCGGGATTGCGGGATTGACTGCCGCAATATATGCGTCTCGAAAGAGGATGAAATACGAGATTATTTCATCCAACTTCGGCGGACAGTTCATGTCAAGCGGCGAAGTCCTGAATTATCCGGGAATAGTTGCGACAACCGGTGCAGAGTTCTCCTCCATCATGGAGGAGCAGGCGAAGGCAAACGACGTGAACGTGAAGCTTGAAACCGTAAATGAAGTACGGCGAGAGGGCTCAAACTTCCTGGTCGTCACAGACAAGGCCGAATACGAGACGCAAACCGTGATTATCGCAACCGGGGCCCGGGCTAGGAAGCTTGGCGTTCCGGGCGAGGAAAGGCTTGCCAGAAAAGGCGTTGCTTACTGCAGCATCTGCGACGGCCCGCTTTTCTCTGGGATGGACGTGGCCATAGTCGGCGGCGGAAATGCCGCGCTCGAAGCCGTAGACTTTATGAAGGACATAGCATCCAGTATTCACATGATGGTTCGCGGCGACTCTTTCACAGGCCACGAGTACCTAATCGAGAAGGTGAATGCGAACCCGAAGGTCCAAGTCCACTTCAACGCGGACACGATCGAGATATTGGGTGACGACTTCGTATTTGAGATAAAATACGTGCAAGAAGGAGAGGAAAAAAAGCTTTCAGTAAAGGGTGTAATCATCGAGATCGGGCGGGTCCCGAACACAGAAGTCTTCAACGGATTCGTCGAATTGGACGAACACCAGCACGTGAAAGTAGACTGCCAAGCCAACACATCCGTGCCTGGAGTCTTCGCTGCAGGCGACTGCGCATCCGGTCACGAATACCAGTACATTATCGCGGCAGGCCAAGGGTGCATGGCACTCATAAAATCCGCCCGATACCTAGCAAACAAAAAGGAGGAAAAATAAAAATGCCAGTAAAAGAAAAACTTGAAGTATACAAATGCAACGTATGCGGCAACATAATAGAAGTCCTAACAGTCGGGGGAGGAGAACTAGTCTGCTGCGGTAAGCCCATGGAACTGCTAGCCGAGAAGACCGAGGATGCGGGCAACGAGAAACACGTCCCCGTAATAGTGGTCGAGGACGGGAAAGTAAAGGTTAAGGTAAGCTCAGTAGCCCACCCAATGGAGAATGCCCACTTTATCCAATGGATTGAGGTAATCTCCGGAGACGACGTCCAACGAAAGTTTCTGAACCCCGGCGGAGAACCAGAAGCAGTATTCAACATCGAAGCAGACAACGTAACCGCTAGAGAATACTGCAACCTGCACGGCCTGTGGAAGTCAAAATGAGCAAACAAGTGCTTGAGGCGGTAAAGCTTGCGCTTTCCTTGGAGCGCGGGGAAGTCGATTATTACAGGCTTGCCTCAGACAAGACCTGCAATCCAAGCGGCAGGAAAATGTTTTCTTATCTCGCAGACGAGGAGGAATCTCATATTGCGGCACTTGAAAAGCAATTAGAGGCTTTTGAGGGCAGTGGAGGCTGGCTCACGGACGAGGAGGCATTCGACAAAAAAGCGTGCAGGATGCTTTCAAGCAAGAAGCCGGAAGACGTAATCCCTGATGAATTATCCGGTGATTCAGGAGACGTTGAGGCGGTATCACAGGCAATCGAAATCGAGAAAAAGTCGATTGCATTCTACGAGGATGCTGCCTGCAAGGTTAAGGACGAAAAGGCATTGAAGATGTTCCATTACCTGATAAGGGCTGAGAAAGAACACCGAAAGGACCTTGAAATGCAGTTGACGTTCCTTAAGAGCGCGGGTATGTGGCTTGACAACGAAGTGATGTTGTCTTAGTTGATGCAGCGGCTCATATTAGTCACAGCTGTCTTCACCGGTTTTTTTCTCAATCTTTTTCTTGTCCACTAAACCACGTACTGCAGTAGTATCTGTCCTGCACGCGACGCAGACCTTTCCCTCTTCCTCAACGTGGTTTCCGCACAAAGTGCACTTCCAATCTTTTTTCGCATTCATATTCCTCACCTCATTTTTTCATAGATGTCTTGACAGCCATCAAACCATCTCCCTGTATTTGTCCATTAGTTCGCCCATTATCAGCGATATCGGTGGCGGCGTATAGGTTACGGCGTCAGCGCCCGCTTCGATTGTTGCGAGAATCGTCTCATCCGATGGCCCGCCGCTTGCGATAATCGGCAACTTGCAATTGTCGTCGATTGCTTCCACGACGTCCCTGGTTCTTTTGCCGGCAGCCACGTTTATGACGTGGGCTCCTGCCGAAACCTTCTCGTCAAGCTGCGTCTCGTCGACTAGTGTTGCTATCACCGGCAGGTCAGTGTACTCGATAATCCGCTCTATGTCCTTTTTCGATATCGGGCTGTTGACTATTACTCCTCCTGCCCCCATGAACTCGGCGTTCAGTGCGATGTGGGCCACCTTCTTACCTGTTGTCGTACCGCCTCCCACGCCAACGAATACGGGTCGTTGGGCGAGGCGGATGAACGACTGAACTATCACTGGATCCGGCGTAAACGGATAAACCATCATAAGAGCGTCAGCATTATTGTTTCTGGCGATAACAGGGTCCGTGCTATTTGTTATGGAGCGTATTGTCCTGCCTCTTAGTTTGAATCCCCTAGCCTTTTTTATTACTTTAGGAACCTTCAGGTATTTTCTCTCGTATAATCCCGCGATTTCCCTCCGGATTTTTTCAGTGGTAAATTTCAACGTCATTTTTTTTGTTTCTGGTTTCTATTCTACAATCAATGTTCCAGTCATCCTCGCGTGCCCGCTCCCGCAGTATACCGGGCACCTGAAGGCGAATTCTCCTTTCTTGTCGGCTGTGAATTCAACGGTCTTGACTTCGCCTTTCGGGACGGTAACGCTTATGCCGTAGTCATCAATGGCGATGCCGTGCTCTACGTCGGCGCTCATTACTCTGAGGCGCACGAGGTCGCCCTGCTTTACTTTTATGGTCGCTGGCTCGAACTCGTATCTTCTGGCCACGACGTCGAATTCGACATGGTTCTGGGGCTTATTCGAGGGAGCCAGATACGCCTTTACGGTAGTTGTCTCAGCATTTACGCTAGTTGCATCCTCGTTCAGTGTGGTCGCCTGCTGGCTCACAACGTGCTTTTTCTGGGGGACATCATCTATCGAGGAGTCGTCGCTTGCAGGCGTTCCAATACAGCCTGAAAAAAAGACCACTCCAATAAGCAACAAACACAATATTTTTTTCATTTTTTCACGAACAATCCGCACCAGCACATACCCTTAGTCTTCCAGGTGTCATGGGCCCTGAAGTTGCACGGGCAGATAAGGGAAAGATCCATCTCCCTGCTCCCGTCGCGGAGCCTGCACGGGCAAAGCTTCAGCCCGTGTTTACCCTCGTTTTCCAAAACACCCTTAACTATCATGTCAACGTGCTCTGCGTCCTCATTCAACTTAAAGTCGTTTTCCGCGGTAAACGCTCCCCAAACCATCTTCAGCTCCTCAGGTGTCATAGCCCCATCACTTTTCTCGCTTCATTCAAGTCTACTTCGACGTATGCGTTCTCGACCCGGCACGTCGGGCATAAGAGGGGGCCTGACATCCCGTAGTGAATGTCATTGCAAACGGTGCACCTGAAATACTTTTTATCCTTCATTTACCTGGTATTACGTTAGATTCCATGAATAAAAAAAATACCGGTAACCAAAAGGAAACCCCTGCAAATAAAAGGGTTAAAAATGACAATAAAAGAAAGATGAGCAGGCTAGCCAAGACTAGAGGACGCGAGAGGGAAACCAGGGATTTTCAGCGGGCTATTGTGACTACTACGATACTTTTTTGCGTGCTGGTAACCCTCGTGATGCTTGCTTCAGGCACTTATCTTGTGTTCTTCACGGGTTCTCAGGAGCCTGTTTTGGAGGAGCCTGAGACTACGACTTATTTCGTGTTGACCAGTTCATCGACGTCTACTACGACTTCCACAACTTCAACCACTACTACTACCACTACTACTACCACTACAACTACTACGACTTCTACTACTACGCTTTGCGGCGGAGTAGGGGATGCGCCCTGCGCAGTGGGCGGCTGCGAAAACGGATTCATCCTGGATTCAGCAGGAATCTGCCAGAACCCGGAGTGCGCTCCATCAGTTGCAAGCGGAAAAGACGGGTGCGGCAGCTTCGCATTAAGCTACTGCACAGGATAAATACTATTCTTCGAACTTGCTCCCGTTAAGGTCCCCTGAATTAGAGTAACCCCTGCGCTCCCAGTAGCCTTTGTAGTCTGCGTTATCTGATAGCTCGATTTGCGTAATCCACTTAATCCACTTGTAGCCCCACTTGTCTTCTGCGACAAGCTGGAAAGGGAATCCGCGCTCCGGCGGCAGGGTTACGTTGTTCATCTTGTAGGCCATGATGACGGGATTGTCTCTTATGTACTCTACCGGAAAAGACGTGGAGTATCCGTCTATGGCGTAGAATATGACTGTGTTTGCCTGGGGTTGCGGGCGGGATTTTTCGATTATGTCCCAGACCTTCACGCCTTCCCAAAGTATTGTGACGTCCCATCCTTCGACGCAGTAGAGCGTCACGACTTTTGAATACTTTTGGTAGCCTCCGACGACTTCATCGTATGTGTATGTTGCTGGTTCATCGACTAGTCCGCCGACTTCGAGCACATAGGAGTCTTTGTCTATGTGTTGGGGCCCCTTTATCGAGTTCTCCCTGAAGTCCTCGACGGATGAGAGCTTCGCGCCTTCATAGTTTCGCACCTCCACTCCCTCCAGTTCAATCACGTTTTCTCCCTCGATGCACCCTGAAATGAACGCAAATACGAGTGTTGTCAAAAGCAGGATCGTCCAAAACTCGTTTTTCTTTCTCATTCATTCTTTTACAGTGACCGTGAGACTATAAGAGTGTTGGTTACTCTCTTGAAACCAGGTTTTTCAAGGTATTTACGGCGTCTCCGGGGTCGTCTGATTTTACGATATATGAGCCTGACACGAACATGTTTGCTCCAGCCTCAAAGACACGGCCTATGGTGTCTGGTGTTATGCCTCCGTCGACTTCTATGTCTACGTCAGGGCGCATTCTTCTGAGCTCGCTTATCTTCGGCAGCACTTCCGGGAGGAAAGGTGCGCCGTATGCCCCGGGGTTAACTGTCATTATGAGGACTTGGTCCAGGCTTTCCAGGTAAGGCGTTATCATTGTAAGCGGGGTCTCAGGATTCAATACGAAGCCCATCCTCCGATTGTTCTCTTTCACTAAGTCTATCGTCTCCTCGGGGTTCTTGCATGTCTCAATCGGCGCAAGAACTGTATTGACTTTAGTAATGTTCTCCGTGATCCATCTAAAAGGTTCGTCTACCATCAGGTGGGCTTCAAAGTGCGCGTCGGTTTCCGGCAGACTAAAGTCAAAGTCCAGGGAATGATTAGGTACGAACAAACCATTCATTATGTCCAGCTGCAGCGTGTCCGCTACCGGCAAGACTCTGGCCAGTATGTCGTCAAGCTCCCCCTGAGTCTTTGCAATAACGGCCGGAATAATCTTTTCATTCATCGCCGGAAAGAATCCTCCTAGTCTCAACCTTATAGCCCTCAACATTCGGCTGATCGAACGGGTTGACTCCTAAAAGATAGGCGAGATACATAATCTCAACCATCTTGAACTGAAGAAGCGCGGCAACCGACTCCTCGCTTTTATCGGCTAGTACAATCTCAGTGAACGGACGACCATGCTCCATGTAAGAAATCTTGACGCCCTCGTATATCGCGTTCATAATCGTCGAAAGCCTCCTACCCTGTATGGACTCGACCAGACTCTCGAATATGCTGTGCTCGGGAAGAGCCAGCTCCTTCTTGTTTTTCCCGACTTTCACGAACGTCGTCGTCTTGTCTTGCGGGCCTGCAAGATAAAGCTGAGCCATCGAGTGCAGGTCAGTCGACCCGATGGAGACCGTAGGCGTTATGCCCTCGAAAACCCTCTTTTCACGGCTCCTGTCCCATTCCTTGCCGATGCTCTCTCCCATAAGCTGCCTGTACCATTTGCCGACGGCCTCAAGGTCGTCCGAGAAAAAAAAGTTGTCGTTTATGTTCCGGCCCGCCTTCTTGTGCAAAAACAAGAGTATCGCGCTAACTGCTGCGGGATTAGACAGCAACTCCTCTGACGTGCATTTCTGAAGCATTGATGCCGCGCCCTCCTGCAGTTTCCTTATGTCTGCTCCCATCATGCCCAGCGGAAACAAACCGACCGCCGAGAAAACAGAGTATCTGCCGCCGACTTTACCCGGAATCTTAAGGCGCGTGAAACCTTCTTTGCCCGCGACGTCCCATAGTTTCGAGCCTTCGTCCGTCGTCGCAACCACGTAGTCCCTATAGTTTTTCCTGTGCCTCTTAAGCTGGTCGTAAAAGAGTTCGAATAATGCGATGGTCTCCGTGGTTGTCCCGGATTTCGTGACTACGTTGACGAGCACGTTTTCGCCTTTGTCTAGGGTTTCCTCGGATATGCTGAGTATGCGGTTTATCTTGTCTGTGTCTATGGTGTCTGCGAAGTATATGTGGATTGGCGGGTTGGTTTCATTGTATCTTTTTCCGTTTATTGACTGGTGCACCGCCATGGTACCCAGGTTTGAGCCGCCTATGCCTACGACAACTAGGACGTGGGGTTTGAGCTTTTTCTTGGCTTTTATGGTTTTTTCGACTTCAGCCAGAATCTTTGAGTCGCTGCACAATGAAACGGATGCGTAATCCGTCTTGTAGCCGCTGGAGACGGTGGCCTTGACTTTTTTTATCTCCGGTAGAAGCCGCTTACCCTCTCGAAGTATCTCCTCGTCCCTGATCAGGCAACTCTCCCTGTAGGCGAACTCGATTTCCCTCATCTTGTAAGGTCAACGTAACTATCAACGATGTCTGCGGTGAACGCCTTCATGCCCTCGTAGGTTTTAACGTGCTTTAGCATGTCGCCGATTACGCCGAAAGGAATAGTCGCGATGTCGGCGCCGACGAGCGCGGCTTCTCTGACTTGCCTGGTGTTTCTGAGCGATGCCGCGATAACCTCTGTGTCCAACTCGTAGTACTCTAGAATCTCAAGGCACTGTGCAACCAAGTCTATGCCGGATACGATGCCGTTGTCCTCGAGCAAAACACCGTCCTCTTCGAGGCCGTCCATTGGAAAATACTCTTCTTTCCCGAACTTTAAGCCGGCAGTCTTGCGTATGAGGTCGTCAATCCTGCCCGCAAACGGGCTAACATAAGCGGCTCCTGCTTTGGCGGCGAGGAGTGCTTGCTCTGGCGTGAATACGAGGGTACAGTTTACTGGAATGTCCTCTCCCGCGAGTTTTTTCACGACTTTTATCCCGTCGAAGTGGGTGCCGTCTTCTTCCTTGAAGGCGGGGTTCACGGGAACCTTTATGTTGACGTTTCCGGCTACGGGATTAAAGAGCTTGTATAGTTTGCGAGCCTGCTTCAACATTCCTTCCGCGCTCGTGTCCGTGACTTCGAGGCTCACCGGTGTTCCTTCCGCGGTTTTCAAAAGCCTTGTAATATAGCCTTTCAAGTCCAGTTTCTTGCCTGCCGAAACCTTCTTGTCGACCGCTTTTTTCAGAAGCGAAGGGTTCGTGGTGACGCCGTCCGCCACCCCCCATTCATAGGCTTTCTCTATTTCATCCAAGTCCGCGCTGTCTACAAAAATCTTCAATCTAATCCACCTCTATTCTTAGAACATAGAATTGGGATTAAAAAAACAATTCGTATTCCGGTTTCAATAAGGTAACCGCCCTGTTTTTAACTATCAGATTTCATACTCCTATCACTTTATGGACGCACTGGTAACGGAAATTCGAAGACTCCGGAAAGGCGAAATAAGGGATGTGATTAATGCCCGCATGAAGGAGTTCGCGGAAGCCGGGTGCATGCCGATAAAAGAAGTCTTCAAGGAGCTTTGTTTCTGCGTCATGACTGCGAATTGCGGGGCTCAGAAGTGCTGGAGCGTGCAGTCCGAGGTCGGGGACGGGTTTCTTGATTTGTCTGAAGCTGACCTGGAGAAAAAACTGCGTGCCTGCGGATACAGGTATCCTAACAGGGCGGATTATGTCGTTAAGTCCCGGGAGCGTTTGGGTGACTTGGATTCTGCGTTGAAGTCTCTTTCAGGTGATGAGCTCCGGGACTGGGTTGTCGTAAACGTCAAGGGTTTGGGTATGAAGGAGGCCAGTCATTTCTTGAGGAACATCGGTTTCCCAGATTACGCGATAATAGACTTTCACATAATCGACTTGCTGGTCAAGGAGGGATTGATTGAGAAGCCGAAGACGCTCGGCAGGAAGAAGTATCTGAAAATCGAGGCTGTCCTCAGGGATTTGGCGGTGGAACTTGATTTGTCGCTTGCTGAACTGGACCTTTACTTGTGGTACTTGGAGACTGGGAAAATACTAAAGTAAAAACTACTTTTTTCCCTTTTTGTCCATGTATTGCCTGTATTTTTCTTCGCCCACGCACTCTATCGCCTTATCACACCATTCAAGACAGGATAATGCTCCGTCCTGGGTTACTGTCCCGCCGCATCTGCTGCATACTCCTGCAGTCTCGTCGCTCCAAACCTCCACGTCTTCACCGCACTTCGGGCAGTGAATGTATGTTGGCTTAGGGTTCTTGATGTCGTCTGAGCCAGGGCAACCGTTTATGCCTGCCACTGAAGACTTCTTGTCGTTCATTCCCATTTTTCGTTCAATATCTTCCCTTTGATCCCTACTAAGACGTGTTTCACTGGAATATTCCTTTTCGCCCGGCTTGCGGCTTTTTTGGCGATGTGGAGCAGTCCGCCGCAGCAGGGCACTTCCATGGTCATGACGGTTAGCGTGTTGATTTTGGCGTTATCGATCATTGACACGAGTTTTTCCAAGTACACGTCTTGGCCTGAGTCAAGCTTCGGGCACGCTATCGCCAAAGCCTTGCCTTTAAGGCGCCTGTGAAAGTCTCCCAGCGCGTACGCGACGCAGTCTGCCGCGAGCACGACGTCCGCTCCCTGAAAGTATGGTGCCCCCGGCGGCACAAGGTGCAGCTGCACCGGCCACTGGCGAAGCGCAGAGGGGATATCGCCTGCTGGTGCGCTACTTACTTCCTCGTCGCCTGAGAAATCCATCATCTTGGCTCCCGGACACCCTGTCGGCGGGCAGCCGCCAGAGCCGCCTTTATAGTCCGGTACCTTTATACCCTTGTCTTTTAAGACGTCTATGGCTTGGCCCAGGAAATCTTTTTCTCCGTGCTCGTGGAGGTGCTCCAAGTGGGCTTTAATCGTGTTGGGGCCGGCTTTGATGATATTTTCCATGACCTTCGCCTCATCGTAGGGTTCAGCATCCCTACTCTCGATATCTATCGCACCCTCAGGGCAATGACCCATGCACGCTCCCAGGCCGTCACAGAACAAGTCGCTGATAAGCCGTGCTTTACCGTCGATAATCTGTATTGCCCCTTCCGGGCAGTTCGGGACGCAAAGCCCGCATCCCGTGCATTTTTCCTCGTCAATCCGTATTATGTCTCTTTCAACCATTCTTAAATCAACCTCTCCGCGATAAAGGGCAGCATAAGATAAATTATCGTCGCCGTGACTACTGCATACGTTACTATGCTTGCGATGATAAGGGGGCTGTGTCTTCTAGCATCGCCTATGCTGCATGTTCCCCCGCACCGCCTCTTAATCGATAAGTAAAGGGATATCAGCAGAAACAAGCTCCCTGCGACCATGAACAAGGTTTTGTATTTAGGTATCTTAAGGGCTGCCGTAATGCTTCCGACTCCAGTGGCGCTGAAGGCAACCACCAGTATCAAGGGAATAGTGCAGCAGCTCGACGCCAATATGGCGGCCTTCAAGCCCATTAAAAAACCATTGATTTTCATTCCCTCCCTTAAATCTCTTTTTTAAAAAATAAAAAACAGGGGTGATGACTCCCCTGTCAAAACCCTTTTTTTAGCAAGCGCCGCAACATCCTGGACCCATATCCATCACCTCGAGTTAGTTACTTTTATAAACTAAGTATCATATAGTTACCGGACCTATTTAAAATAAACAGTAACCAACAAGTAACCCTCACACAAAAATGAAGAAAGAAGAACTACTCACGCCGGAAGTATTCTGCCCAGTACGCCAAACCCTGAAAATGCTCGGCAAACGCTGGACACTACTCATCATAAAGGAAATCTACTACTCGAAGAACAAGAAACTAAGCTTCATGGAACTCAAAAGAAGGCTCGGAAACGTAAGCACGAAAGTGCTCTCAGAGCGCCTGAAAGAGATGGCGGATGACAGCCTCATAAACAGGAAGGAGCGGGAGGACTTGACGCCCGCACGCGTATACTACACGCTGACAGGGAAGGGTAAAGACGTGTGCAAGATAATAGATGAATTCAAGGAATACGGCCGCAAGTGGGGCGGGAAAAAAACATTCGACTGCAAGGACATGGACTGTGAACTATGCTTTAAGCTAAGAGAAGAGAAGAAACACCCCGTCTGGAAGCCGCCCTCCGTTTAATAAAGTATAGTGCACATCTATTAGACACTGAAAAAATGCAGTTAGATGAATCAGAGATCTCACGGGCCATAATCGAATCCTACTTCGAGAAACTAAAATCCGCGCTAGAAGTCGACGTTGCAATCGCCGGCGCAGGCCCCGCGGGCCTTACCGCAGCATACTATCTCGCGAAAAAAAACGTAAACGTCGCAGTATTCGAAAAAAAACTATCTGTCGGCGGCGGCATGTGGGGCGGAGGAATGCTCTTCAACGAAATAGTCGTCCAAGAAAGCGGAAGACAAATCCTCGACGAATTCAAGATAACACACCGGAAACACTCGAAAAACTACTACACAGCAGACGCAGTAGAAGCCATATCAACGATATGCTCAAAAGCCGTGCAGGCGGGCGCCAAGGTATTCAATTGCATATCAGTGGAAGACGTAGTCCTAAAGGATGGGAAAGTAACGGGTCTCGTACTCAACTGGACGCCGGTAGACATGACTGGATTGCACGTTGACCCGCTGGCCATAAAAGCCAAGTTCGTGGTCGAGTCAACAGGCCACCCCCTGGAAGTCCTGAAAGTAATCGAAAGCAAATGCGACGGAGCCCTTGC
This sequence comes from Candidatus Altarchaeota archaeon, assembly GCA_043822165.1. Classification (GTDB taxonomy): domain Archaea; phylum Altiarchaeota; class Altiarchaeia; order IMC4; family SCGC-AAA252-I15; genus SCGC-AAA252-I15. The sequence continues at coordinate 12,607 of JBDRCA010000021.1, forward strand.
AACAGAAACAGGCAAGATTATCTGGGAGAAATCCATGGACGCAACCCAGGGAGAGAAAGACTGCGTCGAATACACCAAGGAAATATACCCGAACGTCTACGTTGCCGGCATGGCAGCCAACGCCGCTTACGGGAGGCCTAGGATGGGCCCCATATTCGGCGGAATGCTTCTGTCCGGGAAAAAAGTCGCCGAGCTTTTGCTTGAGCGTTTAAAGTAGTCCGGGTTTTATCGCGTTTTTAGGGCATGCTTGCATGCATTCCCCGCAGACTGTGCAGTCGCTTGAGGAAGTATCTACTTTTTTCTCGTCGTCTACCACCACGCACTCTTTCTTGCATGCAGAGCATTCAACGCATTTTTTCGGGTCTAGCCTGAGGGTTAAGGGCGCTATCTTACTGGTAAACGACATGGCGGCTCCGAGGGGGCAGATGAGCCTGCACCAGAATCTCTTCGAGTAAACGGATGCGAGCAGGAAGGATGCGAGCGTTACAGGCATCCAAGATTGTACTGTCGGCGTCAGAGCATCAAGCAGGGGAACATTGACCCACCCCTTAACGTGGGAGTAAGCCAAGATGGTTGCTGCGAGAAAGATGTACTTCACGTATGATGCGTCTTTTACTTGAACGTCTCCCGAGCCCGATGCTTTCCGCCCGATTTTGTTGAACAAGTCCTGGAGGCTGCCGTAAGGGCAAACCCACCCGCAAAACGCTCTCCCAGAAACGACTGTCAAGCCTGCCATAAAATAGGCGACACCTACGCGCATGTACTTTGCCGGACACCAGTAGACGGAACACACGTCGCAGACAACCCACGGAAGCCTGTATGGACAGTAAACGACGGGCAAAAGCATGGGGACAATAATGTAAAAGGACCCGAACTGGATGCTCCATCTAACGTAGCGTATTTTAAGCGTCACTTCCACACCCCCGCAATCCTGGTCCTGCACGTCGGGCATCTGCCGTCCACGAGATTGTTTTTGGTGACAGTGAAGCCTTTGCGTTCTATGCAAAGCGTCTTGTCGTTCGGGCAATAAGTGTTGTTGCCTTCTGCCGTCTCCGCGTTGCCAATGTAAACATGATTAATGCCCGCATCTAGGGCAATCTCGCGCGCATCAATCAAGGTCTGGACTGGAGTGCGCGGCAGATACAAGAGCCGGTACTGTGGGCTAAACCTTGAGAAATGAAGCGGCACATCCCGCCCCAGATTGTCGACTACCCACTCGCACATGGCCCTGATCTCGCCTAAATCATCGTTTAACGTGGGGACGACGAGGTTGACGAGCTCAAGCCACACACCGCTTCTATGAACAGCCTTGATTGCCTCCAGCACACCATTAAGTTCCGCGCCGCACACGTCCCTGTAGAATCCCTCATTGAAGCCCTTCAAGTCAATCTTTATTGCATCGACGTTTCCCGCAAGCTCTTCCACCGGTTTCTCGTTTACGTAGCCTGCAGTAATCACGACGCTTCGTATGCCGGCTTTCCTCGCGATTCTCGCGGTATCGAGCATGTACTCGTAGAACGCGGTCGGCTCGGAATACGTGTATGCGATAGAGCGCACCTGCGGGTCGCTTTCCCTCGCATTGACGGCGCCGGCGACGGTATCCTCCGGGAGCACGTCGAAGTTTCTGAGTTCCTCAGGAGTGGCTTGGCTTATCTCCCAGTTCTGGCAGAACCTGCACCGCAGATTGCAGCCCGCGGTCGCCAGGGAAAAAGCGTTCGTCGCCGGGAGAAAATGATACAACGGTTTTTTCTCGATGGGGTCCACGTGCACGGAACACGGGTTACCATACGCGAGTGTGTAGAGCCTACCGTCCTTGTTTACTCTCGTCCTGCACGCTCCCCTGTCATCTAATCCGAGCCTGCATCTGTGGGGGCAAAGCTCGCATTGGATTACTTGTCCGTCACGGGTCCAGTAGTCTGCTTCGCGCGACCACTTCCAAAGGCTTCTGGGTGCCGCCCCCTTAAATGGGGCAGTAATTGATGTTGGCGCGCCTGAGAGAAGCCTTAGAACTCCCTTGTTTATGCCCCATGAAAGCGCTCCCAAACCAATCAGGCCTGCGGCGCCTTTCATGAGGAACTGGCGTCTAGTAATCCTCTCGTCCAAGATGGTTTTGTTTTTACTTTTGCGCGGGGCCATTGCACGTAGTACACTATTTTTCCTTAAACCAGATATATAGGCCGCTTGAAAGATTCAACGCTCCTGCGAGAACGCACACATTGAAGAATCCAAGGATCGGAATCAAGACGGCGCTTGCCAGAAACGCGCCAGCGCATGCGCCAAGCAGGTCAAGGCTTGCGAGCACTGCTGCAGTCTCAACGGGCTTTCTTGTTTTCGCAAGATGGGTTTTCACTGCAACTGGGAATTCAAGGCCGACCAGGGCCCCGATTATGAATGTCAGGATGGGTATTCCCGCCTCGGCGAAAAGCCGGGTGTGTCCTCCCCCAGCCCAGAGGATTATTGCCGGCAGGATGATGCAGTATCCCGCCATCGCGAAATCGAGCTTGGATAAAAACCGGGCAGTTATCTTTTTACCTTTCACAAACGTGTTGGCTGCGTAAGCGCCAGCTACATCGCCCAGCATGAAGGCTGCGACAATCAACCCGATTTTATGGTAGACGTAGCCGTAAAGAATCTGGAACGAGACGATTAACACAAGCTCCAGGGTCATCGCCGTGAAGCCGGTCGCGAGAATCGTCAAGGGAACCGGCTTAATCCTGGAAACGTAGAGAGCGAAGGCTAATGCGGCAAAACCGAGCGCCAACACGAGCCTGTAATCGACCTCGAACATGCTCATCCAGTAGCGGAAGTAATACAGGTGTGATGCGGGAGCAAAATCTGTGTTCAATCTTGTTTTCACGGTTAGTGCTTCATTAATGCTATGTATCCTGTCTTCTGTGATGACGCCCGGGAGATAGTACTCGAAGTAGTCAGTCTTAATGTTTTTCTCTCCGAGTTTTTCCTTGTAATTGTAGTCGAGGCGGGCGTCCGATGCTACGTAATGGTTCGTCGAGTCGGGGATGATCAGCACGTTCCCGAACACTTGCGCGAGGCTCTGGTATACTGCAGCATTCAATTGTCTCGCTTCCCCCGAGACGTAGTTTTCACTGCCTGTAAGGCTTACTGACAATATGCCCCCCTCGGAAAGCAAATTCTTTACTTCCCTGAAAAATTCGAGCGTGTAAAACCTGTTCACTTGAAGCGAGGCAGGATCCGGCAGGTCAACCAAGACCACGTCGTATCTGCCTCCGGCATGCCTTACGAATTCCCTACCGTCGACGTTGTAGATGTTGACTCTATCATCATCCAAATTATTCGTGTATCTCCTGCCTACATCAATCACGCCCGGGTCAAGCTCGACGTAATCCACCAGATACGGGTCATACTTCAAGACCTCTTTTATCGTCCCTGAAACCCCGCCTGAAATGAGCAGGACTCTGTCGGGTTCAGGGTGTTCAAGCATCGCGTAGTGGACGATATCTTCCCTTGCGTGCGTGTCGCCTGTCGAAAAAAGTGGGAACGAGTTCTCGTAGAAGTTTAGCTGCCCATCCGTTTCAGTCACCACTATCCTCCCGTAGACGGATTCCTGGACTCTCACAAGGTTTTGTCCCGGATACTGCAGTTGCGTTACAGCTGCCTCGAAGTCCGCGCCAGATAATGCTGGGGCGCTGAAGGCTATTAGTGCCGCCATGGAGAGCCCGATTAGTTTCCTGTCCCCTGCATCCGCTGCAAGAAGGAGCGCGGATGAAATGCTTAACAGCGCTATCAGGTAAACCATCTGAAACGAGGTAAAATACGGTATCAGCACGAAGCCTGCGAGGAACCCGCTCGTTAAGTGTCCGAGCGTGTCGGCGACGTAGACGTTGGACAACTCGTACGCCTTGTTCCGTCTCTTCCCGGACGATATGGCGGAGGCGAGAGTGTATTGCACTCCCGATAGAATGCAGAAAGGCATAAGCATAAGAAATGAGAAGAATATCGCCTGAATCAAACCCACCATTTCCCCTGGAGTGAAGAAATACGCTCTGAACGCTCTGATGGAGTATATCATTGCGGCGGCAAGGAACGGGATTATGATTTGCGTGAATGAGAATAGATTCGTCTTGCCTTTGAGGGTTTGCGTCTTCCTGCCAGCGTATGTTCCGATACCCGTCAAAAGAAGCCAGTTACCCAATACTATGCCCAAGATGAGCTCGTTTCCGTAGAATCCTGCTAATGCTTCGCGCAGTATCATTATCTGCGCGAGAATGGATGAAAAGCCGATGGAGAATATACTGTACCACAGCGACTTTTTCATATTGATCAAATTCTTGATTTCCTTAAAAGATTAGCGTTAGTCACAACCGTTATCGAGCTTGTTGCCATTGCTATTTCCGCGATGACTGGGTGTGCGAGCCCCAGTATTGCCGCGGGTAGGGCGACTATGTTGTAGAAGAAGGCCCAGAACAGGTTTTGCCTTATTTTATTGAATGTTGCCTTCGACAGCTTTACGGCGGTTACAACCCCGGATAGGTCGCCTCGAACAAGTGTCACGTCGGATGCCTCTATCGCGATATCCGTGCCCGTTCCGATGGCTATTCCAACGTTTGCCTGCGTCAGCGCCGGGGCGTCATTTATTCCGTCGCCGACCATTGCAACAAGGCCGACTTCTTCCTGCAGCCTCTTTATCTCGTTTACTTTGTCGTCGGGAAGGACTTCTGCAAGCACCATATCAATACCAACTTTCTTTGCTATTGCGGAAGCAGTGCGTTTGTTGTCGCCTGTTATCATCGCGGTTTCTAATCCCATAGCCTGAAGTTCCCTAATAGCTTGTATCGAGTCCTCCTTAAGGGTGTCTGCGACTGCGATAACTCCTGCGAGCTCATTGCCCCTTGCTACCAGCATTGCTGTTTTCGCCTCGCCTTCAAGGGATGCAAGTGTTTCAGCAATGCTAGAGAAATCCACTCCTGCATCAGCCATAAGCTTCATGCTCCCCACGTAAACGGTTTCTTTCCCCAATCGTGCTTTAACGCCTTTGCCGGTGATTGCCTCAAATCCAGTTATCCTCTGCAAGCCAAGTCTTCTCTCATCGGCTTTTGCAACAATCGCCTCTCCGAGAGGGTGCTCTGAGCCTGCCTCGACGCTTGCCGCAAGCTTTAGCACGTCCTCCTCCGAGTATCCTTGGCTCGGCTTCACGTCAGTCACCTCTGGTTTTCCCTTCGTGATAGTTCCGGTCTTGTCGAAGACAATCGTGTGAACGTCCTTTAGCGTCTGTATTGCGCTGCCTTGCCTAATCAAAACGCCGTTTTCGGCTCCCATGCCTGAACCCACCATGAGGGTTGTGGGTGTGGCAAGACCCAGCGCGCAAGGGCATGCTATCACGAATACTGCGACAGTCGCGAAGATGGCAAGCGTCAGGGCGTTTAACTCTGGATTAATCCACGGCAAAAAAGGTTGAGCGTATCTTGCGGCAAACAGCATGGTCTGCGGTACCGTTAGCCATAGGATGAATGTTGCTGCAGCTATGACGAGGACAACCGGCACGAATATGCCTGTTACCTTGTCTGCGAACTCTTGAATCGGGACTTTACTGCATTGGGCTTCCTCGACCATCTTGATGACTTGGGCGAGGAACGTGTCTCTTCCAATCTTGGTTGCCCTAACCTTCAGCAGACCCCGCTGGTTCACTGTAGCACCGATTACTTCGTCGCCCTGCTTCTTAGCGACAGGCATGCTCTCGCCTGTTGCCATGCTCTCGTCGACGCTGCTTTCCCCTTCAACGACGATGCCATCTGTCGGAATCTTAGCGCCCGGCTTGACAATCATCACGTCTCCAACATTTACTTCCCCCATCAGAACTTCTTTCTCAACACCGTCAACGAGTATCGTAGCCGTCTTCGCTTCAAGCGAGAGAAGCTTCTTTATAGCCTGCGACGCGCGGCCCTTAACTCTTGCCTCAATGTATCTCCCAGTCAAGTGAAAGCTCATTATCATCGCCGACACTCCCGCGTAATTCAGTATAGGCGAGAAAAACACGGCGATTCCCGTCAGATACGACGACAGCGTGCCCAGCATGATTAAAACATCCATGTTCGCGAAACCGTGCCTGACAGAATTTAGTGCCGACTTGTATGTCTCAGCACCCGCCCAAAAAAGGACAGGAATCGCAAGCGCCACCATCCCCAGATTGAATACAACCCTGCTCGGCCAGGAGATGGCGTAAAGCATTTCAGG
>JBDRCA010000022.1:0-14468 GCA_043822165.1 Candidatus Altarchaeota archaeon
TCCTCACAGTATCACGCCCGCCCGTTCGGGAGTTGATATCCGGTAAATCAACTGGAGGGCGTAGAACGGAAGACTTTTCCTCTGCCCCAGGACATACGCTAATCAAATCCTCTCGCGCCCGCTCAGACCAGGCGAGAATCCTCTTAAAAGACCCACGGCTTACGACATCCCACAGGATTTTCTTTTGCATACCATCAACAAGGGCCCTTGAATCCTCGAAGTCGGTAGGCCTGCCCCTCGTGAGATACTGGGGCCGGATTAAGGATTCATCAAGGGAGGCCACCTGAGGAATGTCAGTGTAGACCAAGCCTTGACTTGTGAAAACCAAGTCCACTCCCGCCAACGCCTCTGAACCGCCCAAAGATAGAATGTTTTTCACGTGAAAGCCAAGAGGCTCCAAAGACCCGCCAAGCTTAAATTCGAGATGATTCTCCCGGAGGGGAATAGTTTCAACACCCTGCAGGAAAGAGTATTCTGGAGCATCCCGCAGACGAATAGCCTGTTGCTCGGAGATTACGTATTCGACGCCGGAAGGAGGACCAGCAAACACTCCCTTGAGGTACTGTGTCACACCATCCGGCTTAAAACCCCCACCCAAGTAACCGCAGACCAGACACTTCATCTCCTCTTCACGACCTCGAACACTCCTCGAATACTTGTGAAAGCTTAGCCTTGAAAGCTTCTACGCTGAACTTCTCCCCCGCTTTCCTCCTCCCCGCATCACCCATCCGCCGCCTCAAAGACCCGTCCTCGATAAGCTCTACAAGCCGCTCCTGAAGTAGCTTAGCATCCCCGTAGGGAGTGAGGTAGCCCGTCACACCGTCATCTACTATCTCGGCTGCGGCATACGTCTCAGACATAACAACAGGCAGCCCACACGCCATAGCCTCCAAGGCAGACACGCCGAAAAGCTCGCGCATGGACGGCAAGACGAAGACGTCGGCTTCACTGTAGATTCCCGGGAAAACACTGTCATGAGGCAGATTATGAAAAACTCTGACATTCGAGCCAGCCTCGACTACAGCAAACGATGAATCCGTGACCACAGTAAGCTTTAGATCATACTTCTTCGAAAGCCCGTTGAAGACGTCCAAGAGAAGCATGAGGCCTTTGTGCATCCAGTCGCCGCCGACGAAACACAGGCGGACGACGCCATCATCCCGCCTGCACACAAACTCTGGAAGCTCAAGTGCAGGGTAATGAACACAGGACTTATCCGCAAGGCTTGGATGCTCTTTGAGCGTCTTCTCCATCGCGGTTTCGGAGCGGAAGAGGAGTTTGCGCGTGTTCTTTGCTTCCGCTATTTTTTTGAGTATTGTCTTTTTGTATAGTTTTGCGAGGGGAGTGTTCATGTGGATTGTTTCGCTGAAGTTGTTTCGCGATGCCGGGTCCTTGGTGAGGAGGTAGTCCGTGTTCAAGTACGCGATATGTGGTTTTTTCGACGGAATCATTAGCTTGAATATCGAGAAGGTTACGTCGACTTCCGTTCCTGGTTTAAGCCTGATTTTCTCAAGCTCCGAGACATCCCACTTCAGAAGGTCGGTTACTGGCCTGATGCAGGTGTGGTAGCGGGTGACAGATGCGTCGACGGCCTCCTGATTTAAGAGGAAGCTAAAGTGGGGAGAATCCTGAAACCAGGTTTTAAGTGATGTTGGAAGACAGTAGGATACGTTCTCCGGCGGGTTCTCGAAAAGCGTTTTCACGTACTGGGTGGTCCCCACCATGTGCTTCCTGTGGCCTAGGAAGCCGCAGACAAGACAATTCATCCTCTCATGTTAATAGGTGCTTGTACAACCTCAAGTATTTTGGTTTAATCAATTCCGCGGTAAAGTTCTCCTCTAGTCGCCTCCTTCCCCTCCGACCCATCTCCTCTCTCAGTTTAGGGTTGGTGAGAAGACGCTTGATTTCTTTTGCGAGCGCTCCCGGATTCTTCGGGGGCACGAGGACACCTGTTTTTTCGTCTTGTATTATCTCCGGTATTCCGCCGACATTGCTTGCGACGACTGGCGTCCCGCACGCCTGAAACTCGTAGGCGACTATGGGAGAAGGATCATTAAAAGTCGAGGGTATGACGCCGACAGACGCCTTCTTCATAAGCTCCAAGACTTCCGTGTTCTTCCTGGAGCCCGTAAACTCGATGCTATCGGAACCGGGAAACCCCTGGTCCGAGCTCCTCCCCCAGATTCCGGGAGAACCTACGACTTTGATTGGTGTGGAAACACCCTGGCGCTTGAGGATGGCCGCAGCCTCGCAAAGAGTGTCAACGCCCTTTTCCGGGACCAGAGCGCCGACAAATAGGATGAAATCCTCCCGTGGATAAACGGGACTTTCAAAACCCTCCAAGTCGACGAAATTATATATCACGGAAACATGCTCATTGGTGTGCGAATCCCTCCAGATGCCTGAAAGAAACCGGGAGCACGCGATAACCGCGTCCGCCCCGCTTTTTCCCCCTGAAGTCAGACGGCGAATATCTTCCAACTGGCTTCCTATGAAGTCCGCTTCCTCCAATGAATATCTTGCGGAAGGGGGTTTCCCAAGGGAGCTCCATAGAAGTGGCATCATCTCCGTGTGGAGGTGCAGGATTGTCTTTCTGATTGTTTTAGGGCAGAATAGATAGTACATGTTGGACATGCAGTGGAGTATGTCCGCGTCAGGCATAACTTCAAGCGATTTTTGGATGTAATCCAATTCGTTTGTGGATTTTATGCCGTGGAAGCAGATGTTTTCGCAAACCTCCTTGACTCCTCTGCCCCTGCCTATCAAGGTAACGTTGACTTGCTCCTTCAAAAGCCGGGCGATGTTGAATGACGCCTGTTCGAGCCCCCCCATCGGCTCGCCGTAAGCGAGTTGGGCGCCGTATTTCAGCCAGATTACCGCGTTCATCCTCAGGTATTTATATACTACGGAGGGTATTATTTTAACATGAAACCAAATTTCACTGCGCCGAGTATCAAGAAGGTGTGGAGCGAGCCGGTCGAGTTCGTGGGGATTCAGGGTTACCCTGGCTGATTTTCCAAGACTTTCTCGTAGAGTCTTGCGTACTTGCTGGTTACCTTATCCCAAGAATATTTATTAGAAGCTTTCATACAGTTTTGCTTCTTCTTGTTTCTTAGTTTGTCGTCCTCGATAAGTTTATTTAAGGCGTCAGAGATTGCTTTAGAATCTTTTTCGGGGACTTTTATGCCGACTTCGTCGATTTCCGGATACCCGGAATTTGGCGTTGTAACGACTGGTTTCCCGTGTGAGATAGCCTCGAGGACTGCGCGGCTGCAACTGTCAGAAAGTGTCGGCAGGCAGAATACGTCGCACAAGCCCATGTACTTCTGGGTTTCCGCAAAGGAGAGCTGGCCTTTGAAGAAGATGTTTTTAGACAAGTCGTTGTGTTTGATGAGTTTTGTCATGTAGTCGATGGTCGGCTTCGAGCGCGCGTAGCCTTCGACTTGCCCGCCTACTACGAGCAGTATTGATTCAGGGTGTTTTTTGACAACGTCGCTCATCGCTTCGATGAGGTAGTGGAGTCCCTTCCGAAGGTAGTCGTTTCCGGTGAAAAGGATTATTTTAAGCTTTCCCTCCCGCTCGTGTTCCCCGGCTTCGTTGCGCTCAGGCTTTCGTATGCCGTAGGGTATTATCCTTACCTTGTCCTCGTCCACGGTAAATGACTCGATAATCCTCTGCTTCTGGAATTCGTTGGGGACAATGATGGCGTCCGCGTTCTCGCACTCAAGCTTAACGGTTTTGGTGAACGGGAGGATGCTGGCAAGAGTCTTTAAGTAGGCTGCTTTGCCAAGCTTGGGAACCTCGGTTTTTATGAACTCGATGTAAGTGGGATAAACTATGTCATCCAGAATATACGGCGTCTTAAGCCTGTGGCACGGGTACGCGTTAAAGCACAAACCATGGATTAAGTCAAAGCCGCCCCTCCGGGCATTCCGGTAGAATGCAAGGTTGAAGTAAAACCTGGTGAGCGTGTCAGAGCTTTGGATGATTTTTGGGGGAGTTACCTGATGGAAGCTCACGCCTTCCCCTGAGGGTATCTTTTCCCGGCAGTAGACGTCAACGCATGCACCCTTTCCCGCAACACCCCTGAAAAGATTGTTGAAAAGGCTGCTTTCCCCCCAGTTTATGTCATAGGACCCGGTCGCGACTTTCATTTCCCCAACAAATCTCAGATATATGTTAATAAAAAGAAAAAAGGTATGCGGGAAATGAAGGCAAGCATCCTATTGGCGGTTAAAAACGAGGAGAATACTATAGGCGAGTGCATTCAATCGCTCGTCAGCCAAGATTACCCTCACAAAGATTATGAGGTTGTTGTTGTTGACGACTGCTCTTCTGACAGGACCGGGGAGATACTTGAAGGATTCAAGCCGCAGATAAAAGTATTCAGGAACCATGAAGGAATGGGGCGCGCTTACTCGAGGAACCTTGCAGTCGAGAATGCAATCGGGAAGATAGTCTGCTTCATAGACGGGGACGCCTACGCAGAAGAAGGCTGGCTTACTTATCTTATGGAAGCTTATTCGGGAGAGAAAGTAGATGGGAGAACCTACCCGACAGATATTCTCGGCGGAGTAGGTGGCTTCATAGGAGCCTGGAACAGGGAGAACATTTACGCAAGATACACTGAAGAAGGGGAGTTCCGCTTATTCAGGGTTCAGCAAGGCCCAAAGACAATGCTTAGCCCCGTCGGCTTTGCGACATGCAACTGCTCGTATCCTAGAAAGCTTGTGTTGGATGCCGGCGGATTCGACGAGGGAATGCGGGGCGGCGAAGACCTGGACCTGAACCTTCGGATAAAGGAAAAAGAACATGTCTTTTTGTATGTGCCAGAGGCCAGAGTCTACCACATGCACCCGGGGTCTTTACGCTCCCTTTCAAGGAAATGGTTCGAGAAGGGAAGATATCACGCAGGCATAACGAGGAGGCGGCCTGGATGGGATTGCGGATTCATAAGAAGAATCTTAAATCCTGCGGGATTCACTGCTTCAACCATAAAGACGCCCCATTACGCGCCAATTGATCTGGTAGTGCGCGCCTCCTTCATCGCAGGATTATTGTTTAATAAGTTCGAGTCTTATTTAAAACGTTAGATGGTGGTCAAGTGAGCGAACACGCAATCATTACTCGGGGGCTTGGGAAGAGATACCACGCCTCCCGGAAACTCGGCTTCCGGGGGCTTTTCAAAAGACAGTACAAGACAGCTTTGAGAGGAGTCGACCTGAAAGTCGGGGTTGGCGAGTGCTTCGGCGTCTTAGGGCCGAACGGCTCGGGGAAGACGACTCTTATAAAAATACTTTCGACGCTCACCATGCCTTCTGAGGGGACTGCGTCCGTTGGGGGATTCAACGTCGTATCTCAGGACTGGAAAGTGAGGCAACATGCGGCGCTCGTCTACATGAACCAGAGAAGCTTTTACTGGAGGCTTACTGGAAGGCAGAACCTTGAGTTCTTCGGCAGCCTCTACAACATCCCCTCGAGAAAACTCGGAAGAAGGATAAATGAAGTCTTCGAACTGGTTGAGCTGTCAGAGCTTGGTGACGAGAGGATTACTTCATACTCAAGCGGCATGAAGTCAAGGCTTGCGATTGCAAGAGGCCTGCTCCCTGATACGCCCGTGCTTTTCATGGACGAGCCGACCGTCGAGCTTGACCCGCGGGCAACCAGGAGGATGCGGGATTTCATAAGGGAGAAGCTCGTCCGAGAAGCGGGCAAGACTGTTTTCCTGGCGACCAACGACATCAAGGAGGCTGAAGACGTCTGTAATCGAGTCGCGATTTTAAGGAGGGGGGAGGTGGTTGCTGTCGGCTCGCCGGAGGAGATTTCAGAGACGGATGGCAGCCTTGAAGACGCGTTCATCAAGCTTACGCGGGAGGGGATAACGTGAACATCAACCTGGAGAAAACGAGCGCGTTCATCAAAAAAGGGTTCTTGATGGATGTAAGCTACAAGACGAACTTTCTTTTCATGTTCACTGGAACCATAGTGAGGGTGTTCGTGTTCTACTTCATAGGGCGCATGCTAAGCGGATCCGCACTGCCGTACCTTAGCCAGTACGGGGGAGACTACTTCGCCTTCGTGCTGATTGGGATAGCATTCACGCGGTACGCCTGGACGAGCGTGAACGCTCTGTCAGGGATTATTCGGGACGAGCAGATGATGGGTACGCTTGAGGTAATGCTTTCGGCGCCAACCCGTTTTTCGACGATAGTTGTTTATTCGACGATATGGCGTTTCATTTACACGAGCATTGAAGTCGCTGTTTGCATTGGAATCGGCTTCTTCTTGCTTGGTTTTAGTTTTCAGGGAGCCGACGTCTTTGCTGTTTTAGCGATGATATTTTTGACCGTGTCCTCGTTGATAGGGTTGGGGATGATTGCCGCCGGCGTGACCGTTATAATAAAGAAGGGGAATCCCATGGGCCAGGTATTCTCGATGTTCTCCGACCTTTTGTCTGGAGTTTATTTCCCAGTCGCCGTGCTGCCGGTGTGGCTTGAGAGAGTATCCTCGGTTATACCTCTCACATATTCCCTGCGGGGCCTTCGACTCGTAATACTAAAGGGTTACAGCCTGCGCCAGGTGCTCCCCGAGGTCTATGCCCTTATCGCCTTCTCAGTCATCCTCATCCCGGCCGGGCTCCTGTTCCTTGATTACTCGGTGAGGAAGGCAAAGACAGAGGGCAATCTGACGGAGTATTAGAGGATGGATGACGCAGGAAAGATAAAAAAACTTTTGGATGAAACAGGGTTTGCTGCAGGCGTTGAACTGGGGGAATGCATGATGCCTTCCATCCGGAGAGGAGACACTCTTTTTATCGAGAAGGCTTCGTGCGTTGACGTGATTGTCGGGGAAGTCATCGTTTTCAGGCGGGCAGGCAAGGTGTACGCCCACAGAGTCTTCGGGAAGGTGAAGGTTAGGGGAATGTTTGTTCTCATAACCCGTGGGGACTGTGAGGAAGCCTTCGACCAGCCGGTGTCGGAGGGGATTTTTCTTGGACGGCTTGTGTGCGGGGAAAAAAGGGTGCGTGAAACCCCCAAGCCCGTTATTTATGCCTTACTTGCAGTTTATTACATGAACAAAGCCGTAGGGTGGCGGGCTCCATTGTATAGGGTATTCTCCTCTTTAGCAGGGAGGTTGATTGGAAGGTGAAGGCTTACAGCGTCTACGGGGTGGAGTTTCTGCTTGAATCTGATTTCCCAAGGCTTGTGTCGGAGATGGACATGGACTTCGGGTGCTTTGCCTCCAGGGGGGATAGGCCAGCAGGCATTGTCTCCGTCAAGAAGAAAACGAATGTCTCAGACAGGATACCCGATGAGGCGGTGTTCGAGCGCAGGAGCTGGTTTTCAGAAGTGTATTCCTTCCAGGGGAAGACGATTATATTGAATTCCAAGAAGAGTTTTCTCGTTGAAGTGCCATCGAAGGATGAGAGAGGATTCGTATGTTACGCTGAAAGGTACTCCCACCACCTGTTCTGCACGGTCAGGAATCTTGTGAAGTACATGACAGTATCGCTTCTTGAGGATGAAGGCGTCTACTACATACACGCTTGCGCAGTCAGAAAAAAGGGTAAGACTGCGGTAGTAATCGCCAAACCCAATTTCGGTAAAACCAGGTCTCTCTTAAGCCTCATCAACAGGGACTTTCGGATTCTCACAGACGACGTCGTGCTGCTAAGGGAGGATGACGCGCGGATTCTACCCTTCGTTATACGCGCAAACGTTGACAGCGGCCACATCGAGGCTTTCCCGAAGGTCAAGGCCGCAATCGAAAAACTCGGGATAAAGATGGTCAAGAAATGGAACTTCTGGTTCATACCATTAACAGAGCTCTTCGATATTGAGAAGGGAGAGTATAAGCCGGATTTCATCGTCAACATAAAGCGGTGGAACAGCGAAGACACTAAAACCGAGGAAGCCGACAAGGGGAAAATGCTGGCATTCTTACTGGCTTCCTACAGTGAATTCGGCTCGGGAGTATACTTTAACTCGACGAGAACGAGAGCAGACTTGTTCCGATTCTACTCGAAAATGCTAGATGAAGTCAAAACATACGACTTCTATGTGGGGCGGAACACTGAAAAATTCGCAGAAAAATTCGACGAACTATTCGCTTAATATTTACTCGAGAAGGCCGAACCCTGAAAGCTCTTTTACGTAGTCGGCTGCGCTCTTCAAATCCTTATCTGAGAGCTCGTAGTCTTTTGCAAGAGCCGCCTGAATGTCTTTTATTGTGCGTTTCCCGTCGCACAATGATAGTATCGCAAGCCCCGTGTCGTTTAATTCAAACAACTCGCCCTTCATGACGTCGAAGACCAGGCCGCCGCCCTCCTTTTTTTTCTTCTCGATGATGTTGTCCTTCTTCCTTGGTTTTTCTACGGTCATCTTAGCTGGGAAAAACTATTAGACGAAGCTTTTAATAAGCTTTGACAGATCAGACGCGCAAGCATCAGTCCTAAATCCGGTGTCGCAGAAATGGGTTTTCGAAAAACTGAACCCTGACTTTCCCAGAGAATCTGCAAAATCCGAAGTCTTAGGCGCTGAAACACCCGCTACCCTGCACAGCTTGTGCAAGTCAAAGTAAGGCTTAGTCTCCCCCTGCTCCCCGGAAACCTTGCGGACGAGGACGATGGAATCCCTCTGGGTATTGAAGACACCGCTGGATAGCTCAGCCTCCAGTTTCCCGCAGAAATCCCCGTCTGCGAACCTGCCAGCCCACAACGGGCCGGCAGTGAAAAGAACACCGCCGCAGGAGCATGTTCGTTCAAGATCGGTAAGGCGCCGATACGACTTATCCAGGCAGCTGAAACAATGCTGGATGAAGGATACATTGTCCTGGGTCTCCCTGACGCCCTTGCTTCCCCGGGAAAGCTTGGCGTAAGAGCGCATGTAATGGCGCGTCGAATGGGAGAACAAAAAGTTTACGCCGAAGTCGTAGCGAACCGCGTTGCGGGCGATAAAACCCAGCAAGATGCGAAGACCCAGCTCGTCGTAGTAGTCGGTCCTAAGGGATGCTGCATCGTATTTTCGCTTGCACGCGCGAGGATACGTCCCACACAAACATGAAGTATCCGTTGCCGCAACACCCAGGAAACCTGTCTTTGGAAGCGCCTTAATGGCAGCATCCAGGTACCTGACCGGCGGCCCGAACGGGTCAACGTCGACGAAATCGAACTTCTTGTCGGATAAGAAATGGTTTGCGTCATCATTAGAAACCTCGACTGAAACACCGTTCAACCCCGCATTCTCAGAAGCCAACTCACAAGCAACAGGATTCAAATCATTCAAGACGACGCCAAGCCCTGCCTCCCGAGCAATACGGATACCTCTGGCGCCGGAGCCAGCCAACACGTCACAATAAGAAGAAGGCCTCAAAATCCTCGCAACCGCCACGCTCAAATCACGAGACTGCTCCATAACCGGGTTGTAAAACACCGGATCCCTCTTAGAGCGTATCTTGCCTTCAGGCACCTTAAGCTTAGTCTCCCCTTCCGTGACCTCGACGTATTGCATAGTATATCTTTTCAGTACTGGTTTTAATTAATCCAGAGCTTTTTTACATGCCGTCTCATATTTTAATGTATGAGCGCCTTGAACCCTTCAGACAATAATTTTCTATCGAAAAAGACTGTGATTGCATGCTTTATTGTCTTCCTCGTTGTTGCGGCGTCTTTCCTGGTTTATTGGATTCAAAGGAATGAAGGCTTATGGGACGTCACTGAAACCATAAAGCATCCGGTCGTTGAATCGGTCTTGACCGTGGAGAAGGCAACGACTACTGAGGAAGTCTATGCGATAGTAAGATCTGGTGACGCGTCCGCCTGCGAGCAATTAGGGGCCAGGGGAGAGGCCGTCATGCGGGAGCTTTGCATATACAACATAGCCCGCAATAGAAAAGACGCTTCAATGTGCAGTCTTCTGAGGGATGTGAAGCTGAAGGAAACCTGCATTTCGAGGACCGTAAAATGAATCCGGAAAGCAATGCACGAACACGAGATTCAATTGAAAAAGTCTTTGCTTCAATCATATTCCTTGTCGTGTTAAGCAGCTCAGCCGGCGCCTACGGGATAAACAAGTATCAGGGAAGCTGCGACGCCGTATACGCGACAGAACAAACATATGAGCCGACACTCGCCCGCGAATACTATTACACGAGCGTGACAGGCAGGTGGGACTATATCTTAGACAACGAAGACGGCTGGCACGGAAACGGCTCGTGGACGCAGACGCAGATA
This sequence comes from Candidatus Altarchaeota archaeon, assembly GCA_043822165.1. Taxonomy (GTDB): domain Archaea; phylum Altiarchaeota; class Altiarchaeia; order IMC4; family SCGC-AAA252-I15; genus SCGC-AAA252-I15. The sequence continues at coordinate 10,232 of JBDRCA010000022.1, forward strand.
ACCGAGGTGACACTCACGACCGTGCCGATTGAGACGCAGGAATACACGATAGATACGATTATCACGATAAACTGTTCTGAAGGATACTGTGAGAGATGCACTACACAAGATGAGACAACAAATTGCGGCAGCTATTACGTCCCAAGCGGCCTTATGCCGGAAGACATCCCCTGCCTTAGGCCGGAATCGGCTGGAGAATGCGTTACCGAAGACACGACATTATCCTGCGAGGACGCGGTAAGCTCATACACACAGACCTGGAACTGCCAGGAAGTAATAGACAGTTACACGAAAACAGAGTCCGGAGAATTCTTTCTGGAAACCGGAGTATGCATTGAATGCCTCATCGACTCGGACTGCGAAGACACTGAAGGAACCCCAAACTGCGAAGTCTGCAACACAGACACAAGAGAATGCATTTACAGCCTTTTTTGCACTGACGGGGAACCAATCGCCTTCGACAACCCCGACCGCGACCGTGAAGACCACCAAATATGCTGGCCAAGCCTGGGGTGCGCCAACAAATACTCCACGAAAATCATGCTCGAAGACGAAACCTGGTTCGGGTGCTGCCCCCAAGGCCCCGCAGCACCCCCAGAAGGCACGGAAGCAGAAGGCGCTTCAGTCATGGACTTGTGCTTCAACTACTGCGAAAAAGAGACTGATTGGGCGGGAATAAGGAGCGAAACCTGCAAGTGGCAGGGAGTCTCAAACCCCCGCGGAAACAACTTCAGCCACAACTTCTGCGACGCCACCATAGAATTCGGGGCAGGATACACGGCAACCATAACCTGCGAAGGAAACTGCAGCGACGGACTGCCCCCAATGTGCTCTTGGGACGGGTGCACCTGCGCGTGTCCGCCGCCGGATGACATGGAAGACATAGAATTCGACGCCGACACAGAGCAGCCTGACAGCCAAGAGACCCCCGACACTGAAGGAGACCTTGACTTTGACATGTCTGATGCTGAGGCAGACCCTGACGGCCCGGAAAATCCGGACGAGGAAGCTGAGATGCCAGACACTGAAATAGACGTGCCGGACACGCAAACAGAAGTCGACGACTTGGATATCCCAGACACTGAAGCCGACGCCCCCGACGACATTCAAGCAGACCAAGACATTGACGAAATTGAATTGGATGCTACACCAGATTTTGACGACAGCGGCTTAGACGCAGACTTGGATGCGCTTGAATCAGACTCACAAGACGAAACAGACGCAGACATCGAAGTTGGCGGAGACATTGAAACAGATATTGAATCAGACGCTACTCCAGATTTTCCAGACCTCGACGTTGAATTGGAGGACTCCGAAGACGTCGCTGACGCACCTGAAGACACTGAACCAGAAACACCCGACACAGACAACCCAGAAGATATTGAAGTAGATTCAGAGTCAACCCCCACCTACGATGAAGAAGACGTGGACGCCCCGGAAGATGCTGACTTAGACGCACCAGACTTAGACGGTGATGGCATGGAGTCCCCTGATGTTCCTGACCTGGATTTCTCGGATGAATTTGACTCAGACACTCCAGACGCCCCTGACTCAGACGGAGATGATCCAGCGCCTCCTGATGTTGACTTAGAGAGTACTCCAGATGTTGACGTGGAGTTGGATTTCGAAGTTGAAGACAACACATGCCCAACCGAGATGTGCTGGGCAGAATGCATAGACGACTTAGATACTGATAGCACCTGCTTCAACCGGATAGTGCTGCCATTCTGGTGCTCGACAGGAACCTGCTGCCTGAGCGTGCAGGTGCCGTGCGGTGAAATAGAGCCGCCCGAAGAAATAGATTGGGAGTTTGACGACTTAGAGTTAGACACCCCGGACGCAGACGAGCTGCCGGACAGTATAGACTCTGATTTTTCCTGCAGCGTGAATCTTACACTGGACGTTGGAAACGACTCGCGCACTCCATGGGAGTGGCAATACACTGGATACGAGACGTCCGAGAGAATCTGGACTGGAACAGACTTGAATACGGTTGCAGGCGAAATCAACAGTATATTACGCCACGGATGCGACAAGAAAGACTGTGCAGGCTGCTTCAGCGAAAATGATTCCTGCTTCATACCCTTCGTCTACAGAAGCAACCGCTCCTTAGGTGGCGGCCCATACGGCGCCGGCTCCCCGTGCCCGGGCTGCCTTAGCGTAGACGACATAAACTTTAGTTACTGGCTCGCAGAGACGATAGAGTCAGTCCCCTACGGGAGGAGGCTTCGCTTCAGCTGCGGAGGACTCTGGGATATAAGATTCAACTTCTCCCACGGAATAGTTGAAGCCGAAACCTTTGCCATACCGCCTGACGCGGACTGCCCGGACCTATGGTACGACAACTTCTACACGAACAACACGCCACCATCCGGTTTAGACGCCTACGACGCCATAGACGACGCCATGTACAGGCTGCTCGACGAGAAACTGGACGTTAACCCGAAAGACGGCGTAGTAGAACAACTAGATTTAGACCACGACGGACTGGCAGACACCTACTTTACGACAAACCAAATGTGGTTCGAAACAACAGACAAACTCGGCATACAAACCATGTGGGGCCCGGAAGCATTCAGACTCGTAGTCTGGGTACAATAAAAGAAAAATAAGGGTCATTTTATAAAAGAATCCGCTGAAGTATAATAGGAAAAAATGAAGGTCATAGTCGCCGTAACAGGGGCATCAGGCGTCGTAATCGGAGTCCGCTTAGTAGAAGAACTCGGGAAAGGAGGTCATGAAGCCCACGTTATCGTCTCGGATGGCGCCCGCCAAGTCGCAAAATACGAAGGCGTTAGATCACTTGATAAGATGGATGAAGTAGCATCCCACGTCTACGACGAAAACGATCTTGCAGCATCCATTGCATCCTCTTCGAATCTTGTGGACGCCATGGTGGTCGCGCCGTGCAGCATGAAGACCTTGTCCGCTATCGCAAACGGATACGCAGACAACCTGATTGTGCGGGCCGCGGAAAACGCCTTGAAGATGAACTGGCCGCTTGTTGTTGTGCCCCGGGACACGCCGTTATCGCTTGCAGCAATCGAGAACATGCAGAAACTAAAGAAGGCCGGCGCCATAATACTTCCTCCAGCGGTCGCATACTACCCGAAACCGAAAACAATAGATGATGTGACTGATTTTCTCGTCGGGAAAATACTCGACACCCTGAAAATAAAACACAACCTATACAGGAAGTGGAAGTAAGAAGTATTTATTCCAGTGAAGACAAATAATGTATCGTCAGATGACCAGATGCCACCTAGACGAAACCAAGATATGCGGGAGATTCTGCATAGCCTTCGACCACCAATTCGGATGCCGCCTCAAATCAAACAACTACGCAGCACCAACACGACAAATAATACAAGGCGAAGGAGAAGAAACGATAGACCTGAAAGAAATCTAGGGTAAAAGCGCCTTAAAGTAGTAAGGCGGCCCATAATAGAAGACCGGCTGCGTAAACAACAACGCAGCCATCAAGTAAAGCATCTTTTTCTCATCATCCAACAACAGTATAAGCGGCGTCAACCAAAGGAAATACCACGGAGCAAACACCGGCTGGCCGAGGATCACTAGCAACAGTATGAAGATTGATGCCTCGATTAATGAGGATGCCTTCGAGGATGCATCGTAAATCCGGTACGCGGATGCGAGAGCGGTTAAGCCGAGCAGTGGGAAGAATATGTTGTATACCCGGGATAAGATGGGCAACGTACCATAACCGAGAATAGCAGCCACGATGTGAGATGAAAAAACCAGGGTTAAGTTGAGCATAAAGACGGCCAAGATTATCTTGACGATATTACCGGGGATTCCCCCGCGTAGATGGTAAATCACGTATATGAACAATATTCCGGGATACAAGACGTAAGCAAGTGGAGGGCAAACCGAAAAGAAACCGGGGCGGACAAGATTAGCGATCTTGAAGATGCCCAATGATATTGATCGGCCGCAGAAATGGATGTTTCCGCCCCCAACCAGGAACTTCTTTACGAAAAGGATGTATTTGCCGGCAGGAAAGACTGTGAAGAATAGTATGGACACCAGGAGCATGACAGTTAGCAGACTAGACAAAAAAAATGACATATCCCCAAGTTTACGTTTACGCAGAATCCAAATCAGCATTATGGGGAGAATGAATAAGGAATACCATTTGAGCAATACACTCGCTGAAAAGAAGGCTCCTGCAAGCACAAAACGAGACGAGAAAAGAAAATACAATGACAATAAAACC
>JBDRCA010000023.1:0-12509 GCA_043822165.1 Candidatus Altarchaeota archaeon
CGCGTCACAGAGCTTGCTCCAAGCCGCGTGGAATTGCCCAACCATAAGGTAGACTCTGAAGCACTCAGGATTATCTCGTCAGACGATGAAGAGTACCTGCCGTTGACTAGAGGAAACTACGTGGACGTGTACTTTAAGACGCCTGAAGACGCAGGGGATGCCCGAACCGTCATCGTCGGCATGAAAGGATACTACGTAACACACGTCAACACCGAGGGAGAACGCTCTCTGGACTCGCTCGGGAAGATGACAAAATTTATTTTAGACCCCACATACGCAATAAGATACACGTATCCGAAATACTTGAGGTCTCACTGGAATGAAGAAAACACATAGCATACTGGCACTTGCAGTCGTCTACTTCATCTCAGGTACGGCGCAGGCAGCGACCCTTAACGAGGGTTTGTTGACCGCGTCCGCGGCGCTCGGAACCCTACTTATCGCAGTCCAGGGGCTGAGGTGGATTATCTCAGAGTCCCCGAAGGGGAGGGCGGACGCTAAAAAGGGTATAATCTGGACGATAATAGGCCTCATAGTCGCGTATCTTGCAATAAACATCGTGTGCGGACTATACTGCCACGGACTCACAACCGCCTACGGAGGAACAATAACATGCGGACCACCATGCGTTTAAGGATAAAAAAGGAAGCCTTAACGGCTGCGGTTTTAATCGCAATTGCATTATTCCCCTCAGCATCGGCGACGACCGAAAGCGGCATGACTGAACTCAGAGAAGTCAGCATAGCAACACTCCAAGTCGTGGGGGCGCTTGCAGTCCTCATGATAGCGGTGCACGCCTTAAGGTATGTCACCTCAGAAAACCCGCAGGAGAGAGCGGATATAAAAAAGGGTTTAACGTATATAGTAATAGGATTGCTCATCGCATACATGGCCACTATTCTCGTGAGAGGTATCTACTGTTATGCGCTGGGTGAAGTGTGGGGTACGGCGACGGCTACAGAATGCATGAGCTATATTTGAAGTCGGGCGGGTTTTCGGGGAAGACTTTTATTTCTGTTTTAGTGCTGGCTTTGCTTTCAGGGTCTGCTTCAGCCGGCGAGATGGAGGATTTGGTGCCTGCCTTGCAGACTGTCGCAGCAGCCTTGGGCATACTTCTCATCTCGGTTCAGGCGTTAAAGTACGTTACAGCGGAATCCCCAGACGACAGAGCGGAAGCCAAGAAAGGATTAATCTGGATTATCGTAGGGCTTCTCGTAGTCGCCATCTCTGCTAACCTCGTGTGCGGACTATATTGCAACGCGATAGCCACGACTTATGCTTCAGGCTCCATAACATGCACGATTTCAAGCGGCATATGCCTGGCAGTCTAGACGAGCTTTTCGGTCGGAGGATACAGGTAAATCATCTTCCTTGCAAGAGCGAATTGTTCTTGTGTTTTTCCGGTTCCGTTCAAGGCTATGATCCTGTCGTTGTTGCGCCAGAATATGAAGGTTATGGTCTCTTGTCCGTAACGGTAGGGTGCAGAGTATACTAGGGGGGAGATGTTTTCTTCGACTGTCACTTTTGTCTGGGTTAGTATCTTCTTCCATCCGTCAACAGTGCCGCGCGCGACATAGATGTTGTAGGTCTTCATCTGCTTGTCTAAGACCATCTCGGTTCCGTTCACGGGATAGAAAAGGGACCCCCATTTGAAGGCAGCCCATCGTTCGGAGACGTTGGTCAGGTTGTAGCCGTCCGGTGTTTTAAGCGGTGCCTTCTCGTGCAGGTTCACTGGAGTGAGAGTCGTCGTGGACGTTGCATTAAAATCTGGCTGATCCCCTTCTCCGGTCCAGAAAGACCTCAAGACTATCAGAAAGACAATGAGTAAGGGAATCACGAAAAGAAGTTTTGGGGAAATCCTCAGCTTCTTCTTCTGTTTCTCGTGGATTGCCTCCACTGCAGAAGGCGCGGTAACATCATCCTCCATCGCAATCACAGAAACTTAATCTCGCCTGGCATCGACGTGAGATATTTTCGGAAACCCTCAGGCCAATTGTCCGGGTCAAAACCCTTCTGCGCGAGAAAAGCCGACAAATACCTCTCAAAGCTTCCGCCAGCGCAACCGGAACAAAGCCCGCCTTTCTGGCCCTTCGCGTTAAACGCCTTAGGGTAACTATCGCCGTTATTCGAACAATTCTGGACTTCAAGCCATCGCCCATCATAAGGCAGCAGAGCCTCAAAATCGACTGTCCCAACAATCATCTCGTCTTCCTCCTCATCAATGGCCCCTTTCTGCTCCATAAACCACGGAGTAACCCAAGCCTCCCTCATCTTAAGCTCCAAGACCTCCTCCATAAGCACCCTGAACCGCTCCTTAAGCTTCTGGTTTATCTCATGCACCTGCTCGCTTGTGCCAACCCAAAGCGTCTCAATCCTGTGGAGCTCGTCAACCCTCTCGAATCCGTGAGCCCCGCCTGACTCGTACCTGTAAGTCGGGCCGCTCCAGTCGAACACCTTGATTGGAAGGCTCTCGTCTGCGACGGTCTCGCCCTCGAGAAACGTCCAAAACGGCGGGCACTGAGCGAACGCAAGTCCTCCCCCGGGCGGCTCGAGAAGCTCCATTACGTCGTCGAGGGGTATTTCGCCGGTAATCTTAATCTTGTCCGAGACACCCTCCCAGACACCAGGGTCCGCGCTCTTAGGCGTTATGAAAAGATAAGGATTGAACCCGGAGTGATACAGAGCCCGCGCATGACCGCTCTTCTTCCAGATGCTCCAGTCGACCAGTTTAGGAAACATCATCTCAACGAAACCGAGCGGCTTATAGACTACGTCGACGTAGGCGCGCTTCACGGCCGCGGAAAGCTCAGTAATCTGGGGGCCGAAGACGAACTGGTTGCGGTGGGGAGTCCGCTTAATCCATTTACGGGATAAAAGCTCCTCGGACGGGTCCGAATTGTATGATGCGGGAGTGTCCTTGCCTTCGTAGATTACGCGGTGGTGTTCCGTGCGAGTCCCGAATTTCTGGTGAGAGACTTTCTCGCGCACGAGATTGATCATCCTGTCCACGAAGTTTTTCCTGAGAAACTCCTCCGACAAATCCTCGATTACGAGCGTGCACTCCGACTCCTTAAACGATATTTTGCTGGCGAACGGAATCGAAACCTTCTGTGTGGGCTGCGCCTCTACGTCGAAGACGAGCTCGTATTTTAAGCCTGTAAGCTCCTTTACGCCGACGTGATGCTCTCTCCCGAGTTTCTCGGAGAGATAATTTTTGAGCCTGCCGGCCGCGTCATGGGGGCGTACGTAAGTCCCGGACTCGATGGTGACAGACAACACATTATCTTTTACGGATTTCCTGGTGATTCTTGCATCCTCCCCGGAAGGAGCGCCCTTGCCCAACACTTCGGAAGAGGCCGCTAGTATGGAGTAGAGAATATTGTCCTCGACTTTCTTTGACAGCGTGAAAGCACAATCTAGTTTAAGCTTCATCTTCCCGCGTAAGCCCCCAAAACGTCTTCAACATCCACTATTCCAACAAGCTCGCCGCCACCGCCCATCACCGGCAGCCGCAGTATCCTCCTTTCAACCATGAGTTTCGCGGCATCCGCGACACTGCATGAATCATTTATCGTGACTGCAGGCGCATTCATGACTTTCTTGACTTGCATGTTCTTTGACCTGCCCGACTCCCGTGAAATCCTCGCCTTCCCCTTTTTAAGCAAATCCATCCGAGTAACCATGCCAACGACTTTCTTGCCGGATACGACCGGCAGACCGGAGAACCCCGACGCCTCTATCTTACCCCAGACAGACGAAACAAGCTCGTCAGAAGCACATGACACCACATCAGGCGACATCACTTCCCCTACCATGGCCGATTGACTTGGACTCCCATCTCCCGCAAGCGCCGTCAACACGTCAAGAGAGGATATTATGCCCAGGATATTCCCGTCGGCGACAAGCAACTGTTTTTTCCCGGATGACACGATTTTTCTCGCAGCAGACGCTACCTCCTCTTGGGGGGATACCGTGTAAGTGTCCCTGTCCATGATGCCTTCCACCTTGATGTTCGCCTTCCCGGAGGTCACGCGCAAAACATCCGCGCGAGAAATAACCCCGACAAGCCTCCCATCATCTACGACCGGCAGAACCCTGAAACCGTGCCTGCGAATCATGGAGCGAGCACGCGTTGCCGGATCAGTGGGTGCAACACACACTAAGTCCCTGCTCATTACGTCGCCGACCAAAACCATATTACATCACTCGGATAAACAGTCCTCGCAGACCATGCGGCCGTCGATTATCCTCAGTGACTCAGAGTAGTTTTCACACTCCTCGCATGCCCCGGTCACCGAGCCAGCGCCAGCAGAGTAGTTTTTTGCGAGACTCCATTTAACCTTCTCTCGTATGAGCATGTGCAGGGCAGGCTCTATCCGCACTATGTCGAATTCGGATAACACGCCCACAATCTTTCCGTCGTATTCGACTATGAGGCGGCGTATGTCGTTGTCGCGCATAAGCCGGGCGGCATCGTCGATGCTCGCATCAGGCGCGACGGTTATTATCGGCGAAGTCATAATGTCCCTTGACGGAATATTCTTCGGGTTCTCGCCCTCGGCGACAATCTTTTTCGTGATATCCCGCTCCGTTATTATCCCCACACCCTTGCCTTTCTCAGTCACCATGACCGCCGAAATGTCGTTTTTGCTCATGACCTCGGCTGCGCCCTTCACAGTATCCAAGACGTCAACGCATATTACTCCGCGAGTCATGATGTCGCCGACCGTTAGCTCCTTGTCTTCGTCCATCTTTTTATCACTTAATTCTTTGAAACCGAAGATAAAAATAGAATGGGTTACTAAAAAATCATCCGCTTATATTGGCGTGAAGGCTAAATACTACCCCCAGATGACGGATCTACTATTCGAGTTAAAAGACAAGGACATCGCCGGACGAATCGGCACGCTCACCGTAAACGGGAAAACGCTCACGACTCCGGCGCTTATGCCGGTAGTAAACCCGAACAATCCCCTGATACCAGTAAAAGAGCTCTTAAAGGAATTCGGCTCCAATGTGCTTATGACCAACGCCTACATCTTCCTGAAAAGCGACGAGTTGCGGGAGAAGGCTCTGCGAGATGGCGTGCACAGTGTTTTAGGAGCGAAAGACGCGGTAATCGCGACCGACTCCGGCTCCTACCAGCTCATGGTTTACGGTGCAGTGCAGACCACGAACGCACAGATAATAAAGTTCGAGGAAGACATCGGCTCGGACATCGGCTCATTCCTTGATATTCCAACGCTTCCCGACGCCTTCAAGGGGAGAGCCGAGGAGCAGCTTCGCGTCACCCTTGAGCGTGCCAGGGAGGCCAGGAATGCGGGTTTTGTGGTTAATGCCGGTGTTCAGGGGGGTCGTTTCCTTGATTTGCGGGCAAGATGCGCTAAATCTCTCGGAAAAGACTTTTCACTTATCGCGGTCGGGGGCATTGTGCCTCTATTGGAGTCTTACCGGTTCACAGAGCTCGTCGACGTTATCGCGACGGTAAAAAAGAGCATTCCGTTGAACCGGCCTGTGCACGCCTTCGGCTTGGGGCACCCAATGGTCTTCGGCTTGGCGGTCGCCTTGGGCTGCGATCTTTTTGATTCTGCCTCTTACGTCTTGTACGCGCAGCAGGGAAGATACATGACGGTCTCCGGCACCGAGAGAGTCGATGAACTGGAGCACATCTCGTGCACGTGTCCCGTGTGCGCCAAATACGGGCTCGATTTGAAGAGTCTGCCTGATGCGGACAAGATCCGGGAGATTGCGCGCCACAACCTCTACGTCTGCGCAAGCGAGTTAGAGGAGATAAAGCAGAGGATTTCCGAGGGAAGCCTGTGGGAGCACATAGCGGTGAGGTGCCGTGCTCACCCGCATCTTTACGCAGGACTCAAAAGGCTTTTGAAACACAATAGGTGGCTTGCGAAACTGGACCCGATAACCAAGAAATCCGCGTTCTTTGAGACTGGCGAGGAATCCCACTTAAGAACCGAGGTCGTCAACGTGAGGGAGCGAGTCAAACGCGTTGAATCCGCGAACACTGTGAAGCTTCCCTGCTTCGGCGAAGTCCCGGTAGAGCTTTTAGACATTTACCCGCTGGGCCAGTCCGTGTTCGCGGGAAATGACCCCCGGGATTCAGCGCCCCAGGCAAGGGATTTAGCGAAAATAAAGGCTCAGTTAGACTACCAGTTCGGCGAGGGCGCGTCAGCGGCGCTGCCCGAAAACATCAGAATCAAAAGATCCAGGAAGACTGGTAGAATCCGCGCACTATGCGACGGCAAAAACCTTTACGCAAGTGTCAGGGCATCAGACCACTTCATCCTCCCAAAAAAGGCTATGGCAGAAAAGCTCCTGAAGATTCTCCCGTCCCCGCGCCTCAGAGTAATCCTCGAAGACGACAAAGAAGTCACCTCCTGCGTCAAGGAAGGCAAAAGCGTTTTCGCCAAATTCGTCGAAAAAACAGACCCCAATCTTCGATGCGGCGACGAATGCCTGGTAGTAGACAAAAAAGACAACCTGCTGCGCGTCGGAACGCTCGCGCTCGCGCCCGCGGAAATAAAAGACTTCAACCGCGGAGCAGCCGTCAAGACGAGATAACCCATTTCACCCGATAAGGTTAAATAGTCTCAGTCATATTACTAACATTATTTTCCTGTTTTTGAGTAGAAAAAAGTGGTTGGTATATCAGAGTTGGAAGCAGTTGACTTAAAGAAGAAAGCCAAAAAAGTTAGGAGACACATAATCGACATGACCTGTGCCGCATGCTCCGGCCACCCTGGAGGGTCCATGAGCATACTGGATACTCTCGTCGTCTTATACTTCAAGCACATGCGGCATAAATCCGATGACCCGGAGTGGGAGGACCGCGACCGGCTCGTCTTGTGCAAGGGCCACGCGGCACCGGCGCTCTACAGCGTGCTTGCCGAGGCAGGTTACTTTCCCGTCGAGGAGCTTTTAACGTTGAGGAAGCTTGAGGGCAGGCTTGAAGGGCATCCGTGCAGGAGGCATGTGCCCGGCGTTGACGCGTCAACTGGTTCATTGGGCCAGGGTTTGTCTCTTGCCTGCGGGATGGCTGCTTCAGCCAGGATTTCAGGTAAAAAACACAGGGTGTTCGCAATACTGGGCGACGGGGAAGTCCAAGAGGGGCAGGTGTGGGAGGCCGCGATGGCTGCAAGCCACTACAAGCTGGATAACATTGTCGCTGTCTTGGACAGGAACCACCTTCAAATCGACGGTACGACCGAGGATGTCATGGACGTTGAACCGCTTGCGGATAAGTGGCGGGCGTTCGGTTGGGAAGTTTTATCCTGCAACGGACACGACCACGACGCAATCGCCAAGGCGCTTTCAGAGGCTGACAAGGTGGTTGGGAAGCCCGCGATAATCATCGCCGAGACCGTGAAAGGAAAAGGCGTATCCTTCATGGAGGGAGTCAAAGAGTATCACGGAAGGGCATTAAGGCCGGATGAGCTTGAGCGCGCCTTGAAGGAGCTGGATGAAGAATGAAGTTCGACTTCAAAAATAGAAGACACACAAGGGATGCCTACGGGGAAACCTTAAGAGAACTGGGAAGTGTTTACCCTGACCTGGTTGTCTTGGACGCTGACCTGTCGTGTTCTACGAAGACTTACAAGTTCGCGGAGAAATACCCGGACCGCTTCTTCAACGTAGGCTGCCAAGAGCAGAATCTAATGGGCATGTCTGCGGGGTTTGCATTGGAGGGCAGGCTCGTGTTCGCTAGCTGTTTCGCCATGTTCGGCGCAGGCCGCGGGTGGGAGCAGATTAGAAACAGCATCGCCTATGACGCGTTGAACGTGAAGATTGTGTTGAGTCACGCGGGATTGACTGTGGGGCCGGACGGGTCAAGCCACCAGATAATCGAGGACTTGTCGCTTATGCGCGTGATACCGAACATGAGGATTATGGTGCCCGCAGACTTCGCGGAGACGCGGGCAGTGATAAAACACATCGCGGGGATTGACGGCCCATTCTACGTTAGGCTTTCGAGAGAGAAAAGTTTTGACTTGTATCCTGACGACTATGAATTCGACTTCTCCGAGCCAATAACACTGGTCGACGGAGACGACGTCACGATATTCGCCAACGGCTTCATGCTCGCTGAATCCATCAAAGCCTCAGAGGAGCTGAAAAAGAATGGAATCTCAGCACGGGTTGTGGATGCTCACACCTTAAAGCCTACTCCCTGCTGCGCCGTGAAAAAGGCGGCAAAGGAGACGGGCGCGGTAGTGACTGTTGAGGAACACAGCATCTATGGGGGCTTGGGGAGTATGATAGCTGAGGAGCTTTCAGAGTCTTATCCCGTGCCCATGAAGAGGGTTGGCGTAAAAGACGTGTTCGGGGTTTCCGGGAACGCGCTGAAGCTTCTTGAGGCTTATGAGTTGGCTGCGAAGGATATCGCAAGGGCTGCGAAAGACGTTGTCGCTAGAAAGTAGTTTTATTTGACTGTCCCTATCTCCTCGATTAAACATTTTTTTTTCTTGCATAATGACTCAAGTTTTGCGTATTCTTGCCTTGAGGCTGTGACGATGAAGTTGTCCAGGTTTCTCGTCAAGGGATAATTTATTCTTTCTTTTAGCCTGAATTTATTCCCGCTTTTCGAGGCCATCTCATATACGACGGACGCGAGCCCGCCCTTGGTGACGTCCTTGGCAGAATTTATTTGTATGCCGGATGCAAGAGCGCTGAACCAGCACTCAAACAAGTTTAACGCCTTCTTGATTCTCTCCTCTTGCTCACCCCATATCGGCTCGCCTACAAGGGCTAGTGTATCTCCCTTGCAAGCGGTTGAGTCTCTTATTGGCTCGTCAACAACTAGTTCGCCGAGTACTGTAAGACTCGCGCGAGGCTCTGTTTCCTCGAAGAGCGTGTTTCCCCCGAGTATCGGTATCTTCATGGCTAGTGCCTGTTTTTTCAGGCTATCGATCATTTCCTCGACGTCTTTCTTTGTGCCCATTACTGTATCCAATGCAAAAAGCGGTTTCGCGCCTTTCACAACGACGTCGGTTGATGCGTGAATGAGCGCTGACTTCAGAACCAGGCGTTTCGCGTACGGACCGTCCACGGAAGCGACAAGCCTTTTGCCGCCGAAGCTTATGCATACCGCGTCATCCCAGTCGGAGACGCCCATTATGGGACCTGCTAGCTCGTCCATTACAGATAGTTCGTCTCGTATCCACTCGATGGAAGTAACGTATTTTTCCACTGCGTCTTTGCCTTTCATTTAACGTCTTCCTTCAGTTTTTTTATTGCAGGACAGCAGCTCCAGTCCCGGAGATACGGGATCCTGCTGAATAGTTTTTGGAAGGGGAATTTCCTGCACGCCCGGGGGCGGACCTCGTATATGCTGCATTTGTCGGATTTAACGAACACACACCTGCCTTTGACTCTCTTGAGCTTTTTTTCGCCGGATGGTGTTTCGACTGCGAAGTCTTTGTATCCCGCCTGTGAGATTCGGCTTATGTCTTCGTCAGTCAACACTATGAAGGCGAAACGGCAGCAGTTGCCGCACATGATGCACGAAAACTTGTCCTTGTTTAATCCAAGCACTATACGACGCACGATAAACGGTATAGAAAGTATCAGGGATGCGAATGCGAAGATTAACGCCGACTGGTATAGGCTGGTGAAAGATTTGAGAAATTCCATGGTAATTTTTTATCGTATAGTAAATAAAACCTGCTGATTTTTATAGCCGAATGACATAAGAATTATCATCTTTTTCTGGGGGGAATATGACAGCCAAAAAAAAGCAGGGAAGGCCGAAAAAAGCCAAGAAATGCTGCCCAAACTGCCAAGACTACAAGAAATGCGACGACAAAGGCGGATGCTGCGAATACTGCGACTTCTACGTGAAAGAGAAATGCACGTACTCTAAGGAGAAAAAGAAGATGGACCCTGGAGCAGTGCTCAACACCAGCACTTCATACGCGTTCGACGACTTCAGGGGAGACAACTACGGCATAGACGACTACACTGAATACGAAGACTTCGAGTGATAATCACTCGTTCATGCTGCCGCTCCGATATCCCAGCAAATCAAGGGCCACGTACTTGAACCCTATTTCAACGAATCTTTCCGCGAGCCTCTCCCTCGCATCCAATATCAGACTGAAGTCTTCTGGCTCTGCCTCGATTCTGGCAACGTCACCGTGGAGGCGAACCCTGACTTGAGCAACGCCGATACCCTTCAAGTAATCCTCGGCAGCCTCTACCCTGCCCAACCCTTCCTTGCTTATCCGTTGACCGTAAGGTATCCTGGAGGAAAGACATGCAGCAGACGGCTTTCCTGCATTAGGAAGGCCAAGCCTTACGGCAAGCTCCCTGACATCCTGCTTGGAAAAACCCGCCCCCGCCAGAGGACTCAGCACACCCTCCTCGAAAAGAGCGCGCGCCCCCGGCCTGTGACCGCAAAGCTCGCTAGCATTAGTCCCCTCCAAGACCGCGTCAAAACCATGAACCCCCGCATAATCCTTAAGGGCTTGGGAAAGCTCTTTTTTACAGTAGTAGCACCTGTCTTCAGGGTTCCTTGAGAATTCCTCGCTTGCTAGCTCGCTGTGGGGGAGCACCTTGTGTTTTATCCCGATTTTTTTAGCGAGTTTTATCGCGTCTGCCAGTTCCCGCCGCGGAATCGTCTTTGAATCCAAGGTTACTGCAGCGGCACGCTGGCCTAAGACGTCATATGAGACTTTTGCGAGAACCGTGGAATCCACTCCCCCGGAAAACGCGACAACGACGCTGCCTTGGGCTAGTATGAGCTTTTTCAGTTTTTCGTATTTTTCGTCGAGCATCTTAAATAACAGTGATACCATTAAATAAAGATGGCTCGTTCATCAAGGATTTCAGGTTTCTATAAGCTGCCTGTCACGGAAAGAGCGGACAAAGTCAGGGAGTTTTCGGGTTTGGAGAGCGAGGACGTGGAGACGCTCCTGGTTGGGGGTCTTGGGTTAGAGCAGGCTGACCGCATGATTGAGAACGTCGTGGGAGTCTACGGGCAGCCTCTGGGGGTTGCCACTAATTTTCTCGTCAACGGGAAGGATTATCTGATTCCAATGGCAACCGAGGAGCCTTCCGTCGTGGCGGCGGCGTCTAATGCCGCAAGGATTGTGCGAGAATCCGGGGGATTCAATGCAGAGAGCACGCAGCCCGTTATGATAGGGCAAATCCAGCTCACATGTGTTGACGATGTCGCGGCCGCGAGCAAGAAGATACTAGAGGAGAAGGAAAAGCTCATAGATGATGCTAATTCCCTTGATCCTGTGCTCGTGAAATTCGGCGGCGGCGTAAAGGATGTTAAGGTGAGGATACTTGATTCCATCGTCGGCAAGCTTTTGGTGGTTCACCTGCACGTTGACGTGCGAGACGCGATGGGAGCCAACGCAGTCAACACCATGTGCGAGTCGCTTGCCCCGAGACTTGAGGAAATATCCGGCGGGAAAGTGTGCTTGAGGATCATATCAAATTACGCGACAGAGCGGCTTGCCAGAGCCAAGGCGACTGTGGGGAAAGATGCTTTAGGCGGCGAAGACGTCGTTGACGGCATAGTCGCGGCTTACGCTTTAGCAGACGCCGACGTTTACCGGGCGGCAACCCACAACAAGGGAATCATGAACGGGATTGCGGCGATGGTCTTGGCCACAGGAAACGACACGCGAGCGGTGGAGGCCGGAGCCCACTCTTATGCCGCTAGAAACGGGGTTTATAAGCCGCTTTCAAGGTACTCGAAGAACAAGAGAGGAGACTTGGATTGTGAAATCGAGCTTCCGATTGCTGTGGGGCTTGTCGGCGGGGCTACTAAGACTCACCCTACCGCACAGTTCTCAGTGAAAGTCCTGGGTGTGAAGACCGCGAGAGAGCTCTCAGAGGTCATGGCTTCCGTGGGGCTTGCCCAGAATCTTGCGGCATTGAGGGCTTTGGCGACAGAGGGCATCCAGCGCGGCCACATGGAGTTGCACGCCCGAAACATCGCTGTATTGGCGGGGGCGAAAGATGACGCCATAGACAGGATTGCAAAGCAGATGATAGAAGAGAAAAAGATTAGGGTCGACAGGGCGAAAGAGTTGTTGGAGAGTAAAAAATGAGTTCGCATAAGGTTGCTGTTATTCCAGGGGACGGGATTGGCCCCGAGATTATCACGGAGGGGAGAAAAGTCTTGGATGCCGCGGGAGACGCGTTCAAATTCAAGATCGAGTGGAAGGACTACCCGATAGGAGCAGACCATTATCTTGAGACAGGGGAGCTAGTGGGTGAGGAAACGTTGAAGGAGCTGTCCATGGCCGACTCCATATACCTTGGCGCGTTGGGCGACCCGCGGTGCAAGCCGGGAGTGCTAGAAAAAGGCATCTTGCTTGCTATTCGGTTTCACTTCGACCAGTTCATAAACCTTAGGCCCATAAAGCTTCTTGAGGGAGTCTTGTGTCCTCTCAGAGACAAGAATCCCAGAGACATTGATTTCACGGTTGTGCGGGAAAACACGGAAGACTTTTACGTGGGCATCGGAAACCGCGTGA
>JBDRCA010000024.1:0-5856 GCA_043822165.1 Candidatus Altarchaeota archaeon
GCAATCGGGATTGATGGTTCTATGCCGAGACCAATCATCTCATTGATGCAGTTATCCCGCATTTTTTTAGATTCTGCTCTGACGAAGTACCGGGAGTACACGGAACGCACGTTCTTTCCCTCTTTTTGTGTTTCCACACCATCCATGTTTTCGAGGAATCCGGAGTACTTGAGGGCAATTCTTCTTTTATCCTCGTATTTTCTTGATTCGATTTGATTGAGCCCTAATGCATATGACAGCCTGGATGGGGAGGAATCGTCGGGTATCTCTGAGTCAAAGCAGTCGTACTGTGTTGAAACTCGCCTCTTTTTTACCTTGTAGCCGAACATGCTGTAGAGTACTGGATTAGCAAGGATTATGGAACCGAAAGTTTCAACGAATGTTTGTATAGAACCCTTATGCTTTCCAGAAGTATCTAACTTGATTTTCTTGAACAATTCCAAATCGTTGAATACTAGTCCGCCGGCACCACCCATGCTTATGCTTTTCCCGAAGCCGAAGCTTAATACTCCAACATCCCCGAATGTTCCTACCGGCTTTCCCGCATACTCCGCACCGAAAGCCGAGGCCGCGTTCTCGACCAGGAAAAGACCGTGATCATCGCATATTTGCCTTAACGACTTCAAGTCTGAGGGACACCCGAATGTGTGCACTGCAACAACGGCCTTCGTTTTCTTGGAGATTACATCAGGAATCAACGATGAATCCATGTTGTAGTCATCTAGCCTCGCGTCAACTGTAACCGGAACAAGCCCCATCTTTCTCAAAATCATTGGAATCAAGTCTATCGTGAAGGCGGGAACAATCACCTCGTCACCCTTCTTTAGACTCAATGCTTTCAATGCCAGGTAAAGCGCCCGTCTCCCAGAGCTTGTAGTCACAAAGTTTTCTGAGTTAAGATGCTGCCTTACTTTTTCTTCGAATAATTTCCCAACATCCCTCCCGGATAATACGTCAAGACACGCCCTTGATAGTTCAGAAAGACTGTGAGGCGTTACATGGGTGGCTATCATATCCTAAAAAAATAAGCTTAGATACTATTATAATGCCGTTCGAATAAATCATACGATGAACTCTCGAAGCCTGGCTGCAACAACACTCATCTTTCTAGTAGTCTCGCTGGCTTTCACTCACCCCATATTCAAGAACCTTTATTACGCCGGAAGACAGGACTGGTCGATAAACCACATGTATCTTGGCCTACAAAGAGAGAGCATACTGAATTACCATCAACTTCCGTTTTGGAATCCATACCACTGCGGAGGATACATTATGCTAGGGTTTCCCGAGTCGAGTGTTTTGTCGCCTTTCTTCGTTTTTATCTTGGCTTTCGGGGAGCTTTTGGGCGTAAAAATTAAGATTCTCGTGTTCTATGTTTTCGGTCTCTTTGGAATGCTTCTTCTCTCGAGAAAGCTTGGTTTAAGCGTTTTATCGGCGTATTACGCGTCTTTCGTGTTCGTCTTAAGCACCATGGTGTCGGTTGCAGTCAGCACTGGAATGCACGCTTACACCACTATTTTTCTGATTCCCTGGATTTTCTATTTCTTTCTGAAATCTTATGAGAAGAGAGTCCACGTAGTCCCAGCAACGTTTTTCCTCACATTAATCTACTTTGAGGGAGAGCCTTACTGGTTCCTGTACACATTCATATTCCTGGGAGCATACGTTTCACTAGACGCTATGTCGCAGAGGAGGGTGGATGGATTGGAGATTCTCGCCTCCGTCGTCGTCTTGTGTTTCCTCTTGGGGGCTGTTAAAATCATCCCAACCATCGATTGGTACATGGAACATCCCCGCGGCGAGAGCATCCTCGACTACTCCGGCTACAGTCTGACGTCTTTTTACCATGCCATGTTAGACAGGAATCAAGCCTACTTTGACGCGAGAAACTTCAATGCAGACAGTTGGGGTCTTTTTGAGGGCATGAGCCACGGATGGGATGAGAACGCAATGTACGTGGGATACATCCCGCTAATAATGTATCTTCTGGGAGTAATCCTTTGTAGAAAGCAGAAGAAGATGATACTGCTCTCACTAATATTCCTATGGTTCTCGTTCGGCCAAAGACTGACCATCCTTGGATTTAGCCCATACGGCATCCTGCAGTCGCTCCCATTATTCGGCTCCCTGAGGGTCGCCACAAGATTCAGGACATACTTCCTCCTCTGCCTGAGCATCGTCTCCGGGGCAATGTTATCGACCCTTGAGCCGAACAAACTGGGGAGCAAGAGAACGAGAAACATTAAGAGCGCTCTCGCATACGCCATATTCTTGCTCGTTGTCTTGGATTTGGTCTTCGTGGGGGTTAGAACATACGAGACCGCCTTCACTAGGAAAGTTGTGGACGTCGATAAACCGCTTGCAGACTATCTTTTGTCGATGAGTATGCCTCAAACTAGTCCTGACAGGACGGCCGCCTTCACCCAACACACCGGGACAAAAGAAGATGTATACGTGATGTATCGAATGAACAAGGGAGTAGTAGACAGCCCGATATCCATGAACTGCATCTACGACGAAGGCCACATAAACCACGCGACACCGCGAGAGTCGGCTGAATACGAAGGAGAGGTTTATCTAGCGGATTCGGAAGGTGAAGCAAAGATAACATATTTTTCACCTAACAGAATAGAAGTTGAAGTATACAGTAAAACTGAAGGAACGCTTGTGTTGAACCAAAACTACGATAAAAACTGGAGGGTTAGTGGAGCAGTGGGGGGAAGAGCAGATAGCTTTAACGGGCTCGTCTCGACGAGAATACCTGGAGGGGAAAACAGCATAAGCTTCTTCTACCTGCCGGTAAGCCTGATAGCTGGCGCCATAATAAGCTTTTTCATGGCAGCATTCATGGTTTCAATTTTGATTAAGAACAAAGCAGGATGAAACAACACGATAATTTATTAAGCCAGAAAAGACGTTTCAATGACATATCGCACGTTAAAGAGTATGTTTCATCAAAGACGGACAGTGATTTCGTCAGAAGTTACATAGACTGCAGACACAACTATTTCCTCTCATTCCTATTGGAGGACGTCGAAACACCATCAGATGCCATGGTGCTGGACCTCATGAGTGGTCATGGTAGACTAAGCAGGGTTTTTTCAGATAAAACATGTCTGGTAATCAGCTTGGATTTATCCTTGAGGATGCTTGAGAACATTGAGAAACACTCGTCAGTGCCGATACAGGGAAACGCATATCATATACCCTTAAAGAACGATTCAGTCGACTTGTTGTTCACCTACGGCTCACTCCATCATTGCGCGAACGTGGAGGCAATCCTAAAAGAGGTTCACAGAGTCCTCAAACCAGCCGGAGTATTCGCAGTAGATGAACCTTGCGATGACTCCCCACTAATACACTATTTTCGAAAGGCAATCTACAGTAAATCAGATAGATTCGACAGCCAAACTGAGAGGGGATTCTTATCAAATGAGTTGATAGACTTGCTCAGGAAGAACAATTTCAGAATTGATAAAATGGAGAAAGACGCATTATTCGAGCCGTTTTTTTACAGCAACCATCTTTCGTGGACAAAAATCTTTAATATACTTCCCATGGTGGAAAAAATCGCGTCAATGACATACTGGATTGAGACATTACTATCAAAACTTCCGGTTACAGATGCTATGAAATCGAACATCCGAATACTGGCTAGGAGAACTTAGCGACAAACACGAGTTGAAAAGAAAGCATACTCTTCCACAGGTTTGCAGTGAAGTTTTCAATGGGGAGAACAATTTCTCTATAGGCCAAGTAAGCCCTCGACTCGATTAATTTTTTGTTGAATTCAGTTTCTTCTTCCTTCCCGGATAGTAGAGACTGTATTCTCCTCAGAGGAGGTATGGCTGCCCTTAGGATGTTAGGGTTTACGTCTGTTTTTTCTATCTTGTATCCTGCATCCCAGACGAGTTTTTTTGCTCCCGCCAAATCGTAGAAGTGTTTGTGGGTCTCATCCAGGATTCCGTATTTCGCAGGCTTCAATGGCCCGAAAAGCCTTTTAGCGCGGATAGTCCAGCTCGCGATATTTGGTAGGGAAACGATGACGTGGCCGTTTTCTTTCAGGTATTTCTGGTATTCCCTCAGCACTTTCCCAGGCTCGTCCAGATGCTCGAGTATGTCAGCGAAAACGATGACGTCGAACTCCTCGCCTTTTACGGGAAGATTCTCCAGGTCTGCGACATCGCAGATGAAGACTTTGTCCAGTTTGTCTCTCGCAAGCTTTATTGCCCTCTCCGAGACATCCAAACCCCAGACGATATTACCCCTCTTTTTCATCTCAAAACCGAGCGTTCCCGTACCGCAGCCGACGTCCAGTATCCTATGTCTGCTGCCGACGTGCCTGAGCACCCCCTCGTTTACGTCCTCGTAGATTTTATCTTCCATTCTCGTTTATTTTAGAGATTATTTTGCCGAGTGTTTTGTTGAAGTTTTGTGTGTAGGCTAAGAATCCTGCGTCCAATGGTTTTATGACAAGGCGCTCTTCCCCGCCGGGTTTGAAGGAGGGTGCGACGTCTTTCTTTTCCAGTAGGTTTTGCCTGTATTTTCCGTATTTGAGCATGAATTTGGTTTTGTCGATTATCTGGTTTTCGATGTCTTCTATTTTGATATGCGCGTGTTTTTGTATCAGGTAGACGTCTATGAAGTCTCTGGCTTTCGTCCCTTTTCGAGTGAGGATGGCGCGGACTTTTTCGGCGAGAATTTCCCGTATGTCGTATGCTTTGAGTGTGGGTTGGTGTAAGAGTTCTTCGGCGGCGTCCGGGTACAGGTATTTGAACTCCCTGATGTCTATGGCGCCGAGGTTGTTTTTCGCCTCCAAGGTCTTGAAGGGGTACTTGAATTTTTCGACGTAGTTGACTTGTATCTTGACGAATTGTCTTGCTTTCAATTCGACTGACTCGTACCATACTTTGAAGGTGGTGAATTTGTTGCCGCCGCCGAATTCCATGTATTGGCGGTCTTTTTTGTCAGCCTTGAATTCCAACCCCAGCTTAGCTGACATGAGTTCAAGCTTCTTGGCCAGCCCGCTTATTTCTTCAGATAATTGCTTTCGTATCTGCTTTTCTGATTTTCCTTCAAACTCCTCTTGTCTGATGTAACTAAAGTCCAGGTCTTCGCTGAACCGGTAGTAGCCAAGATAACATTTTGTCAGGCAGGTGCCGCCCTTGAAGACGTAATGCGTTCTAAAGTGTTCGTCAGACGAAAGCTCCTTCAAGAGCAAGTGTAGATACATATCCTTTTCTACAAGTACCGTCTCCTTGACGCCTGTTTTTCCAGCCACGTAATCCACCAGCTCTTTCGTTATTTTCACTTTATGTTATCCAGAAATTTTTTCACCGACTTAGGGTATTTTCTCGAGTATGATTCGAGCTTGTCCTTATCGCAGTGTTCTATTATGTCTGAGACTCCGCCTTCAATCTCAGACTCGGTTAGACCGTTGTATCTGCTCAGGTATACCGTATCCAACACGGTCTTTTCAGGGTCAGAGTAGTTTAGTTTGTCTTTAAATATTCCAAAGCCGAAGAGCTTTCCTGAAATCTTGATGAACTTGACTTTATATCCGAGTATCTTAAAGGGTTTGGACCTGCCGATGGAATCGGATATCACGAACGTCGTTGTGAAGTATTCGTGAGTGAGATTGTTCAAGGAGGCTGCAGTCTCAAGCCCGAAATACCAGTTCTCGACTTTCTTTAGGGTTAACGCCTCCGCTATCGCCTCCAGATAACTCACATTAAGTTTGCCGAGCTTTCGCTCTTCAACAGTCTTGACGTAGAAGATTCCGCGCATAATCCGCAGAATGTATTTGTTCGCGTTCAAGTACCCTACGGCGGAAAGATACCTTATGCCTGCATCCTC
>JBDRCA010000025.1:0-2509 GCA_043822165.1 Candidatus Altarchaeota archaeon
CAGGTCTCCGGGATATGAGTTAGCCAAATCCTGCATAATATCATTTTTGGCTTCTACTATTGCCCATGTCTGCAATTCAGAGCCAGTGCATCCGGCGAGTGACAATAGAATCAATATAAAGAGCATGTGTTTCATAACATATTCCGCCTTTCATAGATATTATACCACACCCGTCAAGAATATAAATTTTTTGCACCGAAGCCTAAAAAAGCCTATTTTTTATACTTGACATATCTAAAGTTTAGCTGTATAATGTATAGTGTAAGGACGAGGTGGTTGAAACTTAAACGGAACAGCGAAACGGGGGAGGGTAAGGGAAATGGAAAAGACAAAAGGAACTAAAATTGATTCTATAATGAAAGTAATAGATATTGACTCCTGTACGATAGGGGCTTGTAGCATAGAAACTCCATTTGCGATATTACAGGTGCTAGGTACGACGAAAGAATACAAGTGGAGAGGCGGCAACGTTGAATTTTTCAGACTGAGAAGAGGACGTTGTTATTCAATTTCTGCATTCATCCGACCGGACAGCAATCTGCTATACCGAGTGAGAGTAAACGAGCCAGCATAAAGATAACCGGCGGCCTACGGGCCGCAAATGGTGATCGAGACTTAAACGAAGCGAACGGGGAGGGTAAGGGAAATGAGAAAACAGGAAAGAGAGAAAGTCATAAGATTTTTGGGAGACAATGTTGAAGTCGTGAAGGTGGGCAGGAAATACGCGACGATCAGGGTGCGCGACCTGCATGGTCAGCCATGTTTACGGCGCGTAAATTTGGAAGAAGTTGACGAAATCAGCTTTTTCGGCGCATAGAATCACGGCGGCCAACGGGCCGCCAATCCTGAAGCATTGCGGACTGGTGGCGCAGGATAAGCCCCGACGGGGCAGGGAAGCGACGAGAGGAGGAGGTGACGTTATGGAAAAATCTGAATGGATAGGGACGCGGGAGGCGGCGCAGATTCTGGGTGTAAAGAATACGCAGAGCGTGAATGAACACATCAGGCGCGGAAACATCCCATCCGCGCGGAAGGCAACAGTGGGGGATGCTTATCTCATGTTGCGTTCCGAAGTCGAGGCATTGAAGGTTAGGAATCAAGAGTGGCTCAGGAGCAAGGGGCGGATGTAGTCAGCTAACAATCAAACGGCGTTGGGACACGCGAAAAAGGGGAGAAAGGTAAAATGGTAAACACGATGGCGGGGGGAGAACTCGAGCAGGCTATTCAGGAGATGGCCTTTAATTATAACCTTAACCTTCTGGAAGGCGAAGAGGCTATGACGGAAGCTGAGATGGCGGCAATACTGGAGGACGATATGGAGAAGATGGAGCGGAGATACCAGATGCTCTTGCTCAGGGATACGCTTAGTCGTCAAGACATGAGTTCCCGGAGCGTCGGCGTGGACTTCCGGCATATACGCGAGAGCCGGAAGCGGGAGACCGAGCCGGACCCGAGCACGGAACTCATACACGAGTTCGACGCGGCGGCCCAGACATGCGACAGCAAGCGTATGGCCGAGATACGGGAAGAATACGCCGGGCTGGTTGAAGATGCTGGCGGGCCAACGAAGGTTGACGAGCTCGTGCTGCACGTCATGGATCACGAATTGGAACGCTGCGAAATACAGGTGATTCAGGAGCCGCCTCAAAGTCGGGATATTCGAGGGACAGGAAGTCGATGAGCAGGCGGCGAAGCTACAGGGCTATACCCTTGAGGCATTCAAGGCGCTTGTAGAATCATTCAGGATGCCAGCGAAAGCAGACGAGATATACGAGCCGCCGCTTAAAGCTTACAACAGGCTCAAGGGCATACTTGACTCTTATGTCAACAAGTATGACAGAGCCGATAAGTTCATGGTCGCGGGTTACAACGTGGGTTTCGATATTTCCTTTCTGGAAGCTTTTTTCAGAAAGATGGGCGATAACTACCTGTATTCGTATATCTCCAGCCCTTTGGATATGCTATCTGTAACACGCTATTTATCGTACATGGGTATTTTGAAAACCGCAGACCACAAACTGGAGACGGTCTGCGAGGCGATGGGAATTCCGCTGGAAGCACATAATGCTATGAGCGATATTCGGGCGACGAGGGAAATAGCTTTTGAAGTCCCGCGTCTAGTCGACGAAAATGTGATATTTGGTTGATAATATTTAGGCATAAAGCATACGCTTTACCATAAAAGGAGATTTATAAAATGGCTACAAAAGACTTGGTAATCATAGATCAGAACGGACAGGAGTCAATCATTCCTGTGGAAGAAGTCAAGAAGTATATCGCGCCGACGGCGACTGACGCAGAGCTGTGGCTGTTCATGGGCTTGGCTCAGGCGCACGGATTGAACCCACTTAAGCGCGAGATTCACTTCGTAAAGTACGGCACAGGAGAGGGCGCGAAGGCCAACATAATCATTGGCTACGAGGTATACCTGAAACGGGCAATGGCGACGGGCAAGCTGGCATGGTGGAACGTCGAAATCGAAGGGGCGAATGTCTCGGAGATGAAGGCG
>JBDRCA010000026.1:0-11680 GCA_043822165.1 Candidatus Altarchaeota archaeon
CATCCAAGCCAAACGGAGGCGTATTGTTCACATACATTATATCAAAACAAAGATCCAGGCAATCCACATCCTCTGGAATAACAAAAGTCATGTTCTCCACCAACAAAGAAGAAGCATTATACTTTATCGTCCAATTACCACCCTCACTGAACCTGAGCCTCCGCCCATAAGGCACGTCCGCAATCGTCTCCGCAACCCAGTAACTAAAGTTCACGTCATCAACCGTCAAGCAACCAGGACACGGAGAACCACCACCGTAAGGACCCACCCCTCCAACAGAACGATTGCTCCTGAAGACGAACGGAATCAAACAATTATCGTCGAGGCTAAAGCAGCTTGCGCACCAGGATTCACCGCAGCCGTGGCGGAGGATGCCGTTAATCTTGGCTAAAACATCGGCTAAAGCATCATCAAACCAGATTTTCTCGCGCAATTCAGGACCAGATGTCGCCCACTCCCACGGAAGCTTCGTGTCGTTTGCAACATCCAGTGATAGATTGACTGCGCATGACATGTTGAAGTCAGTATCCGATTCAATGTCTGGGATGATGTCGGAATCCAAATCATCGTCAAAGTCGGGGGTTCCTTCAACGTCGACGTCAAAGTCTGCGTCACCATCGATACCATCCACATCGAAGTCTGAGTCCACTTCATCCGCGTCCGAGCAGGGAATCCCGTTTGAGAGGCAGCAAACACCTGATGAACACCAAAACGGCAGGATAGTCCGCCTGAAACAGTAGCCGTCAGTATCCAAGTCATCCACACACTCAGCCCAACACATCTCAACCGGACACTCATCATCATCACCCAAATCCAAGTCAAAGTCGACATCACCGTCCAAGTCAGGAGTCACATCAACCTCCACATCCAAATCACCATCATCCAAACCGTCAACATCCAATTCACCCTCAACGTCAGGAGTCACATCAACCTCCACATCCAAATCACCATCCAAGTCAACCTCATCGGAATCCTCACCGCAAGGAACCGGAACACTCTGACAACAAACACCCGCAGAACAAAAACCAGGCATAACAGTCCTGTCAAAACAATAACCATCAGTATCCACATCATCCACACACTCAGCCCAACAATTAAACAAACACTCCTCATCAGAATCAACAATAAAATCATCCAAGTCAGGAGTCACATCAACCTCCACATCCAAACCACCATCATCCAAACCATCAACATCCAAATCGGAATCAACTTCGTCAAAGTCGATGTCTCCGGAATCGTCAGCATCCGCCTCAGGCACGTCAACGTCCACATCAGAGTCAGGATCAGGAGTACCAGAGACGTCAGGCCCGTCCGCATCAGAATCAATTGAGAGCTCCTCGTCACCAGAGAGATCATCAACGTCGGGCGTCAACTCGCCATCCAAGTCAGCGTCAACATCCTCATCCGAATCAACATCAACGTCTGAATCTTCATCAGCATCCAACTCAACGTCAGGAGTGCCTTCACCACCAACCTCAAAATCATCTCCTAGACCCGTATCTCCGTTATCGCCGCTATCCCCGCTATCTCCACCATCACCGCCTCCATCTAGAGGAGGAGGCGGAGGAGGCGGAGGAGGGGGAGGAGGAGGCGGATTATCAGAACCCTCATCCACATCCCCGTCCTCGTCTTCGTCAGACTCATCATCAACATCATCAGGCTCATCATTGACTTCAGGAGTATCAACTGGCTCAACATCATCAGGCTCCGACTCATCGTCTTCACCGCTCACAAGCACACACCGTGCATCACAAGTATCCGGATTCTCGCAAACATAGACTTCCTCGGAATCAAACAGAGGACTCGCCATCTCCCAACACATGCACTCCGCATCGCTCCTACACGGAATCACACACTTCAAGTTCCCGGGAAACGTCGCCTCGCCCGGACCAGCAGGACAACACATGCCATTGCTCTCATACACTGTACCCTCAGAGTCAATACAAGTCAGGAGAGGGCCGATGTTGCCGCCAAGCTCGCAGCCCGCATGACACGTCATAGGAGGCGTGCACTCGCAGGAGAAGTCGCTACACTGTGACTGTATACCCACAACCTCAGGGTCATCACAATCCTCAAGACCCTCACAACTCGCCCCACAAGAAAAAGAACAACCCGTGTCAACCGGACTGCACGCATCAGTTTCGCTGAAATCGCAACTCCCAGTGCAAAAACGATCGTATTCACAACTCGCCTCGCATTTGATGATAGGAGCAAGAGGCTGCAGACCCTGTGATTCATAATCATACCACTGATAACTCATCCAGTGATTCTGCGGCGTAGTGTTGCCGTATAACGGATCATCCTGCGGACACGTGCAGTATCCGCTCCCGTATTTCGCCGCGCAATCCATGTTCACTTGCCTTTCAACACACTTACTAGGGTTATCCATACAGTTTCTCCCGCAGATGGCAGTCGGGTCATTCCACTGGCAACGAACCCCATCCCAGAAAGCGTAACTCGAACAACTAGGCTCCCCGCAATAATAGGGGTCATCACCAGGAGGCATCGTCGTCGTCGCAGGGCAGACACACATGTCTGCTTGGACAAAATCATACCATTGAACAGTGCCGCAAGGCTCGCCGACACTCACCTGACTGCCCCAGTTACCTGCTGGATAAGACACCATTACAACGTCTCCCGGATCCTCACATGGAGGACACGGGGGATCGGCACAACCCACCCTACAGAATTCCATGACAGAGTTTCCGGCACAGTCCTTGGCGACACATGAACTACCCCCTGAACCCTCAACTTCCCTGCAACCAGAACCTATCTCACAGCAAGTCTCATCTTCCGAGTCGCAAGAATCCTCGCAAGACGTGCACAGATTACAGTAGTTGGTGGTGTCGCACTTGTAGCCGCACTTTAGATTATCAACGACTGAAACACACTCTGCACCCGCAGAACAACCATGAGACGGGCCAAGCGGCATATACGGGACCTGATCCTGACAGGCACCACAATAACTTGCACCCCTGCCTTTAACACGCACCTCCCCCGAGAAAATCCACTCACCCGACGCAAGCGGGAACTTGTATGAAGTACCGTCACAAGTAGACACCGTCCCACAATAAACATTCCCTGGACAAGAACCACAGTAATTAAACCATCCTACCCGCACGAACTCATTGATATCACCTGAAGCGTAGGTCCGCATATCACCGCCCTCTGGGCACGTCATGGCACCGCAGGATGGGAATGACGGCATTTCCTCGGTGCACTCATAAGATGGGGGTTCGGAGGGGGCGCACTTGCAGTTGCTGCATTCCTCTCCTGAGCCGCAGTCTCCGTCTAACTGGCATTGCGCCCCGCATTTCCCGGTGACGCACTCGCACTCTTGGTTGTATTGGCCCTGGAAGTACGGGCAGTGAGTCCAGTAGTAGGCTGATTCCCCCATGGGGCCTGCGTACGTGCACTCTCCAATGCAGACTTTCGTTCCCTGACAGAGTTGGCAGTCACAGTCCACCTGGCATTCAATCGGGAACTCGTATGTTTCTGGTGAGCCGCATGAATGGGATTGCGCGGTTAGGATGTCTGCTGCGAGAACCATGATGAGGAGAGAGATTGTTAGTTGCGCTGTTTTCATTTATCTTTTCCTGCCGGTTTTTTGGTTTTCCAGTAAGCAATAATGAGTGCAATGGCAACAACAAACAATATTATAGCATTATTCAGGAGCGGTTTTTTCGAAGGCTTCTCCCCACCTTCAGGTGCTCGGATTGTCTGCGGGAACACGGTCGTAGTGGAGAATTCAGTCTGCCTGACTTTTATCTCGTCTTTGACTGAATCAAGCTTCTCCTGGCTGAATGATCCTCCCACGTTCACGGTAACCCGGACCTGACGCGAATTCTTCAGGAATTTCCCGGTTTCGAGTGAAATATTATCGGAAGCACCGTGCACGTTACAATAAGCAGTAAAAGTAAGCAATGACTTTGACGGAAACTCTAAGTCAAATAAACTGGCTTGAGAGAGATTCAGCCCCCGGTAGAATGTCCCATTCAAATATACGTCAACACGTGACACAAAATGTTCTTCCGACTGCCCATCGTGGGTCACAGTAAGTAGAACCGGCAACCCATTGAACAAATCATATTGATGAGTACCCGACTGCTCGCCCACACCGCCGATTGATATCGACGGGACCATGGCGGAACCGGAAACGGCTAAAAGAATGATAACTAGGACACAGTATAAACCGGCATAGCCTACTCTCTTCTCACCCTTGCTTTTTGGATGCATGACCCCCTCACGCAAAAAATTTTAGACGACTGTTAAAGATATTGTAGAGGCAAGCAAATAAAACCGGAAAAATATGCGTAGCCTGTTATTTATTTTGTGTAGTAATATTATTCGATTGGGGATGATGAAGACTCTTTTAGATGCTGACTATGAGACGCGGGGAGACAAGGCAGTTATCCGCTTGTTTTACAAGACTCCTGAAGGTAGAAGCATCAAGGAGGTAAATGATTTCGAGCCTTACTTTTACGCTCTTGCCAAAGAGGGCTTGGATGTTCTTTCCGGGGAGGTGAGGGCTCTTTCCGGTGTTGTCGGAACTTCCTTGAAGAATCTTTTGTGGAAGGGGGAGAAGACGGATGTTTTGCGGGTTGTGGTCTCGCACCCAAAGGAGGTTTCGCGCCTGAGAGATGATGTGAGGCATCTTAGTTCTTGCGCTGGAGTCTATGAGGCGGATATTCCGTTTGCGAGAAGATACATAATCGACTCGGGGATTACGCCGATGGAGCATACCGACTCGATTCCGTTAAATGTTTGCGCGGTAGACATTGAAGTGTATTGTCCTCGGGGTGAGCCTAATCCTGCCAGGGACCCGGTTATCATGGTGAGTTACGCTGATTCCGGGGGCTTGGAGAAGGTTTTGACTTACAGGAGTGTTGAGGGTTTCTCCGCGGATTACGTTGAGGTGCTGGAAAATGAGGCGGCTGTTTTAAGGCGTTTTGTCGAGCTTGTCGCTGAGAGGGAGATTGACGTTATAACGGGCTATAACTCTGACAACTTTGATTTCCCCTACATTAAGGAGCGCGCAGACAAGAACAGGGTCAGATTGGAGATTGGAGTTGATGGTAGGGAGCCGAGGATTGAGCGCCGCGGCATGAACAATGGGGCCAGGGTTACGGGTCGGCCGCACGTTGATGTTTATCCTGTGGCCCGCAAGGTTTTGAATATTCCAAGGTACCGGCTGGAAGACGTGTATGAGGCCATGTTCAGAGAAGAAAAAGTAGACATTAAGGTAAAGGACATCATGAAGTTCTGGGACTCGGGGAAACCCGACGAGTTCGGAAAGCTTGCAGAGTACTCGCTATCAGACGTTAAGGCAACGCTTGCCATAGCCCTTGAGCTTCTGCCTTTGGAGTACGAGCTCTCAAGGGTCATCATGCAGCCTTTGTATGAGACGAGCCGCACGAGCAGCGGGCAGCGAGTCGAGCTTTTGCTTATGCGTGAGGCTTATGGTAGGGGTATTATGGTCCCTAACAGGCCTGGGGGGGAGGAGTTCGAGGAGAGGCCTTCCGAGGCGTTCACGGGTGCCTACGTCGTCGACCCCAAAAGGGGAATACATGATAACATTGTGTTGTTTGATTTTCGGAGCCTGTATCCGAGCATAATCATATCCCACAACGTTGACCCTGATACTTTGAACTGCGGGTGCTGTCCAGTGGAGGAAAACAAGAGTCCCGTGGGCCACAGGTTCTGCACGAAGACGAGGGGTTTTATCCCGACCATCCTTGAGGGTTTGATAAAAAAGAGAATCGAAATCAAGGCGAAGATGAAGAATGCTTCCGACGAGAAATTGAGAAGGCTACTGGACGTTCAGCAGAACGCCGTCAAACTTCTTTCTAACAGCATGTACGGGTACTACGGCTTCATGCGCGCCCGCTGGTACTGCAGGGAGTGCGCGGAATCCATTACCGCGTGGGGGAGAGACTACATCCACAAGGCAATGGAATACGCCGAAGCCGACGGCTTCCAGGTCATCTACGGCGACACCGACTCGATATACATCACAAAAGAGGGGAGAGACAAGGCAAAAATAGTCGAAGAAGCAAAGGCATTCCAAAAAAGAATCAACAAACAGCTCCCGGAAGCCATGGACCTAGAATTCGAAGGATTCTACCCCAGGGGAATATTCATAACCAAGAAGAGATACGCCCTCATGGACGAGCAAGGCAAACTTACCGTGAAGGGCTTGGAGACTCGCAGACGCGACTGGTGCGAGAAAGCAAAGGATACTCAAAAGAAGGTGTTGGACGCTCTTTTGAAAGACCGGGACCCTGACAAGGCAGCCAACATAGTAAAAGACGTGGTAGCCGAGATAAAGTCCGGGCAGGTGCCTCTCAAGGAGCTTGTCATACACACGCAGATGACGAGAAGCCTCGGCGAATACGTGAACGAGGGCCCTCACATCCAGGCGGTGCGCAAAGCCATGAAGGAGGGAGTGGATTTCAAGCAAGGCGACATCATAACCTACATCCAGACGAGGAGCGGGTCCAGCATAAGCGATCGGGCGCGGATAGTCGACTTCGTCGAGGAGGGAGACTATGACGCGGACTACTACGTGAACAACCAGGTGATTCCGGCAGTATACAGGATTCTCGAAGCCTTAGGCTACAGCGAAGACGAGCTGAAAGGCCTTGGCAGGCAGACCACTCTCGGGGACTGGAAATGAACAAGTCCCATGGATTCTTCCTGTTATTCCTTGTGATAATCTACGTTCCAATAGCCTACTTCGGCCTCGCCTCCGTCCACGACTTCGACGACGAAAACATTTACTTCTACAAGACAAAGCTCGTAGCCGAAGGCGTAACACCCTACAAGGAATTCTTCCTAGGCCACCCACCAGTATTCATTTACCTGTCGGCGGCAATGTTCAAGTTATTCGGCGCAACCTACCCGGCATTCAAGATAATACCCCTGATTTCATCGTTCATGCTGTTGACAGTAGTCTACCTTGCCGGAGAACACGCCGGAAAAAAAACAGGACTCACCGCATGCCTGCTCATACTCGCCTACTCCCAGAGATTCCACAACTTCAACCACTACAACCGGGGAATCATGCTCGCGACACTTCTCGCGTTCACCGCGGCATACCTGCATGTTGCGAAAAAAAGATTCCCGGCAGGCATCGCAATCGCCCTGGCCTGCGCGACAAGACTCAACTGTGCGCCAATACTAATTTACCTCGCCTACCGCTCCCTCAAGGAAAAAGACAAAAAATTCTTCTACGGCATGGTCGCAACAGCACCGCTGCTCCTGATAGTTCTGACGCCGAACTTCATAGAACAAGTAATCCTCTTCAACATGAACGAAGACCCGGAACCAATACAAGCCAGACTATACTACCTAACCCTGTTCCTCTACCAGAACCTGCCAACAACAATCCTGTTCCTAGCAGGCGCATACGTTACTTGGAAGAAAAGAGAAAACAAGGTCTTCATAGCGCTCCCTGTTTTTTTCATCGCCTTCAGCTTCCTGTTCCAGAGAAGGTTTTACGCATACTATTTTTTGATGATAACCCCGTATCTTGTCGCCGTGGCAGCCATCGGATTAAAAGCCGTGTTAGGCTCAGGGAGAAAGATTGCTGCGGGAGCAACGCTTGTGTTGCTTGCATGCTATTTCATCTTCATCTCGGCGCCCGCGATATCCGCAAAATACGTTTCATACCAGTCTGAGGCGGTAAACGAGGCGGCTGAATACGTTATGGAAAACACCGCTGAAGGCGACAGCATCCTCTTCATACAAGAAGTCGGGGGGCCGGAGATTGCACTACGCTCTGGACGGCCGATAGCAGGCCACTTCGTTGACCCGTCAATCCACAGGCTTTACGCCAGCCGGGAGAGCGTGAACGAGACCATCCTCGCGGAACTTATGGATAAGCCGGCGCTCGTCTCTCTTGAGCCAAGAACCGTCCAAGACATGCTGGATATGGGAGTCGACGTTAAGGGTTTCATGGATTATCTCGGCAGAGAATACGTGCCGGACAAAATAATTTATTCCCCGGGCGGATTCCTGAACACCTTCATCCTGTGGAAGCCAAAAGACGCGGTTGAACCCGGCCGGATACAGTACGCGGCGCCTTCCGGCGAGGACAACGCATACTATCTTGAGAGATACTTCATGCCCGCTGAAGGCAGCGCAATCATGGAGGACAACGTCTTTGAAGGGGAGGGCCAAGTATCACAGCCACGCATACCAAAAACCCTCACGGGGGAAAACCCCTTCAACGTAAAGCTTATCTTAGGGAGCGACATAATGAAGTGGCCTGCTGAAGACAACGTCCACTACAGGCTAGTGGACGGTGAATACGAGAGCTGGGTGTGGATAGGAATTAACGGGGAAGGCATGATGAACGTCTTCGTGCTAACCTGGTGGGAAGGCAATATTATATCGCTTACGAGAATGAGATACGACTATGAACACAAAATCTTTTCAGGCATTGACTGCCACTCAAGATTAAGCATTCCAATAAGCAATATATTCTATAAGACATACCAGCAAGTCCCGGTAACGGGGGGAAAATACAAGGCGATGGAAAAGCTCATAGGCGAACAAAAAGAAGGGAGACTCAGTTGGGAGGACTACCGGATGCTTAGCAGTCAGGCTTTGAGCGGGATATGACAGAGTACAACCTGCACTTGAGGAAAGAAGCTGTTCTCGCCCTCATAGCGTTGGCGTTCGCGCCCATGGCATACTACGGCATACAAGTCGAGCGCCCCGCATCCGATGAAAACGTTTATTTTTACCAGGCCAAGCTCGTGTCTGAGGGATACGTCCCATACAGGGACTTTTTCTTAAGTCACCCGCCAGGATTCATATACTTGACGGCGTTGATTATGAAGATTCTCGGCGCAAGCATCAAGACACTGAAGATTGTGCCACTAGCCTGCGCGTTCACCGTCCTTGCGTTAACGTATCTTCTAGGAGAAAAAGAAGGCAGGGGAACCGGAGCACTAGCCTGCATACTAACGCTTGCCTTCTCAGAGCACTTCCACCACCTCTCCCACATAAACCTGGGTCTCATGGTCACGACCGCCTTAACGTTGAGCGCATACTACCTTCACGCGACAGGCAGGAGACTGCACTCTGGGATAGTGATAGCGCTCGCAGCATACACGCGGCTAAACGCGCTCCCCATACTCGCATACCTTGCGCTGCGCTCATGCCTTGAGGGAGACAAACGATTCTTCAAGGGAATAATCTTGACTGCTCCATTGTTTCTGATTGTGTTCATTACGCCGAACGCTGTAGAAGACGTTATCCTGTACCGGCTGAGAGAAGACCCTGAAGCCTTCACGGGAAGACTCACACAAACCTACAAGTTCCTCAGGGGAGAGCTGCCCATAATCGCTTTGAGCTTCGTTTTCCTGGGGATTGCATTCAAAACCAACGATGGAAACATCAGGAAAACATTCACGAGATGGAGGGAAGGCGACGAAAGCTTAAGCCTTGTTGCCTTGCCACTTTTTTTCCTGGCTTTCACACTCCTTTTCCAGCGCAGAATATACTCGACGTACTTCATGCTCATAATACCCTACATTGCAGTCACGGCTGCGATGGGATTGAAAAAGATTGCGGGTTCGGGAGACTTCGCGCGCATCGCGGTCGCATCAATACTAATAGTTTATCTTGCATACCAGGGAGCAGGCCTCGTATCAAACGCATACAAAACGCAGGAACTAAACGTTTTAGGCCTGTCGTCAGAGTATGTTGCCAGGAACACGGAGCCGGGAGACACCGTCTTTTTCATGCAATACGTTGGGGGCCCTAAAATCGCCTTAGACACGGGCACACGGATCGCAGACAACATAGTGGCGCCCACGACGCACCTCGTATACGCGTACAAGGACACGATAAACCAGACCATCTTAGAGGCACTCGGGAAAAAGCCGGTCATCGTCTCCACTGAACTTCGCATGCTGCAGGAGATGACAAACGAGGGCATCGACACAACCCAGATCATGGAATACCTGCGCGAGAACTATTGGCCGGACCAGATAGTGCTCGGCGAAAAAACAGTGGACACCCTAGTATTCTGGAAACTCAAGGAAAACAAAAACTACTCGGACAAGGAATACGCCCAGCCAACCGGAAAAAGAAAAAACCAATACGTGGAGAGATACCACCTCACCTTCGACGGAGAAGAAGCAATTGAAGACTTCGTATTCGAAAAAGACGCTGCAACACAGCCGACAATACCCGCAGGACTTGCCGGCGACAACATATACGAGGTAGCATTAATCGTCAACGAAACAATCATCAAATGGCCGCTCACGGAAAAAACACACTACAATGTAGAAGGAAACGAAAACATGACAAGCGAAGTATGGGTAAGCTCTGTGAGAGACAACGTGATGGAGATAATGGTATTCACTTGGTGGGAAGACGAGACAGCCAGGAACCTCCTGTCGCTTTCAGCCATAAGATACGACACGGTAGATGAAGTGTTCATAACCTTTAGATGCTATTCGCGGCTTGGCTATCCCATCTCAGATTTTTACAACCAGATATACCAGCAAGTGCTCGTCTCCGAAGAAGAATACAGGATAATCGCAGAGGTGCTAGACAAAAGAAAAAGTGGGCTACAAGGTACTGGAGAAGACAGTCTCGAATGGAAGTAGAATTAACGGAGTGTGGGAAAGACGGATGATTCATGAAACAGGCATAGTTTTCCATGAAGACTGCCGTTTACACAGGCAGGGTCTAGGCCACCCTGAGAGGCCGCAGCGTATTAGCGCCTGCGTGGAGCACCTGAAGGAGACCGGTGTTTGGGGGGGAGTGGAGGTTGTCGCTCCTTCGCCGGCGTCGGAGGAGGACGTCCTTAAAGTTCATTCGAGAGAGCATGTGGACAGGGTGAGGAGGGCTTCGGATGCCGGCGGCGGATTCCTCGACTCTGACACTTACGCGTGCCCTGACACGTACCGTGTGGCATTGCTTGCGTCAGGAGGGCTAAATTGCGCAGCAGACGCAATCATCGATAAGAGAGTTTCAAACGCCTTCGCGCTCATACGCCCTCCCGGACACCACGCTGAAAGGGATAAGGCCATGGGATTCTGCTACTTCAACAACCCGGCAGTCTGCGCAAGACACCTGCAGAACACGCACGGGCTCGGCAGAATACTCATACTTGACTGGGACGCCCACGCCGGAAACGGTACGACGAGTATATTCTACGGGGATGCGAGCGTTATGGTAGTGAGCATTCACCAGGACCCGTTGACGCTCTACCCGGGGACGGGTTTCGCGGATGAGGAAGGTGAAGGAGACGGCCTAGGATACACCGTTAATATTCCAATGCCGCCTGGTTCAGGGGATGCGGAATACGCCCTCGTATTCGACGAACTGGTTGTGGAGCGGGTGGATGACTTCAAGCCGGATTTCATAATAGCGTCCGCGGGCTTTGACTCCCACCGCGACGACCCGCTATCAAGCCTAAACGTCACGGAGGAAGGATATGACTACATGACCGGCAGGCTCATGGAATTCGCAGAACGCCACTGCAAAGGCAGGCTACTAATCGAGCTTGAAGGAGGATACAACCTGGATTCTCTTTCCTCGTCGGTGAACTCGGTCATAGAAACGCTCACAGGCGCTAAAACACCACAGATAAAGGGGTGCGAAGCAGACCGCAGAGTCAAGGAACTCGTGAGAAAAAAAATCTAAGGCTTCTTCAAAA
>JBDRCA010000027.1:0-13286 GCA_043822165.1 Candidatus Altarchaeota archaeon
GGAGATACAGAAAGAGTGATTCCGGCAAGGATGGCCCCGATCTCCATGGAAAACCCAAGCCGATAGAATATGGACGAGAGGACAAGACACCAGCTCAGTGAAAACAACATCAGGTACTCCTGGGATTTCGCGATTACGCGCGTAATCTTAGGAAGTGTTGTAACACCCGCTACAAACAGAAGCAATAGCAGTCCAACCCCCTTCAGAATGGAAGCCAGTACTTGTGCGCCGCCGACCAGCCCGGAATGGGTCGAGGAGATGACCATTAGTATGATGACTGCAATAAGGTCTTGGACAATCAGGAATCCGATGGCAATCCTCCCGTAGAGCGCGTCCAGGCTTGCCTTGTCTGACAAAAGCTTCATGATTATGATAGTGCTGCTAAACGTGAGGGCTACTGCGAGATACGCCGACGTGACCGTGGAAAAGCCCATCAACTTTGCTATGATGAAGCCGACAATCGACGTGAAGGCTACTTGTCCAACACCCGTTATGACAGACACCTTCCCTACGTCGCGGATGACCTTAGGCCTTAAGTTAAGGCCGACTATAAAAAGCAAAAGCGATATCCCAACGTGAGATAGCATGGTGAGTGTCTCCGTTGAGTGCATGATATTCAAGACCAGAGGCCCCACGATAACCCCTGCCACAATATAGCCTATTATGAGCGGCTGCCTGAGGAACCACATCAACCCCGCGACAATGGTTGTCACGAAAATCAAGATGCTAAGCTCGAAGAATACTTCCATCTCCCAGTACTTGATCAATAAGCCTCCAGCAAGTTCAGCAGGCTGCTGGGCGTTACGACGCCGACAACCTTTTCTTTCCCGTCCAGGACTGGGATATACTGGAACCCTTCCTTGTAGACCAGTTCAATCACCTTGTTTATGGGCGTGTCGAGTTCAACCGTTGACTTGTGCTTGTTGATAAGCTCTTCAGCAGTCTTGTACATGAAACCCCTGCGGTAGCCTACGTTTAGTATCTTCGTTAAAGGCTCGTACCTAACCTGGTGCAAGAACAAAGTTATAAGGTCTTCAATGCTTATTTCCCCGACAAACCTTTTGTCCCTGGTGACGACAATACAGACATTAGTATCCTCACGCTTAAGTTTTTTTATAATCTTGTCTGAATCCTCATCCTGATACGCGAAGACCGGCTTGACCATGGCGTCTCTCGCAGTAAGACGCCTGACTTTTTCGATTTCGGAGATTACTAGGGCATCAGTCTTCCTTAGTTTCTTCAAGTCATCGGGATATTTCATGTTTAAACCGCCGTCACAGTAATCATTGCTAAAGTACACTTAAATAAGATTCAGAAAATACTCGTGCAGTCTCCCGTCCATCGAAAGCTCTGGGTGGAATGATGTCGCAATAATCTTCCCCTGCCGCACTGCCACAATCCTTCCGCCATACTCGCACAAAGACTTAGCCTTCCCCCACAGCTTGTCCACGGCAGGCGCGCGAATGAAGACGCCGCAGTAAGGTTTCTTACCCAGAACAGGAATGTCAAGGTCTGCCTCAAAGCTCTCCCGCTGCCGCCCGAAAGCGTTGCGGGAAACCTTGATGTCCAAGACGCCCAATAGAGGCTGATGCGTTTTCTCAACCTGTAGGTCGCCTTCCTTTGCGAGTAGGACGAGTCCCGCGCACGTTGCAAGACACGGCATCCCGGAAGATACGCGCTCGACGAGCTCACCCTCCAAGCCGAACTCGCGCAAAAGCTTGCCCATAGTAGTCGACTCGCCTCCGGGGAAGACTAGTGCGTCAACAGCCGCCAAAGACTTCGAAGTCTTGACTTCCGATACTTTCGCGTCAAAACCAGAAGCCTTGCACACCACACGCATAGCGGAAACATGCTCGGAAACGTCGCCTTGAACTGACAAAACCCCTATACTCGACTCTTTCATGCTAATGCCTTCCTAGAGGAAAAGTGCTTGGCCAACTCAAGGTAGATAAAGCCAATGCTGGACAATGCAATAATCGTCAGGAAAAGAGACACGCTAATAGGCTGCAGATGCATAATCTCCTGAACGTTCAAACCAAGACCCGGCACGTTTAAGGGGACGTAAACCAAAGCAAGGCATATGAAAAGAGAGCTTGCCACAGCCAGTATTAGCCACTTGTTCTTGAACAAGCCTATCTTAGTTGAGGGGTATCTAGTGCTTCTGGCGGCGAAAGCCTGGTACATCTCGAAAAATGCAACCGTAAGGAAGGCCGCGGTCTGAGCTTCCGCGGTGTTCCCCAAAGCAGAGTCGTAAACCCAGTAGAATATCCCCAAGGTTATGGCAATCATGAGGAGCGGATAATAGACTATGAACGGCTTCAAGCCCCGATACAACGGCTCTTTTCTGTTTCTTGGCGGGTATTTCATGGCGTTCGGCTCGAACGGGTCAACACCCAATGCCAGAGCGGGAAGGCCGTCTGTCACAAGGTTTATGAGAAGAATCTGGGTTGCAGTCAACGCTATTGGTACTGCAGACCAGACGGAGGTTATGAATACGATAGCCACTTCGCCTATGTTTCCGGATATGAGGAAGGCGAAAAACTTCTTGATGTTATCGTATATGCCCCTGCCTTCCTCGACTGCGGCAACAATGGATGCGAAGTTGTCGTCAGTCAACACCATGTCGGAAGCCTCCTTGG
The DNA here is from genome assembly GCA_043822165.1 of Candidatus Altarchaeota archaeon. Taxonomy (GTDB): domain Archaea; phylum Altiarchaeota; class Altiarchaeia; order IMC4; family SCGC-AAA252-I15; genus SCGC-AAA252-I15. The sequence continues at coordinate 2,640 of JBDRCA010000027.1, forward strand.
AGACGTCGGTACCGGTAATCCCCATGGCAACCCCTATGTCCGCCTTCTTCAATGCCGGAGCATCGTTTACTCCGTCGCCGGTCATCGCGACGACGTGACCCTTCTTCTGGAGGGCTGTAATGATGCGCAGCTTATGCTCGGGGTTGACGCGGGCGTAGATCCCCGTCTCGTCAACGCTTGCATCAAGTTCTTCGTCGGTTATCTTGGATAACTCCCTGCCAGTCATGACTTTGTCTTCGGGCACGTCAAGCCCGATTTCCAGGGCTACTGCAACCGCAGTTAACGTGTGGTCGCCGGTTATCATTATCACTTTTATGCCCGCATTCCTGCATTTCTCTATCGCCTCACGAGCGTCCTCTCTCGGCGGATCCTTCATGGCGACAAGACCCAGGAAAACCAGTCCGTCTTCGGCGTCTTCAGGAGTGGGCTTAATCGAGGAATCCTTGTACGCTACGGCAAGCACCCTGAATGCCTCCTTGGCAAGTGCATCGTTCACTTCGAGGATTCCCTTGCGATCATCCACCGTAATCCCCGAGACTTTTCCGTGTGCGCTCTTCGACGTGCAAAGCTCAAGTAACACGTCGGGGGCTCCCTTGGAGTAGACTGTGTATGATTTGCCTGCCCCGTTAATCGTGGACATTCTCTTTCTCTCTGAGTCGAATGGTACTTCCCCCACCCTGGGTGCTTTTTCCCCGATTTCTTTGATGGCTACCCCTGCTTTCGCGGCGGCGACCAGCAAGCTAAGTTCGGTTGGATCGCCCGTTGTTTCGACGTCTACGCCATCAAAGCTAAGGCTTGCATCGTTGCAGTGCGTGACTGCGGAAAGAAGTTTCACAAGAGTCCGCTCTTCTTTGGGGTTAAGTTTTGATCCGTCTCGCAGGAAGCCCCCTTGCGGCCGGTATCCGTCCCCTTCAACATCCACTAACCTGCCGTCTACGAATATTTTCTTGACTGTCATCTCGTTGTGGGTAAGCGTCCCGGTTTTGTCCGTGCAGATGACGGTCGTTGAACCCAGGGTCTCGACTGCAGGAAGCTTTCGTACTATCACATTGCGGGAAACCATCCTCCTCGTGCCCATCGCGAGAGTCACTGTAACCACGCCCGGAAGACCCTCGGGAACGGCAGCAACCGCCAAGGCGATTGCAGTTAGAAACATCTCAAGCCAAGGTATGTCAGACGTTAATACGCCAGCGGCGAAGACGAAACCACACAACGCAACCACTCCAACGCCAATCTGCTTTCCTAAAACGTCAAGCCTCTCCTGCAGCGGCGTCTTCTCGTCTCTTATCTCCTGCATCCTGCCGGCAATCCTGCCGAACTCGGTTTCCATGCCCGTGGCGACTACGACCGCAGAAGCCTTCCCGTAGGTAACAGTAACGCCCATGTAGACCATGTTCAACCTGTCTCCCAGCGAATGCTCCCCCGGGATAGGCTCCACAGTCTTCTTGACTGACTGGGACTCCCCAGTCAACATGCTCTCGTCTGTTTTGAATTGGAGGGCTTCGATTATTCGCGCGTCAGCAGGGACCCGGTCTCCCGCCTCAATGTGTATGATGTCGCCAACAACGACCTGGCTTGCGGGAATCTTTTTCTTCTCCCCGTCTCGTTCGACGACCGCAAACGGGGTAATCAACCGCTTCAAAGCCTCAAGCTCTCTTTCCGCGTTGTACTCCTGATAGAATCCGACAACCACTATGAACAATACTATTATTAGTATTAGGCCAGCCTCGATGATTTCCTGGAGGGTGTTTTCAAATAATCCGACCCCCAGTGATATTAAGGCTGCTGCAATCAGCATGAGAATAAGGAAATCCTTAAACTGTTGGACCAGTATCTCAAGCACAGTAACCCTTTTTTTCTCCACCAGCTCGTTTGGCCCGTTCTCTGCGAGCCGCCGTCCGGCTTCGCTGCCGGAGAGCCCAGTCTCTGATGAAGAAACCGCCTCAAAGACCTTTTTTTTGTCTAGTGAATGCCATGACGCAGCCATCTAAAATAATTAATATAAGAGAATTAAATACGGAATCAGACGTTTTTGCAGTGGATGTAGTAGCCTTTCACTATCTCCGTCTTCGAGATTACTCCACACAAGTCTTTGTCGACGACCGGAAGCCCGCCCAATCCTTTCTCGCACATAAGCCTTGCAACATTCTCCGCCTTATCCCTGCTACCCACTGTCACCGGCCGCTTCGTCATCACGTCTTCCGCCTTCATGTCCGCGTAAATGTCCCAGTCGAACACGTCCCCCTTCCTCACGCGCTCCTCGAAGAGCGCGACAGCCAAGTCCATTATGGTGAGTATGCCAACCAGTTTTTCACCGCGCAAGACCATGACTCTCTTGTCTGATGACTCGTCGAGCTTGTCAAGCACAGTCCTTAACGTAGTGTAGTCGTAGACCGTGGACGGCTCAAAACGCATCAAGTCTTTCACCTTGAACCTGCCCTTAACTTCATCTGCGAACAAGGACACTATGTGCCCTTTGGATAGTACGCCTAACACTTCGTCACCGCCTGAGACGACAGGAATCCTGTCAATCCGGTAGGGCACATTCAAAAGCTCTTCGACCGCATCCTCCAAAAGATCGTCCGGTTTAAGCGTTTCCTTGCTCTCCTCCATGAAGGCTTCGACTTTCAATCCTTCAAGAGGGTTGCCACCCAAGTATTTCACTCCCAAGACGAAGCCTTCCTTGGATAGTATCCCAAGAAGCTTGCCCGCCGAATCCTCGACGACCGCGCAAGAACAACACTGTTTGAGCATTGTCTTGCCTACTTCGACTACGTCGTCTCCGGGAGATACTCGGAGATTGACATCCCCCATAACGTCTTTTACCTGCATCTACCAACCCCTTTTCTGCAAGAGCTGATCCTCTGTTAGCTCTTTCATGTCGATGCCCTTCATGGGCTCTGAGAGTCCGCGGGATACTTTGGCTAGAATCTTCGGGTCGTTGAAGTGAAGAGTTGCCTCCACTATCGCCTTCGCCCGTTTCTCCGGGTCCTTGCTCTTGAAGATGCCTGAGCCTACGAAGTTTCCGTCGGCGCCCAACTGCATCATAAGAGCTGCGTCCGCGGGCGTTGCGATTCCGCCGGCGCTAAAGTTTACGACAGGCATTCTCCCGAGTTTTTTGATTTCACGCACAAGGTCTATTGGCGCGCGAAGCTCCTTTGCCTCGTTGTATAGTTCGTCCTCGCTCATGGAGCCGATTTTGTCGATTTCGCTTATGACTGCGCGCATGTGCCGTACTGCCTCGACTATGTTGCCTGTGCCTGCTTCGCCTTTAGTCCGTATCATGGCCGCGCCCTCGCTGATTCTTCGCAGTGCTTCGCCGAGGTCCCGGCAACCGCACACGAACGGAATCTTGAATTTGGTCTTGTCGACGTGGTGAGCCTCGTCGGCCGGAGTCAATACTTCGGATTCATCAACCATGTCCACTCCAAGCGCCTCCAGAATCTGCGCCTCCACGAAATGGCCTATCCTGCACTTCGCCATGACCGGAATAGTGACAGTGTCTATTATCTCCAGTATCTTCTCAGGGTCGCTCATCCTGGCAACGCCCCCGTCAGCACGAATGTCAGCGGGAACACGCTCAAGCGCCATCACCGCGACTGCACCCGCCTCTTCCGCAATCCTCGCCTGCCCGGCGTCTGTGACATCCATCACGACGCCGCCTTTAACCATCTTAGCGAAGCCCTCCTTCAAAAGCTTCGTCCCAACCTTTCCTTTCATCGTCTAAGTCAACTCAGGATAATATATGAAACACGATTTATTAAATCAAAGAGTGCAGGCGGGAAAACTCGGCCGATGACATCTCCACCGGTTTTTTTTCTGCGTACTCGGCGGGCGCTTCATCAAGGATATTTCTTATTTTCTTGTTTTTGTGGTTGAATAAATTCTTAAGGAACACCACATAGTCTTCCCCCAACTTTTTCCCGGGCGAAAGCTTAACCGCGCAGGAGCGCACTTTCGGTTTGGGCCTGAATGCTTCAGGAGGGATGTCCTCGAGGACTTCGATTTTGCAGGCGGACTGTGCGAGCACTGAAATGAAACGGTAGTTTACTGCGCCCGGCCTGGCTGCGAGTTTTTGCGCGAACTCGCGCTGATAAACCAGGACTGCGACAGTGAAGTCCTCCCCCAGGAGCCGCTCCGTGATTTTCCGTGATATGCTGTAGGGCATGTTAGACACGACTTTATTGAAGGCGGGCAGCCGTATCTTCACGGCGTCACCCCCGAGAAGAGTGAGTTTTCCCTCCCCCTTGAAGGCTTGAGCCAAGTAATCGTAGAAGCGAGCGTCTTTCTCCACCGCCACGACACGGCAGCCCCGCTCAAGGAGGGCTTCGGTGAGGTTGCCTGTACCTGCGCCGATTTCGAGGACTGTATCTTCACCCGAGACTTGCGCGTAATCGCAGAGTCTCCGCAGCAGTTCCTCGTCGACCATCACGTGCCTGTCCCCTAATCCGTCGCCCAATGGAAGCATCTTTATTACCAGTTATTCATCTTAGATTAAAGGACATGAAATATGAGCAAATCCTGGCGCTCCTTAGCCTGGACCGTGCAGCAGACGAGAAAGCAAGAGACGTACTTGACGGGCTTGTCCCGGAATTCGATGAAGGATTCCTGTCAAAGCTCATCAAAGACAGGAAGGTGGCAGTCTTCGGGTGCGGGCCATCCCTCAAAGACGACTTTGAGAATATGAGGGATGGATTCGGCGAATGCGTCCTCGTATCCGTCGACGGGTCTGTGCGCCTTTTCAGGGAAGAAGGAGTCATCCCCCAAGTCCACGTGACGGACTTGGACGGGGACGTGCCCGCAACAATATGGGCGAACGAAAACGGCGCAGTAACGATAGTGCACGCACACGGAGACAACATCGATAAAGTGAGGGATGTTGTGCCGAAGCTTTCCGGGACAGTCTATGGCACCACCCAAGTCGAGCCCACCAGCAAAATCAGAGACTTCGGCGGCTTCACCGACGGCGACCGCGCAGTCTACCTTGCCGAACACTTCAATCCCTCTGAGATAATCCTCGCAGGCATGGACTTCGGCGACGAAATAGGTGAATACTCAGGCACATACGAGCCGGAGAAAAAAGCAAAGAAACTAAAAATTGGGAGAATACTTTTGGAGGAATTAATGGCTGAGACGCTGACTCCGATAAAAAAAGCCTGACATCCGGAATTTCCCATAACATGTGATTATTAATCTTTCGCGCAGTATCTTAGAAACATGTTTTTCAACGGCAACGTCACTGCGGCACTAGGCAGAGGGCTTGCGGCTTCTCTTGGGAGGAAGGGCACTGAAAGCGACGTGACGCTTTACAACCACAAGCACAATGACACAGTATTATCCTTCGTCGAGCCTTCAGCGTATCCGGATAAAGTGCAGTCCCTGGTTTCTGCATTGAACATCGCAGACCAGGTGCTTCTTAAGGTCGATGAAATCAACGAGACATTCGGCGAACTAGTCGTTGCACTCGACGCCTGCGGCCTAAAGATGGGCCACCTGATACTCGGAGAAAGCATACCTCTTGAATCCATAAAGCCGCTGATAAAAGACAGCATCTTGTCCTCGTACTCGATTGCCGATGAACAGGTCGTCGCCTTGAGGGAGACACTGTCAAAGCTCATTCTACCCTCTGAAGGCGAGCCGATTGTGCAGGTGGACCACTGCTTCCAGGTTAAGGGAGTAGGCACAGTAGCGCTCGGAGTCGTCAAGAAGGGAGTCTTAAGGAAACACGACAACGTGTTCATCTACCCGTCGAAGACTGAGACTCTGGTAAAGTCAATCCAGGTTCACGACACAGACGTCTCTGAGGCGAGGGCAGGCGTCCGCGTCGGAATAGCGTTAAAGGACGTAAAACCAGGACAAGTCGACAGAGGCAGCATCCTGTCTACGCGCGGAGACTTGAAGACAGCCAGCACCCTAGAATCAAACGCGAGCATTTCAAGATACGCCCGCACGCCGCTCGTTGAAGGAGACCAAGTGATGGTGAACTCGAACCTGAATTATACTCCTGGAAAGATCACGTCCAGTGGATTAAAGCCCGGGGAAACCGGGAGATTAACTGTTGAACTGGAAAAAGAAATCCCCGTCGTATCAGAGCGTATACTGCTGCTTGACCCCAGCCGGAGAATCCCCAGAGTACTAGGATACCTAATACAAGAACAAACAGTTTAGTATGCTTTTAGTCTATCGGCCCTCTTATGCTTCCTTTGTCTGTGTGGGTTTGTGTTTCTCCGCCGGCGGTTGTGTTGAAGGTTATGAGTATTTCGAGGTAGTATGGGTCCCCCGTCTTTCCTGCTATGCTGCAGTTCCCGTTGAGTCTGAATTCCTCGCCGTATGCTACGGTCTCCGCGGGGACGTTAAGAGTCGTGTTCCCGCAAAAAGCCTGGAGGACAGCTATGGGGCCGCCCGCGCCGTTGGTGAAGACTGCATCAAGGTAGCCGGACGAGTTCACTGTCGTTGCCAGCATAAAAGGCTTGATTCTAGGGAACCCCACAGAAGTCGACGCCGACTGGCCCTCGATGCTGAACAAGCCCATATGCCACAAGATGACTCCAACAACGAAGACTACCACAATAACCCACGCGTAAGTCATAAGATACTCCATGGAACCCTGACCGCGGCCTAAAACCATAAATAGAGTATTTGCTTGAAGAAGATAATAAAATAGCCATCCTAGTACACCCTGCCCTTCAAGGACACGGTCCTCCCCTTCTTCACGGTCCGAATCTTCGGGCGCGTGCGCTTGTTCGTCGAAAACCTCTTGCGCTTGCCCTTGCTGAAACCCTTGATTTGCTCGTTCAGTTTGTCGCGTTTCTCAGAGCCCTTTTTCGCGCGCCGAGTCGACTCCCTGATTTCAAAGTATATGCCAAGCGGGTCAACGCAAAGATTATAGATGGCATGCGGGCTCAAAAGCCTCCCTAAGTGCTTTAACACCTGCTCCGCGTCCTGGTTGCTGAACCGTCTCGCACCCATCCTTTTATATATCACGCACGTATTTATTATGCTTAAAGATGAAGGTTGACGCATCAGAAGTATCCGGGATACTGTTGAGCGAGGCAAAGCTTATGAAGGCTCTCCAGAACCGGTTCAAGGAAAAAATACTGAGGATAGAGACTGAGTTAGACGGGTACAGGATTTGCTTTGACCCGAAGGAGCCCATAAACGCCGTAATCATGGGCAAGGAAGACATGATAGATTTCACGAAAAAATACTTCGGGAGAACCGTCATAGACGTCGCCGACTTCCACCACGAGCAATACCTGATACGGTTCGAAGAATAAATTTTACCAGTGGACTCTCCGAGACACCGGATTAAAGACCGCGTAAGCTACGGACAATATAGCGGACGAATCATCCCTCGCGCAGAAACGATTACTAGCCCGCCTACAATACAAGTCATTCCAGAAATGGCATTTCCCAATGTAAACATAGGCTGTACCGTTAACCCGCTCAGGTATACCCTCGCCCAAGTGCACGAGATTCAAGCCAGGATGCAGGATGGCCTCCCGCAACGCGGCCGCGAAAGACGGATTCTCCCCGCACGAAAGCCAGCGGACGTCAATATCCGACGCAGCCTCAGACAAGAGAATGCTTGCGTATTCCGTCGCCCCGGAAACATTCGCCTGCCAGACGCACTGTGCTGAAACATCATCCCCGCTCCACGAGACCTTTGCGACAACAATAGATGTTCCCTGCCCGGAGAGCGGGAAAACGCACGCACTATTCCAGACCGACTTAAGATAGGAGGAAGACTCGAACTCGGTTAAGACGGACGAGACCTCGGATGCCGGGAAAAACTCTTTTTCCCCTGCTTCAGGGGAATCCACAGGACCAACTACACAACCCGAGAAGAACACGACCGCCAACAACAAGACGAGAGGCTTCACCCTCCCTTGGGCGCGGACCCGCCGCGAGCCTTCCCGACCATGGATTCGATCTCGCCTCGGATGTCGTTGAATTTTTCGGTGAGTTTTTTCTCCTGTTTCTCGAGTATCTGGATTCGGGCGGAAACCGTCTCCTTGGTTTCAGCCAAGTACTTGTCACTGTCGGCCTTAGTGGTCTCGATTAAAAGAGAGCCCGCAGCCTTGTAGATCCTGCCTTTACCGGACTTTGCAAGCTCCTCTGTCGCGTTGTCGACTTCGGCGTTCTGGAGTATTAGCTGCTGCTTGTTGACGCCGATCACATGCAGTTGATTCTGGATGCCCTGGAATTGAGCCAGCTTGTCTTGAATGTTTTTAGGTACGTCCATTTTTATTTTGCCACCTCGATTGTTTCAGTAAGCATTATAATCCACCTCATGTAGGTGTTAAGCGATGCGCGCAAACCGTGCAAGTCTGGTGCTTCAACGTCCAAGACGAGGACGCCATCCCCGACGGAGACGGAAACGCTTGATTTTCGCATGAGCTCGCCTTGCGCCTCCAAGTCGAGGGCTTTCTTGACCGCCAAGGAAGCATCCTCAGGCAAGTCAAAAGTCACCTTGAGCCGGTTCATCTCGCGATGATGGTCTTGGTTATCGGCGGCCTGGCCTTATGCCAGATGTTGGACCGCTTCTCCTTGCACTTGGTGCACTTGAGCTTGTTCTTCAAAAGATGCTCGTACTCGAATATTGCACCGCATTCCATGCACGTGTAACTCATTTCGACTCCTCCTGTTTCTTCCTCTTAGGCGTTGCAATGAATGCTCCTCCGGAGAATGTTGTCTTGCAGGAGGGGCAATTCCATATGCCTGCCGAGGATCTTTTGACGCTGTTTTTGCCGCATGACGGGCAGTTCCTTGATTTTCTGCTGTCGTCTTCGATTCTGGCGACTTGTTTCCTGGTTTTCCAGCCTACTCGGGTGCCGTATCTTCCGACACTCCCCACTTTCTTGGTGTGACTGTACATTTTTTCGGTTAAGGAGAAAAATAGGGATTAATCATTTAAAAAACCCTATTTTTCGACTAGTTTCCTCACCTCCTCTGATTTTGCGAATGCCATGTCGACTGCAGCCTCGACTTCCTCTATCGTCAGGGAGCCTGTACCGCCTTTCTGCATGGCGTTGACTGTGTCAGTCGTGGTCACCGTAAGCCTTGCGTCGAGCCCATATTCCTCGTCGAGGCACGGGTCCGCGACCAGGTTGCCGGCGATTTTTGCAATAGTCAGGGGAATGGGCGTGCAGGTAATGGGTAGTTTACCGTCCCATTCACCGCGGATGACGTTGCCGTCCTCGTATTTAGGCATCCTGGCGTCTAGGAGCGCGGCGATTGCTGCGATTCCTCCGGCGTCGAACAGGTTTCCTGCGTTGTTTAGGATGTGTATGTCTATGAAGACCATCCATATTTTCCCTTCTTCTATGAGGAGTTTGCCGGTGTCTATTGCTCCTGATTCTCTTATGCCGCGGTCTATTACGCGGGCTACTTCAATTGAGTCCTCCCGTGGGGGGCCTAACTCGAAGTTGGGGTCTGCTATTGGCCTGAATTCCGTGGACGTTGTCATTACGCCGTCTTCCGGGGAGTCGGAGTATGGTTCTCCGAGGCCCATGCTTATTCCAACGATTATGTCGGTTCCTCCAAGATTTATGCGCGCGGAGCCGGGTGCTTTCTCTGCTGCGAAGCCCTTGGTTACAGTGATTGGTCTTCTCTCGTCGAATCCGCGTCCGTCTATTCTTTTTCCTTCCGCGACGATGCCTTGAACGTAGTCCTTTTTGAGTAGTGCTTCAAGATCCATTTTACTCTACCTCCAGTTTTGAAGCGTCAAGAAGCGTCTTCTTCTGCATTTCATAGACTTTCATGCATCCTTCGACCGCCATGTTGAACGCCTTTGAGAATTCCTCGCGAGTAAGTTTCCCGTCCATCTGCAGCAACACCACTTCTTTTTTCCGTGGTATTACCGCGACCGGAACGTCTGCTTCGCCGAAGTTGTCCTCCTCCTTCATCATGTCGAGGACTATTTCACCGCCTGCTCTCCCTGCCGCGCAGGATGCCACCAAGTCTTTCATCGGTATTCCCGCGTCTGCGAGAGCAAGGCTTGCGCAGGTTAATCCCGCGCACCGTGTTCCGGCGTCTGCTTGTAGTACTTCTATGAATATGTCTATCGTAGCGTTCGGGAATCTTTCGGCGAGCACTACAGATTCCAGTGCATCGGAGCTTATCTTGGATATTTCCGTGCTTCTTCTGTCTGGTCCGGGTCTTTTCCTGTCTTCGACGGAAAACGGTGCCATGTTGTATATGCAGCGTACTCGCGCCTTCGTCGGGTCCTGCAGGAATGATGGGTGCAGGTGTCTTGGACCGTATACTCCTGCAAGCACCTTGTTTGAGCCCCACTCAAGGTATGCTGAGCCTTGGGCGCGGGGCAGTACTCCGACCTGCATTTTTATGTCCCGCATTTCATCGGGTTTGCGGCCGTCTAATCTTTTGCCGTCTTTAATCAACTGTATGTTTTCGTTTTTAGCCATTTTGTTTCTCCTCTTTTGAACTTGATTCCAGGTATTCCGTTATACGGTTGGTGAGCCCCCTGGTCTGGGCTTCCCGCTCGATCTTGCGGATTGCGTCGACTGCAAGCTCGATGTTGCCGCCTTTCAGCCATACTAGGCCGTTTTGGCCGACCACTATGCGCACGCCCGTTTTCTGCTTTATTACTTCGAGCATGCTCCTGTTTTTCCCGATTACGCGTGG
>JBDRCA010000028.1:0-4581 GCA_043822165.1 Candidatus Altarchaeota archaeon
CGTCAGGATAAGTGACGAGCTTTCCAAGCAGCTAAATATCCCGAAGACTCAGATAGAGGAGTGGGCTATGATCCTGGAGGAGCATAACCTGGTTGAACTCCATTACCCGGCGATCGGCGAGCCCGAGGTGCGGAAACTAAAATGAAGACTGGGAGGTGAATTACGGTGGCAAAAGAAAAAATGGATGTTTTGGATGAATACGAAATCGTTTCAGGGGGTGTGAAAACAACAGTCAAAGTGGTTATGAAAGACTACAGCAAGGAATACCACTTAATCCTCCCGGAAGTAGACGTCGCGACAGAGGCGCTTTTAGACGACATAAAAGAACGCCTCATAGCGCAGACGGAAGTCGGCGCAAACAAGGCACTCGACCCCAAGCTCATGGACATCATGAAGGACGAATTCATGACGCACGCACGCTCGCTTCTGACGGAGGAGCTTCCGGACTTGGATGATACGGTGAAGGATCATTTCATCGTTGGTCTCGTGCACGAACTTTTGGGTTTGGATGTCATAGAATTCTTCCTTGATGACGAGAACCTGGAGGAGATTGTCGTGAATTCTGCGTCAGAGCCTGTGAGGGTGTATCACAAAAAATTCGGGTGGCTTAAGACAAACATCGTGCCTGAATCCGAGACGAGAATACAAAATTATGCGTCAATGATAGGAAGACGTGTTGGCAGGGAGATAACGACTCTAAGCCCTCTTCTTGACGCGCACCTAATGTCAAAGGATCGAGCCAACGCGATACTCTCGCCAATATCCAGCAAGGGAAACACCATAACCATCAGAAAGTTCGCGCGAGACCCGTGGACTGTAACAGACTTCATCACAAACAAGACGGTGTCAAGCGAGATTCTGGCCCTGGTCTGGCTCATGATACAATACGAGATGAACATGGTCATCTCAGGAGGAACTGGTTCAGGAAAAACAAGCTTCCTGAACATATGCATGCCTTTCATGCCGCCGAACCACAGGATAATCTCCATCGAAGACACGCGGGAACTTCAGCTGCCGGCATTCCTCTACTGGTGCCCATTAACCACAAGGGAGCCTAACCCAGAAGGAAAAGGCGAAGTCAGCATGCTACAACTCCTCATAAACTCTCTGAGGATGCGCCCCGACAGGATAGTCATGGGCGAGGTGAGGAAGCAGCGCGAAGCCGAAGTCCTCTTCGAAGCCATGCACACCGGCCACTCAGTCTACTGCACAATCCACGCAGACACATGCGAGCAGACCATCACACGGCTTACCAACCCCCCGATCAGCATCCCCCACAGCATGCTTGATGCCGTGCACTTGAACGTGGTCATGTTCCGCGACAGGTGCAGGAACATCCGCCGGGTCTTCGAGGTCGGTGAACTGGTCGCGGAGAAAAGACGCGCTTCAGAGGGTCAAGTATTCTTCAAGCCCAACGTAATCTACAAATGGGATCCGAGAAACGACGAAATAAAGTCCGCTATGATTCCGCTGCGCCTTTTCGCCGAACTCGAGCGTCATACAGGATTGACTCGGGCGGAGATTGGCGCTGAACTAGAAGTCAAGAAGGGAATACTCAACTGGATGGTCGAACACAAGACCCGGAAAGTCGAGGAAGTCGGCAAAATCATGAACCGATACTACCTGGACAAGGAAGGTGTGATAGCTCTCGTCGAAAAAAACGGGGATCCCGCTAAACTGCTTGATTGATGATGGATAAACTAAGCGTGAAGGCGTTGTCGACAGGCGTTGGAGTAGCATGGGGTCTTTGCATGCTTATCCTAGGTTGCCTCGCAAGACACGGGTGGGGAACCCTTGCAGTGTCTGTCATGTCCTCAGTGTACGCGGGCTTCAGGCCGACGTATGCTGGAGCGATACTGGGTGCTGCGTGGGGCTTCATAGACGGCGCGATACTAGGTGCAGTAATCGCATTAGTCTACAACGCCGTCGCATCAAGGGAGAATTAGAGGCCTAAAACCTCCTTCATGGAGTACACGCCTTTTTTGCCTACAATATAGTCTACAGCCTTGACGACGCCGGATACGAACGCCTCCCTGGAGTGCGCCCTATGAGTGATTTCGACTCTCTCTCCCAAGGTTGAAAACAATACCGTGTGTTCGCCGACGATGTCTCCTGCGCGTATCGCGTGAATCCCGATTTCACCTTCCCTTCTGGGGGACTGGCCTTCCCTGCCGTAGACTCCGAACTCGTCCAAGCTCTTGCCCAAGGCATCGCAGATAACCTGCGCGGTCTTAAGCGCGGTTCCCGAAGGAGCATCCTTCTTGAACTTGTGGTGGGCCTCGATAATCTCTATGTCATAGCCTTTAAGGATTCTCGCGGCATCCCTTACCAGTTCCCAGTACGCGTTCACGCCGACGCTCATGTTGGGGGATATGACTGCGCCGACCTTGTTTTCCGATACCGATTTTTCGACTTTTTTCATCTGTTCTTCCGTGAGCCCCGTCGTGCCTATGACGAGGTTGACTTTCTTCGCCGCGACAGTGCTTGTGTTTTCAGTGCATGCGGTAGCGGAGGAAAAGTCGACGACTACATCGGGTTTCGCCTCATCTATTGTTTCGCCGAGCATGTCGCAGCTTGAAACCAGGACTTTTTTCTCTTCCAGTCCCGCGAGCAAGTGGGCGTTTTTGCCGATTAGTGGGGACTCTTTAGCGTCTACTGCCGCGACTATTTGGTGCCCGTTTTCCTCGAGCATTTTTATTATGAGTTTTCCTATGCGGCCTACGCCGATAACGCATACCTTAGCCATTTCTCATTCATTTATTTGGTTTAATCATAAATAATACATTCAACCTAAAATGGACGTGTTAATTGTCGCGGGCAGCAAATCCGACGGGAAAATCGTCGAAAAAGCAGCGTCCGTGCTTGAAGGCAAAGTAGAATACGGCGTTGAATACTGCAGCGCCCACAGGGAACCGGACCTGTTAAAGAAAATCATCACGTCATCGGACGCGAAAGTCTTCATATGCATCGCAGGACTCTCCGCGGCACTGCCCGGAGTAGTCGCATCCCACACCAAAAAACCGGTAATTGGCGTACCAGTCAACGTTAAACTGGACGGCCTGGACGCTCTCCTCTCGATTATGCAGATGCCCAAGGGCGTGCCCGTCGCAACAGTCGGCATCGACAACGGCGAAAACGCAGGGCATTTAGCGTTGAGGATTCTCGGCAAAGCATGAACTTTTTCAGGTCGTCGAGCCTTAAAGGCGAAGAGGACCTCTTTGATCAACCTTTATTAAAGGTTGGACAACGGCGAAAACGCAGGACACCTTGCTCTCAGGATACTGGGGAAAGCTTAAAAGCTCAGTGCAGACGGAAAGGATGCTCCTCAGTATGCATCCTAATCCTGGCTTCCTCGAACATCCTCTCAGTGATGCTCCTGTTGGAGTCAAGCTCTGATAACGTGTGGTTGAAGGTGGGCTTCCACTCCTGGCCGTTGGGGACCATTATCAACGTTTTGGTTTCCGGGGGAAACCCGTTTTCGGAAAGAGTCCGGATTGCGCCCCTGCACGATTCGACTGGCCTGCACCAGACGAGATCCCTTGCGTAAACCACTATGCCGTCTTTACTGAATGTTCCAGTCACGTAATTCTCCCATACTTCAGGTGTCGGCTGTTTCGCAGATACTAAATCAAGGCGGCGCATACCCTGGTGAACCAGAAAGTTCACGGGATCCGATAAATCACATGAAAGCTTCTTGGTTCTCTCCCACCCGTCCATTCTTATTTTTTCTTCCGGGAGATTAGCCCACTCATGCAGTCTCTTGGGCTTTCTTAGAAGCGAGGCAATGAACAAGCCCTTGCTGGTCAAGTACCCGTTACCGTCCATGTATTCTTCCGCTCCCTCATAGCTTGCCCTGACCGCGGCGTCATTGACCATCAAGTCGAGGCATTCCTCTGCGTTTTTCACCCTCATGATAATTCCCTGGTTTGCTGCAATCCCGATGGTCGTAAGAAGCGTAGTCGCAATATGCATGGAATTCGGAATCTCCCTGAATTTTCTAACGAAAATTGATGGCCTATCCTGGTTTGCAAAACCCGCGGTAAGAGTGTAAAAAACCCGCTCCTCATCCTCAATCGGAAGCCTCACGTCATGACTGAATCCATACTCTACGTTAGGCCCGTAGACTGAGAACAAATGATTCAAAAAAGTCTTAGAGCGCCTCAACTTACTCGAATCATCGACTGCTCTTACTATGCCATTAACGCGACCCAGAAACGAGAGTTTAGAGGCTTTATTCATAGTCTTGGGCTGCGTTCTCTGAAGTCTATCCTTCATATCCTCCATACCCCTCACAAGGGGGATGGGCGGCACCACTTTGTCGAAAAAAGACATGAAATCACGGAAAGAAGTGGGAATATTCGGTGCACGCGAAGGCTCCGGTTCATCCATGTAATCAACAACTACGGCATAAGACTTCTGGAAACCATCTCCTCTACCACCCTTCACAGTCCGAATCTGAGACATGAATTATTTTAGTCCATCAAACAATAAATATCCGCCGTTCAAACCACTCAAGCCCCGTCAAGGACCCACTCAAAAAGACGACTTTAACGCAAAAACGGCAAACCGAAGCCTTTTTAT
>JBDRCA010000029.1:0-4712 GCA_043822165.1 Candidatus Altarchaeota archaeon
CCCTTACGTTAAGGGGGGAGCCGAAAAACGCATCTGGGAAGTCTCAAAGCGCCTTGCCGGGCGCGGCCACACGGTCAGCGTCTACTGCATGAAGTATTGGGCGGGCGAAGACGTAACCGAGCGCGATGGAGTAATCCTTCACGGTGTGTGCCTTGCTGCTCCGCTTTACACGTCTTCCGGCAGGCGCAGGGTCTCGGAGGCAGTATACTTTGCTTTGCGGCTTTTCACGCCTCTTCTTAAAGCCGACTTCGACGTCTTGGACTGCAATCAGTTCCCGTTTTTCCCGCTTTTCACGTCAAAGCTTTGCTGCATACTAAAGCGCAAAAGGATGGTTTCCACATGGCACGAGGTCTGGGGTAAAAAATACTGGATGACGTATCTGGGACGCAAGGGCGTCCTAGGATTCATAACTGAGCGGCTCGCAGTAGCCTTGCCCGAGGCATTCATCTCAGTCTCCGATAAGACCAAGAAAGACCTCGTAGCCTTCGGCGTCTCATCAGGGAAAGTAACGGTTATTCCAAACGGCATTGATGTAGCCAGCATCAAACCGATAAAACCTTCCCCAAAAAAATCCGATGTAGTCTTCGTTGGAAGGCTAATCCCAGACAAAAACGTCGACTATCTCATAAAGGCGCTCTCCCTTCTCGACGGGAAACTAACCTGCGTAATAGTCGGTGACGGCCCCGAAAAGGAGAGGCTTGAGGGGCTGGCAGGCTTTCTCGGCGTAAAGGACCGAGTAGAGTTCACAGGCTTCCTCGAATACGAGGAACTGGTATCCATCATGAAGTCGTCCAGGGTTTTTGTCCTGCCTTCCACCCGCGAAGGATTCGGCGTTTCCGTCCTCGAAGCCTTCGCCTGCGGGCTCCCCGTAATCGCGGTCAAACACGACAAGAGCGCGGCATCGGATCTCATCCAAGACGGAGTCAACGGATTAACATGCTCCTTGGACGAGCAAGACCTGGCGGAAAAAATAAAAAATGTAGTATCAGACGAGAAAAGATTCAAGGCAGTAGACGTCGCATCATTTGACTGGAACGCGGTAGTCGACCGATTAGAGTCATTTTTTAATGGCTTTTTCATTAAAGATTAAACCATGAAGACGGCTTTAATCACAGGCATTACCGGCCAGGACGGAGCGTATCTTGCCAAATTCCTCCTGGACAAGGGATACGACGTCTACGGCACTTACCGCAGGCTTTCAACCCCCAACTTCTGGAGGCTCCAGTACTTGGACGTATTCGACAAAATCAAGCTTGTTCCAATAGAGCTTATTGATTCAGCATCCATCATGGAGGCGCTTCGGATTTCGAAGCCCGATGAAGTCTATCACTTGGCTGCGCAAAGCTTCGTCGGCGCCTCTTTTGAGCAGCCCATCGGCACGGGCCAGGTTACTGGTTTGGGTGTTACGCGAATTCTTGAGGCAATACGACTCTCAAATGGCATAAGGTTTTATCAGGCTTCAACAAGCGAGCTTTATGGGCGGGTGCATGAGACTCCCCAGAACGAGGAAACATATTTTCACCCTCACAGTCCGTACGCGTGCGCCAAACTTTACGGTTACTGGATGACCCGCAACTACCGGGAGGCTTACAACTTGTTCGCGACAAACGGGATTCTCTTCAACCACGAGTCCCCCATCCGCGGCCTAGAATTCGTGACGCGCAAGATTACTAATTCTGTCGCGAAAATTTCTCTGGGACTCCAAAAACAACTGAAGCTCGGCAACATGAATGCGCAGAGGGATTGGGGTTACGCGTCCGAGTACGTTGAGTCCATGTATCTTATGCTACAGCAGAAGGAGCCCGGCGACTTCGTCATCGCGACTAATGAAACCCACTCAGTCAAAGAGTTCGTGGAGCGGGCCTTTGACGCGGCTGGCTTGGATTGGCAGAATTATGTTAAAACAGACAAGCGCTTCATGAGGCCGCTTGAAGTCGAGCTTCTACAAGGAGATTATTCGAAGGCGGAAAAAGAGCTCGGCTGGAAGCCTAAGACGAAGTTCAAGAAACTCGTGGAAATAATGGTGAAAGAGGATGTCTCCCGCTGGAAGCGCTGGCAGGACGGGGAGCGTTTCCCCTGGGATGCTTCAAACTACCCCGAAGAATCAAACATCATCACCAGAACATTAAGCGACTAGTTTACATGATTCCCGTCTACGAGCCTTTACTTGGAGCCGAGGAGCGGAAAAACCTTCTCGAAGCATTCGACTCCGGCTGGACAAGCTCTAAGGGAGCATTCATCGGCGAATTCGAGGAATCATTCGCAAAATACGTCGGAGTAAAACACGCGGTTGCAACATCCAACGGGACTACTGCGTTGCACCTGGCGCTTGAGGCGTTGGGCGTCGGAGCAGGCGATGAGGTTATCGTTCCAACGCTCACTTTCGTCTCAACAGCCAACGCAGTAGCATACACCGGCGCTAAACCAGTTTTCGTCGACTCTCAGCCTGATTACTGGTGCATTGACCCGGATAAAATCAGAGAGAAGATAACGGAAAAGACGAAAGCCATTATTCCCGTGCATCTTTACGGCCACCCCTGCGACATGGACCCGATCCTAGAAATCGCTGAAGAACATAATTTGTTCGTCATCGAGGATGCTGCGGAAGCCCACGGCGCTGAATACAAGGGCAGAAAAGTCGGCTGCTTTGGCGATGTGAACTGCTTCAGCTTCTTTGGTAACAAGATAATCACAACTGGAGAGGGAGGTATGTGTGTTACCAACGACGAAAAAATATGTGATAAAATGCAAATACTAAGAGATCACGGCACAAACCCTAATAAACATTATTGGTGTGATGTTCGCGGTTTCAACTACCGTATGACTAATCTTCAAGCTGCGCTGGGCTGCGCTCAGGTAGATAGAATCGACGATTTAATAGAGAAAAAAAGGAGTATTGCATTGGAATACAACAAACGTCTGGGTGATGTAGCCGGCGTCAGTCTCCCACCTGAGGAGTCTTGGGCTAGAAACGTGTATTGGATGTATTCTGTCTTAATAGCGGATGATATCGGGCTTTCAAGGGATGATGTCATGAAAAAGCTTTCCGGGAATGGGGTAGAGTCCCGCCCATTTTTCCCGCCGATACACAAGTTCCCAATGTATGATAAAAAAGAATCTTTTCCGGTCGCAGAGGAATTATCCAAAAAGGGAATAAACCTTCCGTCGTCGCCTAAGCTGACGAAAGAGGATGTTAAGCGGGTTGCGGAAGCAGTTTTCTCACTCGCCTGATTTGTCCATCGTTAATCGTAATCGAGGCTTGGATAGGTTAGTGTTGGTATACTTTTTTTCTGTGTTCAAAGCAGTTGATGATTATTTTTTCTTTTTCGATCCGGTAGATTATCCTGTATGGTGGGACTCGGATGGTTCTGTATCCTCTTAGTTTGTGACTTAGGGGTTTGCCGAGTTCCGGGTTTTGTTCAAGCTTTTTAATGTGTTTGATAACTTTGAGCCGTGTTTGGTTATCCTTGATTTTGTGGTATTCCTCCCTGAACTCTTCAGAGAATAGGAGTTCAATATCAGGTTGTGAGGAGTCGGTCTATTTCTTCAGCAGTCATTCGAGTATCGGCTTTAATGAATTTGCCTTTTTTTATCTGAGCTTCGCTCTTGCTGATTTTCTCTGTTAACTCTAACTCTTTAGATAATGTTGATGTGTTGATTGGTTTCAATATAATGTTCCCCCCTTTGTTTAAGACAAGAAATTTGTCGTAAGGTTTTATCTTTGCGTCTCTTCTAATCTCGGCGGGTATGACTATCTGCCCATTCTGCGACATCTTTGTTAAAGCCACTTCCATATAAATCACCTAAAATATATTTTAACATTAAAATATATACAAAACAACTATATAAACTAAACAATACGCGACAAATCTAAATCACCACTCTATGAGTCCTTCGTCCCCGCGGGTTCAGACATCTGTTGACGTACTGATACTTTTTCATATCAACCGATATGTTGTTATTTCACCCACTCAACTGGTGTTACGTGTCTGCCATCAAGAACACGCATTATGCAGGGCACGAATCCCACACTAAACCAATTCACATATCCTCCTAACGTACTCGAAAATCAACGCCCCATCTTTTTCATAGATTTTCCCGTAGTTTACTGAGTCAAAGCCCGCAGTATTTGGGTTCAAGTAGAATCCGTAGAAGCGTTCGAATGGCGGCTTGTAGTTGGGATGCGTCGTCGAAACACTAGACACGTAAACCAGTGTGCGCCCGTATCCCTGAGAGAGTCCTTCAATATCATCTAGCGAGTTTTCAGAGCTTGCGTTTGCCGCCAACTCTTTTACGTACTGGGGCGGATTATATGTGAACATGAATGGGTCCACTAACTCTATCCCGGAAATCGGGTATGCCCACATGCCCGTGGAATCAAGGTTTATGAGCAATGTATTATCGTATCCTTGTTCTCCAAGCCAGGTGAATGCATTGTAATCAGGTTTTGGCAGACTCCACGGCTCGTAGTAGCCGCTTACGAACATGTATGATGCAAGTATTCCGAAAACAATAATCCCTGACAAAAGAACAAAACCGCCATTGCGAAGCTTCAACTTCCTATCAAGGATAACAAATACGTAGCCTCCGAGGACGCTTAAAGGCAGGTAAAGTTCGGTGAGTATCCTGTCTATGGACAATCTGTGCCTGCTTATGACTCCTAAGTCCACGATTAATGCCAGTGCAGTAAGGGAGATTATCCAGGCTATCAC
>JBDRCA010000030.1:0-8622 GCA_043822165.1 Candidatus Altarchaeota archaeon
GTAGAGTTCTTTTTTTACCGCCTTCAGCCGTTCCTGCTTGATAAAAGCTGTAATCAACTTCATTTTTTTTTTACCTCGCTAGTTTATCCTGGTACGTCATATTCTGGGTAGGCTTCTTCTCCGTGCTGGGTTAAGTCCAGGCCAATGATTTCCTCCTTCCTGTCGACGCGTAACCCGATTAACTTGTCTAAAACCGTCAGGATTGCGGCCGTGCAGACTCCTGCGTACACAAGAACTGCTAGGACGGCGATAAGCTGCATCTCGAAAAGGTGGAAGTTTCCAGATAGAATGCCGTTTACTCCATCGGGGTTTACCAGGGTCGTTGCGAAGACTCCTGTTGCAAGAGTCCCTATTATTCCTCCTACTCCGTGACATGCCATGACGTCGAGGGCATCGTCGATTCTTGTTTTATTTTTCACTAATACGACTGCCAAGTAGCACACTATTCCCGTGAATAACCCAATGACTATTGCCGCCATGGGCGTTACGAATCCTGATGCTGGTGTTATCGTCGCCAAACCCGCAACCGCCCCGGTTACTATACCAAGCGTGCTTGGTTTGCCAGCGTGAATCCAGGATACAATCATCCAGGAGACTGCAGCCGCGGCCCCGGCCGTGTTGGTGACGATAAATGCGTTTGCAGCTATTCCGTTCGCACCCAACGCGCTTCCCGCGTTGAATCCGAACCAGCCGAACCAGAGGAGTGCTGCTCCTAGTACGGTCATGGTTTTGTCGTGCTGGTGCAATGTAGATCCGTTATCCAAGTCTATTCTTCTCCCAAGTAGGATGGCTGCTATGAGTGCGGATATTCCCGCGGATATGTGGACTACGAGGCCTCCTGCAAAGTCTACGGCACCAATCGTGTTTATCCATCCTCCATCGCCCCATACCCAGTGGACTAGCGGGTCGTATACGATAGTCGACCAGAGTAGCGTGAAGAGTATGAGGGATTTGAATTTTATTCTGTCGGCTATGGCACCTATTATTAGTGCTGGCGTGATTATTGCGAACATCATCTGGAATGCTATGAAGGCTAGCTGGGGTATTGTCGTTGCGTAGGCGGTGCTGGGGTTGAGTCCGATTCCGTTAAGCCCTATCCAGTCGAGGTTTCCTATGAGTCCTCCTATGTCCGGGCCAAATGAGAGCGAGTAGCCGATTATGACCCATTGTATGCTTATTACTGCTGCTATGATCATGCTTTGGCTCAGCATTGTGAGTACGTGTTTCTGTCGTACCATGCCTCCGTAGAAGAATCCGACTGCGGGAGTCATGAGTAAGACTAGTGCTGCTGATGCAAGAACCCATGCTGTGTCTCCAGAGTCAACGTTGTTTGCGGCGCAGACGGTTGGTATTGTGAGGAGTATTGTTATTATTCCGATTGTTGTTTTTTTCTTTGACGTCATTTTCTCCAAAACATTTTTTCTGACAATTATTGATGATTTATATAATTTTTAGAATAAATACTGAGTAAAAAATAGAAAAAATTACTATTTTTGATTAAATAAACAATAACGTCGAACGAGTTTATTTTAAAAAAGGGAGTAACACACTCGTTTCTCAAAGAAAGATTGGCTGTAAGTAAATTTTCGGCACTTACACTATCGAATCCATGTTTATGCCTGTTGTTTTCTCAAGTGGTGCCTGATATTCCACCCTATAGTTTGCCCCGTCCAGTGTTGTGAAGTTTATGAATATTGCGATTACATCTCCGGGAATCAGTAGGCCTTCATCGACCCATCCGTCGATGCGCGATCCCATGAGGAAGCCGTCTTCGAATGCTATCTGCCTGTATGCTTCAGGTGTTATTTTCGCGTATCCGACGTAGGGTTCATCATCCACCTTTAATGCGCCGTATGATTTCCACCCGTCTTCATCGTCGAAGACTTGGTATAGTTCCATTGTGACGTTGCCGTTTGCCTCGACGAGGTTCCCGTCTTCGTCGGCGGGTTTTATGAAGACTAGTAAGCCGTCAAGGTTTTCGTCTGAGTCCACGTTTCCGAATGATGCGTGAAGTATTTCCACGTGGTTCACCCGGGGAATCGTCGTGGTGGAAGCCTTCATTTCAAGGTAATTATCGGTTAATCCCTCTTTTTCGGTGACACTTAGGGTAAACAGGATGACTGCGAAGATTATTGCGAGCAGATATTTTCCGGGTTTCATGTTCAGCATGTTGTGTGGATAGTTATTGTTTTGCAGGCTTTATTTGATTGAACACCATCTACAGTCAAGTAGATGCAGTATGTGATGGTGTGGTCTTTGTCTATTGTGAGGGGCGTGAAGAGTATTCCGACGCCTTCCTGGTTTGAAAGCGGTTTCAGTGGGTCTGCGGTCTTTATCGTCTCCGAGTCCAGGGCCAGTTCGTATGAAAATGCGTTTATCCCATTATCCGCGATTGCATTCGTCCACGGGTTCCCGCTTATTATCGACTCCAAGTCGGCTTTCACATAAAGGTATGCAGCGTCCTTGCATGGGCTTCCCGTTTCCCTGCATCTGGCGCACCAGCTGTGTGGTTTGCCGGCCGTCGGGTAGTCGCCTCCGCCGTAGTTTATGAGCCTGTAATTCAAGTACCGGATTTTATCAGGATTAAGGTGCAGCGTCTTAGGCCCAGGATAAGTTGTAGTCGTCTCGGATGAGCGCCTGCCGGATTCAATGCAAAGGCTTGCTGAAACCAGCAGGGATAATGCGAGCAAAGTAAAGTGTCGTGAATGCATCTTCAATGAATTATTTAAGACTTACTCGTATTTTATCTTATGCCAATCCGCAGGTTCCTGAAGTGGGTGGGTAGGATTTTCGGCCGAAAGAAAAGGTTCAGGCTAGCCATATACGGTTCCCCGAACGCGGGCAAAACCTCGCTTGCAAACAGGATAAGCCTTGAGTGGACGGGGAAAGAAATGGGCACTGTATCCGACATACCCCACGAAACCCGGTACGTAAAAAGAATCAAGGAAGTAAACATAATAATCGGCGACCGAGAGATAACAATCGACTTATTCGACGTACCAGGCATATCATACAAAAAAGACTTGACAGACCAGCACTACAAGACCTTCCTCAAACACATGAGCGAAGCAGAAGCCAAGCAGAGAGTCCGCGAAGCCATCCGAGGCGTCAAATCCGCGGTAAAAATCCTCGACCTAGTAGACACCGCCCTGCTCGTCATGGACTCCGCAGACGACCCTTATAATCCCGTGAACACGCTGATACTGGGCGCCCTTGAAAGCCGCAAGATTCCGGTGATAATCGTTGCCAACAAGACAGATCTTGCCGAAGCAGACACGAAACTCATAAAAACAGTTTACGCCGACTACCCCATAGTTGAGTTGTCAGCCAAGAAAGACAAAAGCCTAGAACCACTCTACGAGGCAATCGCGAAACACCACAAGTAAGGTTTAAAATCTTTTCTGCCCTAGAGATAATCATGCCAGCCTTAAAGAGTGCCCCAGCACCCCGGGAGGGTTTAAGCGAGCTTGAGGAGAGTGATGTCTTGAACATGCTTTATGTCGCATGTCCCGGAGGCTCAGAGCATACTGTCAGATACAAGGATGTAGACGTTGAGACTGTTCCAATTGCATGGGGTAAAAGTTTCACTCTCGCGGACGCTGCCGTTTTAAGGGGGGAGGCAGCGCAACTTAGTGATAGCGTCGCAGCCCATGAAGGAAACATTGTGTATTGGATTCACCCGTTTTACGAAATCAGGGAGAACCCGAACGACGAGGAAGCCGCTTATCTCGCGGGAGCAAGGAAAACCATTGGAGAACTTCCCCCAGATTATCCTGTAGTAGTCTTTGAGGATCGCCCGCACCTTGAGGCAACGTTTAAGCGATTGGGTGGGATGTTTCCTGGCAGAAGATTTTATTTCATTCCGTCAGTGGATGAGGGCGCGACCCCTGACGTAGACCTTGGCGCGGCGGAAGGAAGAATCAGAAAGCTTGCCGAGACCGCCTTGGACGAAGACTTTTTTCAAACAAAAGGCTGGCGGATGAAGCGCTGGAGAATCGAAAACCAAGGCACAGACGAAGTATGCGCCGCCAAATGGAACACACTCCGCTCGTTTCTGCCGGGCCTCGGAGTCAAACACGGATTTTTCGCAGGCAGGAAATACGACACAAGCCCTGACGGGAGTTGGGAGGGAGCATGCGTCGTAAGAGCCAGAGACGAGCTCGCACACATACACGAGAAGGTGACGGTATTGGCAGATACAGTTGGCCCGAAAAAACCAGTCACAAGAAAGTAGGTTCACATGCCGGTTTCAATGTCTATGCGAATCTCGTTTATAATCTTCGCTATACGCTCGGATTCCTTCAACTTGTAAGCAGCCTCATAGTAATCCATCGCCTCCCGGGGCTGCTCGTTCAACCTGAAAAGCAAGCCCAGATTCTCGTAGGCTGGCAGGTAAGTATCATCCACATCCAACGCGGCGTGAAAATCATCGACTGCACGATCGAACTGCATGATGTTGGCGTAAACGTTGCCGCGGGCCACCAGGGCGTCAACGCGCCCGGGATCAAGTATTAAAGTTTCATTAAAAGCCCGTATCGCCTCCGGATACTTTTCCGTCTCAGACAGAATCACGCCCATTGAATACAACGCATTCTCGTTTTTAGGGTTGTATTGAAGCTCGCGTTCAAAGCAGGGTAATGCTTTGTCGTTTTGGCCGAGACGCAGGTGGCATAAACCCTTGTGGTACCATACTCCCGGCGTGTCGGTTTTGATCTTTGACGCCTCCTCTAAGAAGGCTAACGCCCCCTCCCATTTGCCCGTTTTCTCGTTTATGACGCCTAATGTAAAGTAGGTTGACTGAGTCGCGGCTTTAGCATCCACCGCCTTCTTCAGGTATGCTTCCGCGTTCTTTACGTCCTCAATCCTAAAGTAGGTTAATCCAAGCCTGTTAAAAGTCTTCGCGTCCGATGGATTTTCCGCCAAATACTTCAAGTACAAGTCAACAGCCTCGCCGGGATTCCCGGTTTTCTCCAGGCACCGGGCCTGATAGTAGAGTGCTTCAGTAAAGTCCGGGACAAGCTTTAAGGTTCTCTTAAAACAGCCTTGAGCCTGGTCGGCGTCTCCCCTGTGAAAGAATGCAAGACCCAAACCGAAATGATTTCCGGGTTTGGCCGGGTCCAATGCGACAGCCCGCTTATAGTATTTCACTGCGCTGTCATAGTCTCCTTTACCGTAGAACTCATCCCCCTTTTTCGAAAACTCGGCGGCCTTGTCCGTTTCCATTTCTCCCTTAGAGCAGCGGCTTCAAGTATTTTACCAAGTCGACCACTCGGTTGGAGTAGCCCCACTCGTTGTCGTACCAGGACATGACTTTCACCATGTTGCCGGATGCCTTCGTGAGCAGGCCGTCGACGATGGAGGAGTGCGGGTTTCCTACGTAGTCGACTGAAACAAGGGGTTCTTCAGTGTAGTCGAGGATTCCCTTGAGCTGGTTTTCCGCCGCCGACTTTAATGCGGCGTTTACTTCCTCGGCGCTCGCTTCTTTTCCGAGTACTGCCACCAGGTCGACTACTGAGACGTCGGGTGTTGGCACCCGGATTGCCATGCCGTCGAGTCTTCCTTTGAGTTGGGGCAGAACCAGTGATACCGCGACTGCGGCGCCGGTCGTCGTAGGCACCATGGAAAGCGCTGCCGCGCGGGCGCGGCGCAGTTTCTTGTGGGGCGCGTCCAACAGTCTTTGGTCGCCTGTGTAGGCGTGCACCGTGGTCATGAGCCCTTTTTCTATTCCGAAGCTGTCAAACAGAACCTTCGCAACAGGTGCGAGGCAATTGGTGGTGCAGGACGCATTCGAGATGATTTTGTGCTCTGGTTTGAGGGTTTTCTCGTTTACTCCGAGAACTACCGTCGCATCCGGGTTTTTCGCGGGCGCTGAAATCACGACTTTCTTGGCGCCTGCAGTAAGGTGCTTGGAGGCTGAGTCCCGGTCGATGAAGAATCCCGTCGACTCGACTACGACGTCCACGTCAAGGTCCTTCCAAGGAAGGTTCGCAGGATCCTTCTCCGACGTCACCTTGATATCCTTCCCCGCGACAGAGAGCATGCCATCCCCTGCGGATACTTGCTCGTTGAATCTGCCGAAGACACTGTCGTACTTTAACAGGTGCGCGAGCGTCTTAGCGTCTGTTAAGTCGTTTATGGCGACGAACTCGATTTCATCGCTCTTGTATCCTGCCCTGAAGACGTTTCTTCCAATCCTTCCGAACCCGTTTACTGCAACACGAACCATTGAGAATTCACCTCAAAAGATAGTTAGATTTAAGATGTATTTATATTACGGCTTCGATATATTTCATAGTAGGGGTGGTTTACGGGCACTGTGAGAAGTACTAAGGAAAATAAATGGACAGGTTAACCACCTTAATAGAGACGCCAGACCTCTCTTGGAGAGACATACTATACGAGGCGTTAACGGGACTAAACCCCTGGGACATAGACTTGGGAGAGCTCGCATCCCGTTACTCGAAGAAGGTCTCCGAGATGAAGGAGATGAACTTTAAGATTCCCGCAAACGTCATCCTTGTTTCCTCGGTGCTGCTTCGCATGAAGGCTGACATACTGCACCCCCGCCAAGACGACCCGTACGCGGAACTCGCCGACTCCTTGAGCACATTGTTTGACGGAGACTTCGCTGAAATTATCCAGTCGCTTGCCGACGGACAACTAGAAGACTTCGAGCGAGCGTTAAAGCCTCAGAGGCTTCCGAAACGCCGTGTTACCGCCGACGAACTAATAGCCGCCATACAAAAGGCGCTTCAGGAACGCGGAGCAAGACGCAAGATGATGCTCGAAAAAAGAGTCGAAGACAGGAGAGTAGTCGTGGAGGAGGAAATCGACATCATAAAATTCATCGAGGAAACCTACACCATGGTTATCAGGCTCCTCGGAAAAAAAGAAGTCGTATTGTTTTCCGAGCTTGCGAGAACCAAGGATGAGATAGTGAACACGCTCATGTCTCTGCTTCATCTTTCAAACGACAGCAAACTCTACCTGAACCAGGAACACTTGTTCGGGGAAATCTACATCAGGAACACCGTTTACGCGGATTAAGTCTTTTTATATCACGCATTCCATATCTTAGGTATCAAAGATGACTATTGTAAACTTTAGGACTACGAAGATTGACGCAGAAAAAACAGACAAGCGAGCATCAAGCGTTACTGCGAACGCGAGCAGCATGATAACGTCTATGACGTTGGAAAAGGACGCGAACACCGGCGAATACCTGTTGGTGAAATACCGTTACACGGTGAAATACGAGCCGGACATCGGGCACATCCTGCTGGAGGGAAGCCTCTGGTACATGAACAAGAACTTGAAGAAGCTCGCGAAAAAAGAGAAGGACAAAGTCTCCGTCGAAAGCGAAGTAATGGAGGAAGTATCCACAGCCATCATACGGGAGGCTTTGCTAGAGTCTGTCGAGATTTCTAGGAGGCTTAATCTTCCGCCGCCCATGAACCTGCCGAAGGTCGAAGTCAAGCCCAAGCAAGGCAAGGCTGCGTGAGAAATGGAGGGAGTGGCACCCTGCAGCATATGCGAGAAACCCGGCGTCTTGTACACGTGCAGCTTGTGCGGTAGGCGCGTTTGCGGTAACTGTGTGAGCGTCCGCGGGGTTTGCAGAGACTGTTTGACTGGAAGGAAGATGGGCGAGTTAGACGATGACTCCCCGCCGGAGAACATGTTGTCTTAGAGCTTCCTGTT
The DNA here is from genome assembly GCA_043822165.1 of Candidatus Altarchaeota archaeon. GTDB lineage: Archaea > Altiarchaeota > Altiarchaeia > IMC4 > SCGC-AAA252-I15 > SCGC-AAA252-I15. Next base: position 7,699 of record JBDRCA010000030.1, read on the forward strand.
TTGCAGGAAACGCTTTTCCATGCCCTTGAATTGTTTTTTGCCCGCTTTAGCCATCGGCCTCTCTTCGGCCATGGGCTTGTGTAGTTTTGGTGTCTCGATGTTGTCGAACATGGACTCGTACTTGTCCTTATGTCTTGAGCCTGGCTCGATCTTAGAATCCTTGTAGATGCCTTGTACTTTTTCCATGTACTCCTTGAACGCGCCTTTGCGGGCGGGCTTTTGTTTCTCGGGAGGCTTATCCTCGACGATTGTTTCAGAGGGTTTGTTGCTCGCTTCCTCCGTTTGTTTTTCCTGGATTTTCTTCAATTTATCTTCCAGGTTAGACCAACCATCCGACATAATAAACCACCTCTTTCATTTAGTTGCGTATTGACTTAGCCTGTCCCAGAGCGATCCCTCGCAGTCGTAGTCTTCCAGTTTGAGCATGTCTTTTTGGATGTCTTCTGGTTTTATCCTGCACGTCATGTTTAGGCCGTACCAGTCGGTGGAGGTCACGTCGGCGTCTTTTACTCCCGTGATCTCGTAGTAGACTATGCATTTTTCGCCGTCTTGGCCGAGGACTGTGCGGTCCTGGGTTATGCGGCCGGTATCGAGCGTGAAGGTTGCTTTCTTGCATTTATCATCCGCTGCCTCCTGGAAGCATTCCTCGTCGACTCCGCATTCTCGGCCGCCAGTCAAGTCAGAGTAAAGGTTTTGAACGTAATTCGCAAGACCGGACGGTTTAGTGGTGGTTGAAGCGACTCCGAGTGTGGTAGTCCCGGCAATAGTCGTTGATTGCTGCGCCAACGTCGACGTTGACGTCGTCTTCGGCGTGCCCTTGAATGAATCCGGGGGATTAGAAAAAAGATAATAGCCGATACCCCCGAAAACCACGAAAAGCATTAATGCAACACAACCCAAGACAAAAACCAACACCATCGGCCG
>JBDRCA010000031.1:0-7181 GCA_043822165.1 Candidatus Altarchaeota archaeon
GTCCTCAACACCCCCGAGAATCCTCCTGACTCGCTCTTCCGGGTGTGTTCGGCGAGTATGCCCTCTGTTGCCGGCCAGGCGACTGAAAGGCCAGTGGTGGCCATGAACGCGCAAGCCAAAAGATACCAGAAACCTTCTGCACTGCTGAACAGGACTGCGAAGAATCCGGCAACGAAGAGCCCCGCAGCCAAAACCCTGCGCTTGCCTATTCTGTCCGCGAGATAGCCCGCGGGAGCCTCGAACAAAATCAGGGGCACAACGAACGCCGCTAAAATCACACCCCCCTCCACGGACTTCAGGGAGAGTTCCTGGTACAGGAGCGGTTCAAGCGTCCAGACTATGCCGTCAAACGTTGAGAAGAGAAAGGACATCGCGATTACTGCTGCTCCCGTGAAGCCGAGTTTCCTGAAGTCTCTGAGTTCTTTGACGAAGACTTTGTCGTCTCTGATGACCGAACAGAAACCTCCTGTTATCGTTTGTCTGCCGCTTTTCCTAAGCGTTAAGGCGAGGAGGCCGGCTGCCACGCAAGCTATTGAGTAGAGTCCTGCAATCCTCCCAATGTTCTCGATGAGCGCGTCCGCTATCAGGAAACCGCCTGCCAGGGCGCCGACGCTGAAACCCAAGTGTATGAACGAAGTGTATGTGCCAAGAAAGCTTGCGCTGTATTTTTTCGGCGAAGCCTCTATGACGTAGGCCGTGGTCGCCACATACATTATCGGGTGTAGCACGCCCAACAAGACCAGAAACAACACAAGCTCGCTCAGAGAGTCGACTTCCCGCAGGAAGAAGCCCAAGAAAAACATGAGGAATAATCCCAGCAAAATAATCTTTTTCTTGTCGGCCCTGTCGCACAAGTCCCCTAGTGGAATATCGACTAGAAACGCGATCAAGGCTGGAAGAGACAAAAGCAATCCGACATATGCAAGGCTCCCTGAAAGCTTCTCTGCAAGGTTCGGCAAAACAAACCATATCGCGCCGACTCCGCTGGTCCACAAAAAAATCGTCGCGCTCGCCTCAGACAAGACAGCGAACCTTCTGCGCCTGCCACGCCAAATCATCTAGACCCCTACCTCTGCTCCCTTGTTCGGCAGCGCGTCACCGTCCCTGTAAACAGTTTTCCCACGGACAACAGTCATCACAGGAACGCCCTGAACCACTCTTCCCTCAAACGGCGTCCAAGCGCACCTGCTCTTCAACCCGTCCCCTCTTATGCGCCAGCTCTTCCTGAAGTCTATGAGCGCAAAGTCCGCGTCAAAACCCTCTTTTATGGCTCCCTTGCCGGAGAGACCGAACAATTTCGCAGGGTTCTCGGATGTAAGCTTTATGACCTGCGGAACGTCGAGCATCCTCTTCACGGCTGAATCAAGCATCAAGGGCAGTGTTGTCTCAAGGCCGGGGACTCCGGCGGGCGCGTTCCAGTAGTCCTCTTCTTTCTCTGATAAAAGGTGCGGCGCATGGTCGGATGCAACGCAGTCTACTACTCCCTCCTGGAGCGCGCTCCACATGGTCGAGACGTCCGTTTTCGAGCGAAGCGGCGGGTTGACTTTTAGCCTGTTGGTTTTATCGTAGTCTTTCTCTGACAGAAAAAGGTGGTGCGGCGCCACCTCGCAGGAGACAGAAAGCCCCTTTTTTTTCGCGTCTGCGATAAGCTCCATCTCAGCTCTTGTGGATACGTGGCATATGTGAAGTTTGTTTTTGGCCTTACCTGAAAGTTGGAGCGCTTTCTCAACAGCCTTTCTCGCGCATTCGCCGTCTCTTATGACAGAATGCATTTCAGGGGTTACTTCCCTGCCTTTGCGTTTCACCGCTGCAGTCCTGGCCTTGATCATCGCCTCGTCTTCGGCGTGAACGCACGCAATCTTCTTAGCCTTGTTTGCCGACGCAAATGAGTTTGTGAGCAAGATGTCATCGTCAACCAGCAAGTCCCCTGTAGTCGAGGCCATGTAAACTTTCACGGCGCAGGCTTGGTTTGCCTTTGTTATCTCGTCCCTGTTTTTCCCGGTCGCCCCGATGTAGACTCCGTAGTCTACGATGCTTTTTTTCGCCGCGATTCTCGCGTATTCTGTGACAGCCTTGGCTGAAGAAAGCGGCGGGTTAGTGTTGGGCATCGCGAGAATCGTGGTGACTCCCCCCGCGGCAGCGGCCTCGGAGGCGCTCTTCCAGTCTTCCCTGCTTTTTTGTTTCAGGTCTCTCACGTGAACGTGAACGTCGATGGCGCCCGGCATAACATAGAGCCCGCCTGCGTCAATCCTCTCGTCTGCTTTCGGAAGGGAGGCGTTCCTTGCGACTTTCACGATTTTCCCGTCTTCAACTGCTACTCCCGCATCCACGAACTCTCCCTTGTAGTAAATTCTGCCCCCGTCCAAAACCAGGTCGACTTTCTTCATATCCTTTTTACCCGACCGCACGCATCCCTTGTTTTTATGCCGAATTCAGTGCCCGCCAAATCATTGGCGGAAAAAACAGGCCCATCCCTGCAGACCATCAACTTGCCCAGACTGCAGCTTCCGCAGACTCCCATCCCGCACTTCATGTAACGCTCAAGACTCAGCTGGCAATCGATTTTTTCTTTTAGAGCGAAATCCATGACTTTCTTCATCATGGGTTCTGGCCCGCACGAGTAGATAACGTCAAATTTTTCCTGTTTGTGCAGTTCAGGCAGGTTATCCGTGGCCAAACACTTTATTCCCTCGGAGCCGTCGTCTGTGGTAACGCAGACTTGCGCGCCTGCAGCCTTGAAACGGTTTATGAAAAAAAGTTTGCCCTTGGTTTTTGCGCCGACCACCACGAAAATTTTTTCCGCAGTACCCGCGAGCTTATCCACAAGCGGTGCAACTGATGCTGTCCCGAATCCGCCGCAGACGACGAGTGCTTTTCCGCCCGGGACCGTGTAGTGTGTGCCGTACGGCCCCCGCACTCCAATCCTGCCCCCTTTCTTGAGTTTGAATGCTTGCTTCGTGAACGGCCCAACTCTTGCAACGGTTACTGCGCAGCGCCTTCCAATGTAGCTTAGGCTAAAGGGTTTCTCGTTTACTCTGGGAAGCCAGAGCATCACGAACTGTCCGGGTTTGGCGTCTATTTTCTCCCTGAAGAAGAAGGTCTTAACGTCCGCTGCCTCGTTGACGACTTCCTCGACAGTCAGCATTCGCGGAACATGCACCGGATTCATAAGACGGCGCTCATCGTGGGGTATCCCAGACGTCATCAGTAAGTTATGTGAACGGAAATATTAAGGTGGTTTTTCAAAGGAAATCTCAGTTGCTGGATTATACGGGTTTCTGATTCTTGCCGCTTCGCCCCTGCCTGCGGCTATTTCCTCGGCTGTCACAAAATTCACTCTCAGGTAATCGTCCACAACTTCTACTCTCCTCTCATGCAATGCCGCAACCAAGAGCCCGTTAAGCGTATCAACAGCCTTTGCCTGCGACTTGTTTTTCCCGTCGACTTTTGCGATGAGCGGGAGCACAAGCCCCATGCTCCAGTCGCAGGGCGACCCGTCTCCTGCCTTGTCTGCTGCTGACGGGTCGGATTCAGTGACGTCTATGGAGTGCACCCATGCCTGCCTGACTTTCCCGACGCCTTCCATGCCGTCGAGTATCTCAACTATGCGGGGTGCTAGGAAAAACCTGAAGTTGGTGTGCTCGTACGAACCTTCCCCGATTCTCTTTATCACTTCCTCCGGCCCTGCCGAGGATTTCCTAACAGTTTCACCGAGTGCAGCGTTGAGTGCCGCATCCACACGTTGCTTAAGATTGCTTGCAGTCTTAGGGACGCCTGTCGTGGATTCGACTATCCTCATCTGAAAAACCTACTGGTGGGCGAGCCCGACCATGTCTTTAATCTTTGAGAAGCCGTTTTCTTTCATGAAGTCCCGGATTTCTTCGCAGATTTTCTTGAAGGCATCTTCGCGCCGATACATGACTGCAGTCCCAACGCCCACCGTGGATGCGCCGGCCATCAAGTATTCTACTGCGTCTCGCCCGTCCAAGACTCCGCCGCACCCTATGACCGGAATCTTCACGGCCTCGCATACGTCATAGACGCACCTTAACATTATCGGCTTAACAGCCGGACCGCTCATGCCCCCGACCTTGAAATCCAGGACCGGCTTCCCGGCCTCAAGATTAATTACCATTCCCGGCCCCAATGTGTTGCCCATGTTGATTGCGGCGGCACCAGCCTTCTCAGCGGCCTTGGCAACCTCGCCCACGCCTTGCGTGTTGGGGGAAAGCTTCACGAACACGGGAAGCCTCGAAGCCTTTACGACAGCCTTCGTAATCTCTCCTGTCGCCTCTGGCGTCCCGTGGCCTGCAAGAAGTCCAAGACCCGGCGTGTGCGGGCAAGACAAGACTACTTCGACCGCCTTGAACGGCAGCCTCGAAAGCTCTTTGGCAAGATGAGCAAAACCTTCCGCGTCCTCGGCGACAACGGATGCGAACGCAGGGACTCCAAGTTTTCCTACAGACTTAAACTCCTCCTTTGCGGCATCCAAACCCATGTTCGAGTACCCGACGGCATTCAAAAGACCCCCCCGCACTTCAACTGTAATCGGGTTTTTATGGCCTTCCCTGGGCTCCCTCGTAATCGACTTTATCGTTACAGCGCCCGCGCCGCCCGCGACCGCGCGCTCAAGCATGCCGTAAGATGTCCCCAGTATCCCCGAGGCAAGTATCGTCGGGTTCGCAAGATTTAATCCCGCGAGCTTCGTTGACAGAAGGCTCATTAAATACTATTTTCCTTTACTCAGTTAAAACCGTTTATCTTCGAGTCTGTGATACCAGATACTCAACTATGATATCCTCAACTTTAACTCCCGTGGCTTTTTTGAATCCGTTAAAGCTGGGCGAAGAGTTCACTTCAAGTATCCTGTAACCGTCTTTACCTACTATCAAGTCCACTCCCACTATCTTGCAGCCCACAGCGTCGGCGGCCTTCAATGAGAGTTCGCCAAGCTCATCGTCCACTTCAATCTTCTCCGCCTTTCCCCCAAGGGTTACGTTGCTCTTGTGCAGTCCCTTGGGGGTGAGCCTTTTTATCCCGCCGACTACTTTATCGCCGACGACTATGACGCGCACATCTCCTGTGTTGTCGCCTACGAACTCTTGGACGATTACGGGCTTTTCCATCAAACCGTAAAGGGACGTCACATCGCCTGAAGTCTCAGCTTCGCCTCCATAGACGACGCCCGCGCCACCGCCTCCCTCACAGGGCTTTAGCACCTGGGGAAAGCCGATTTCACCGAGCTCAAGGTAAGCGCGCACAGCGTCGTTTGAAGCGAAAGATTTGGGTATGGGCAACCCCGCCTTCGAGAGAAGATAATACGCCACATGCTTCCTGCAGGCGTTTCGGATGCTTTGCGGGGAGTTAACGACTAGCATGCCCTCCGCTTCCAGGATGCTCAGGTAGTCGAAGAGGAACTCGGTTTGCTCATCCCGGAAACCATGCGCGTTCTCAACGGAGCGAACGAGCATTCCCGAGAGCTGGCTTGTTTTCACGTCTTTTTTTCCGGTGTTTTTTTTCGCTTCGGCGTATTCTTCGCGCATGAATTTCGAAAAATCTTGTTCACGCCTGAAGTATCCCGCCTCAATACCAGAGTTGAAGCGTATCCACTGTGCGGGCCTGTCAAAGACTTCGCATTCTATTTTTTTGTCCCTGAACGCCTTCTCAAACAGCTGCCGGTCCCACTCGTCTTTGGGCACGAATCCGAAACGCATTTTTCAATATAATATGCTCTAAGTCTTATAAGAGCCATGTCAGTTTACAGGTGCCGCGACTTCATTGTATCCGAGGACGGTCTAGTGTTTTCTGTGGTGTCGTATGCGCACCCCGAAGACAGGGTGGTTGCTTTCCTGCGTTTCGTGCCCGAGGGCGGGAGACTGGTGAAGGCGGGAACAACCGCCGGCTCATTCAGGTACCTGGAAAAAGAGCATCCTGACTACGTCTTTTTCTCGGAGGTTCATGACGCGAAGCTTCAGGGCGTTCCTGAGGAGAGGATTCGCGAGCTTATTCGGCCGGATGTTTTCCTGAAGGATTTGTTCGGCGGGAGAAAACTTGACGGCCACGAGGAGAGGATACGGGATTTGGCGGCGACCTTGAGCGGGCGCTCTGGTGTTTCTCTTGATTTGTTCGGGGTCACCGGCTCCGTCTTGGTTGGCGCTCATTCTCCGGCTTCGGATGTTGACTTGGTGGTGTATGGGCGGGACGGCTTCGAGAGGGTGCGAAGGATTGTGTCTGAGTGTAAGCTTCCTATTGTGCCGTTGGGTGAAGATGATTTTAGGGCGGCTTATGAGAAAAGGTTCCCGGTTTCGAAGGAGTTGTCTTTTGAGGAGTTTGTGTTTCATGAGCGGCGCAAGTTTAATTGCGGGGTCTTTGAGGGTGTCAAGTTCGACGTGCTTTACGTGCGCGGTGTCGGGGAGGCCTTTGGTTCCTGGGGTGACGTGGCGTATGAGCGGATTGGGGAGGTTTCGTTTAATGGGCGGGTCGTTGATGATTCGCTCGCCTTTGATTATCCCGCGGTTTACGGGGTCGAAGGCGACTGCGTGTTTGACGGGAGAAAGTATACTGTATCCGAGATTTCTTCTTTCACGCACACGTACGCGGGCCAGGTCTTTAACGGGGAGCGGGTGGAGGCGTCCGGGATTCTCGAGGATGCGAGTTCTCCTGCAGGCGTTTCTTATCGTGTGCTGGTTGGCTCAAGCCGGGAGGCTTCCGGGGAGTACATAAAAAATGCCGGCTAAATTCAAGTGTCTTCGGTGCGGCAATTGTTGCGTCGGAATGAACCTACATTTCTCGAGGAAGGATTTTGAGCGGTGGACTTCAAAGAAGCGCTTCGACATCCTAAATCACGTGCTCGTCGGAGTCCTCAAAAAAGGCGAAGTAGTGTTTATGCCGGGAGACGATTACGTTAAGGGAGCTATCAGCGAATCCGATTTTGTTCTCGGAGCATCCGGCTGGTATGATTCCGGGGAAGACGCCAAGCTTTTTGACTGTCCGTATCTTGTGCAAGACAAATCCGGCAAGAAAGTTTGTTCCATCTACCGGATTCGCCCGTATGCGTGCCGCAACTTCCCCTTGAAGCGGATTCAAGAAGACTATGAAGACGAAAAAATCAGGAAATGCCCGGCGTTGAAAAAATACGTCAAGGCGCGCGGGACTGCCTGAAGGCTGCTCCCTTCTCGTGG